>SXSS01000132.1 GCA_005792145.1 Planctomycetia bacterium | reverse complement strand
CGGTTTCCGTGTCGTGAGGACTCCGTAATTCCATCTACCCTTGCAGGCTCCGCCAAGCGGAGCCTGCTTCCATTTTCCATTTTCTCTGGGACTAGTCCGCGGCCTTCGCCGCGGATAAATGTTCATTTTTACTTCCCCAAACCTTGGCGTCCGCCAAGGTTTGGTGGCTGCGAAGGCTGTGGGCTGTGGGGCTGTTTTACCCCCACGGCTGTGGAAATTTTTTTGAAAGCAAAAAAACGACTCGGGGGGCGTGATTTATTCCGCGGCCTTCGCCGCGGAGGGAGCAAATCGTGTTTTCTCTGCGCCTGCGGGCAAAAATCGCCCGCAGCCCCGTGAACTCTCACACATTTATTGCTAATCCGAACTTTTTATTGATTTTTCTGTAATTGCAGTTACATTCAATGGAGTCAATTTTCCTCTTTGTAAGCTTTATGATTCACAAATTAAAAAATTTCAATGTTGTAGGAGCGATGATTTTTACAACACTACTGTTGTTTTCTCCGTCGACGCGGTCGGCGCAGGCGCAGTGTTCTGCCGACCTCGACAACAATCACCAGATCGACGGAGTAGACCTCGCCTCACTTTTAAGTCAGTGGGGTGCGAACGGAATTGCCGACCTGAACAACAATGGCGTGGTCGATGGACCCGACCTCACTCAACTTCTTGCACAATGGGGTTCGTGCTCGAATGGAAATCTCACCAACACCACTCTCTCCATCACACAAACTTGGGCGCAGCAGCCCAACGGATACAAGCGCACAGCGGCTGTGCTCGTTCCCACTACCGGATCAGGACCTTTTCCAGTGGTAATTATGCTGCACGGCAATGGAGGGAACTCGAGTTTCATCAACTCGATGGGCACCACCCTCAACAGTGCGATTCGCGTTGCTCCCAATGGATATTCCACGAGTTGGAATGTAGATAATGAAATTTCCAAAGCACCAGATGTTGCATTCATTCGTGATCTAATCGCACTGCTGAAAACCTACGACAATGTGGACGATGAAAAAATATCGATCTATGGAGTATCCAACGGCTCAGGAATGACCAATCGGCTCCTCATCGAGCTCGATAGTGCCGCCTTCAAGAGAGCCGCCTGCGTGGTTTCTCAAATGATCACCAAGATGTATCACGATGGATCATTTTGGTTCAATGCATCGGGCAACAATACCTATGACCAAATTATTATTCCGGCCAATGGGCGCAGGATCATTTCTATTAGCGGCACTGCCGATACAACTATTCCTTACACGGGAGGAAGCGGTGTTGGCACTACTTTTATGAACTGCCAAGAGAGCATTTATCGCTTCGCCCAACGGATGGGTGAAACTGGGTCGCAACTGAGCGATTCCGCAGGCATCCCAGGAAACAGCACGAACGGTTACTCCGCTCCTTTCGTGAAATACACCTACCTCGGTGGTCATGTCGTCCACTACAAACTCATCGGCGGAACTCACGGGCTCAGCGTCAATGGCAACAACGCCTATGCGACCGAGGCCAAGCAGATCATCGCCACATTTCTTCTGCAGTAGAGAGCTCTGAAATGTGATCGCTTGCCGATCGCGCTTGCTCTTTGATGCGAGGTCGAACATCTACATGCGACTGGCGATACCTTTTACATCAATGGTCCACCGATCAATACTCGTCATACTTCACGCACTGTGCGGTGCTGCCACGCTCTGGATTGTCGCCAACGCATCGGCTCAGGTTCACTATCACGATGATGGTCAACCGTGGAAACAACGCGCCAACGCTGGACCCGATGCAATTGTTCCTGGGTGGTTCTATAACCTTGGCATCACTGGTATGCGCGCGGAGCTGGTGGCTGATGCTCCAAAGTCGCTCCTGATTCGATATGTATTTGTAGAGACGCCCGCAAGTGGCATTGTCCTTGTCGGTGATCAAATCATCGGTGCTGGCAAGGAGTTGTTCAAAGATCCGCATCGCAACGGATATGGCGAGGAAAATTTCGGCGCGACTGGACCGATCGAAGAATTTGCAACTGCACTCGAAGCCGCGCAGTCTTCACGCAGCGCGACTCCGGGCAAACTCCCGCTCACACTTCTGCGCGATGGCAAGACGATGTCCGTTGTTCTCGATGTCGGCACCACATACGGCGCATTCGCGCCGAAATACCCAACAGACTGCCCGAAGTCCAAGCGCATCATCGCCGATCTAATGGAATATCTCGTGAAGAATCAGGGCGCTGATGGTTCATTTGGCGATCCCGTTCACGACACATTCGCACCACTCGCTTTGCTTGCAAGTGGCGATCCGCGCTACTTACCAGCGGTGGAGAAATGCGTGCGACAGCTTTGCGCGTCGACTCGAGCCTGCGATGAAGGCGCGAAGCTGTCGCTTCCAAACTGGAGATATATGTGCGCCGCGATCGTATTGAGCGAGTTTTACCTCGCCACGCGTGCGGAGTGGGTGTTGCCAGAATTGCAGGAGATTCACGATTTCATCGCCGCAGGTCAATACCTCGATATGGACCAAATCAATCCAAAGGCGAGGGAGTCGCATCCATCTTCCTTTCCAAAGGGACCGCTCGATTCGCATGGTGGGTGGGGACACAATCCTGGCTTCGAAGGCTATGGACCGATCACCATGATGACTGCACAAGGTGCGCTCGCGTACTCATTGATGGCACGATGCGGGATTAAAATTGATCGAGCTCATCACGACGCCGCATACAAATTTCTGCGCAAGGGCAGTGGTGCTAATGGATATGTGTGGTATGGCGACAGCGTTGGTGGTGGTCCAGAAGGTTGGGCGGATATGGGGCGCACAGGCGCATCGGCCGCAGCGAATTTTCTCAGCCCATATCCCGATGTCACATATCGCGATCGAGCGCGACTTCACTCGAAGGTGATCGGCCTGCATCCGCAGAGTTTTCCCGACACGCACGGATCGCCTGCAATGGGAATGGGCTATACCGCGCTTGGTGCAAGCGTCGACCCTGCGAACTTTCGCAAACTGATGGACGCAAATCGTTGGTGGTTCGCGCTCGCTCAATGCAGCGACGGAACTTTTTACTATCAGCCCAATCGCGACAACGCGGGTTATGGCGATGACTCTCGGATGACCGCCTCGTCCGTCACCGCATTTATCTTGCTTATTCCAGAGCGCACTTTGGTGTTGACTGGCAAAGGGGTGGGCAAGGCGGCGCCATTGACGCATCCTTAGCGGATTTGATCACGCATCACGCATCACGCGGGTCAAACCGCAAGCGCTTTGCGTTTGCCTTTGATGAAAACCAAGTGGTGATCGAGATGTTGTGTGTAGATCGCAAGAATTTCTCCAAGCGTCACCTTACCGCGCTGAGTATGAATGCCACTGCGGGCGAACGCAGATGAATCAAGCGATCGCAGCCATTGCGCGGTGAATTGACGGTTGGCATCAAAGAGATCAAGCGCTTGCGCGATCTCTGTTTTTTCAGCTGACAATCTGGCGATAAACGCATTCTCGTCATATGCAACCAGCAACGGCATTTCTTCCGCTGCAATTCGGCGCATACGATGAGTCGCGGCCAGATCGCTGTCGACCATATGAACGATGACTTCTTGAATGCTCCAAGTTCCTGGTGCGATTTTTGTGTTCAACTTCTGCGGGGCAATTCCGTCGACGGCTTTGCGCAGGATTGTCGATCCATCTGCGTACAAAGAAATCTGCGATTCAAATTCGGGTGCGATGCAAAGAGTGGTCATCAATGAAGGCTATGCAATAAACTTAAAAATTGCCCAAGCAATCGCAGCTGCGATGCACGGCCCGACAACTGGTATCCACGCATATCCCCAATCGGATGATCCTTTGCCTGCAATTGGCAGTAGTGCGTGCGCAATTCTTGGAGAAAGGTCGCGCGCTGGATTGATCGCATATCCAGTTGTGCCACCAAGCGAAAGTCCGATCGCCCAGACGAGTACGCCGACGAGATATGGTCCAATGCCAACCGCAAGTTGAGGTTCGATTTTTGAAAAGATCGCGCCGACACCAACCAGCAACACCGTCGTGCCGATGATTTCGCTCATCAGATTTGCGGGGGCGTTTCGAATCGCTGGCCCAGTGCAGAACACGGCAAGTTTGGCTTCTTTGTTTGCAGTTTCTTTCCAGTGCGGCAAATATTGAATCCAAACAAGCACCGCTCCGACAAATGCCCCCGCGAATTGCGCTGGGATCAAGATCAGTTTCGAAGTATCTCCGCTTCCAAAGACTGACCAAAGTGTGACCGCAGGGTTTATGTACCCATCAGGACTGCCGAAAGCTCCTGCAACAAAGACACCAACCATTACCGCAAATCCCCAGCCAGCAGTGATGACAAGCCAACCAGAATTGTTCCCTTTGGTCTTGTTCAAAAGCACATTGGCAACGACGGCATCTCCAAGCAAGACAAGCACGAGTGTCCCCATAAATTCGCCTAGAAATGGTTGCATAATTTTAAGGTTAGTGGAGAGGGATCGAATGCGCTTTTGGCGGCAGATCCGTCATTCTGTATTGCTCATAAGTGCAGATTTACCGTGCAATAATGCAAGCATTACGCCAAAAGCGATGAAGGTTGTTCCAGAGATTGCGTTGAGCAATCGACCGCCTCGTGGTGATGAAAACCATTTTCTTGCTTGCGCAGCAATCATTGCATATGCAATGTGAATGACGATTATGAGCAGTGCGTATGTGGATGCGAGAATTGAAAACTGTAAAAAATAGCGCTCTTCTGGTTTGATAAAGTTTGGAAAAACGAAGAGGCAAAAGACAAGCGCTTTGGGATTTGAAAATTGAAGGGTGAACGCTTCCAAGAATCGACGCGTTCGATTTGCATCGTGCGCTTCAACTTGGCTCAATTGAAATGGCGCGGCTAGCCACAAGCGAACTCCAAGATAAATCAGGAACGCCGCGCCAGCAAACTTAAAAACTGTGAATGCAAGTGGGGAATTTGTCATGAGCAACCCAAGTCCAGTTGATGAGATTGCAGCAATACAGACTATTCCCGCAGCCAATCCAAGAATTCCGGGGAATGCTTCTCGGACGCCATACCGAAGCGCGTTCATCAAGGTCAGCACAACACCTGGTCCTGGACTTGCCACGGTCACAGCAGACAACATCAGATAGATCAGGAATAACTTCATTGAAGAAATTGAATAAAAGATATGCAATTGTGTGCGAGCGTGTTGCGCGCTGATGACAAAGGCTCATTTTTCCGTAAAGACAACTTATTGATAACTTGGGGATTCCATGTCACACCACGGATCAGGCGGTACACGAGAAAGCAGTCTGAAGTTTGCGCTTGCCTTCTGTCTAGTCGACCTTGTGTTGATGGGCTTTGCCGCATTCCTGTCCAATTCCGTCACGATCATGGGCGATGTGCTGAAAGAAGGCACTGACACACTGTCGGTCCTCGCGGCTTTCCTGACCATTCGGGCGGTTCGCCGCTCTGCAACGCACCAGTTTTCGTATGGCATCGGCAAACTAGAAAATCTCGTCAGCATCGCAATTGGCGTGATCATGATGTCGTGCGGAATTTTTGTGACGATTCGCGCCATCCATCATTTCAGTCATCCAATTATGCCAGAAGGTACGCAGGCGGGTATCGCACTCTTTGCGCTGTATGCATGCGTTGGCTATTTCATCTGGGCTCGGGATAAGAGGATTGTCGCCCAGCAACCATCCGCGATCATGGAATCGCAAGCGCGACTTTGGTTTTCCAAGGCAAGTTTCGATGTTGTAATGGGAAGTGGACTCTTGCTTGCGCTGGTTTTTCGTGAAAACGAGTGGAGTTGGTACATCGATCCAATCGCCTCGCTTGTTGGCGTGCTCTTTATGTTTCACGCGGCGTGGGGGATGGCTTCATCATCAGTCGGCGATCTCTTGGATGCGACGATTGAAGAAACTGTGCAGTTGAAGATCATGCGTGAGTTGGTGACGCACATCGATTCATATGAGCGGATTCATAAAGTTCGAGCGCGTCGTTCTGGGCCCAATATCTATGTCGAGATTTTTCTCGAGTTCAATCCCAACGATTTGATGGGAGATGTTCAGAAAAGAATCGACGCGCTGCGCGGTGATTTGGAAGCGCAGATTCCTGGCACGGATGTTTCCATTCGACCGACTGCGTCTCAGATCACCTGAATCTTTTCAACTTGATTGAATCTTGAAGAGTGGAAGCAGTCCGCTGATTTCCAGCACTTCTTTCACGTTTGGTTGAAGCCCAAGCAGAGTGACCGTTCCGCCGAGCGGTTTCATTTTCTTGATCGCCATGATGAGCGACCGCAGTCCAGCACTGCTGACAAAGTTCATTTTGACGCAGTCGATGACCAGCTTGGTCTCGCCTTTTGCAATGACATCCAATAGCGCAATTTCCACAGGTGTGGCGTTGCCAGAGTCTAGTTTCCCATCGAGCCGAACAACTGTTCCGCCGCTCGACTGTCTAGGTTCAATGTGAATGTGCATAAAACATTTTCGCACAAATGTGAGATCGTGTCGAGTTCAGTCCAGATTACGATCAAGCCAAGTTTGAGATCAAGCCAAGTTCGTCTTTTCAAGCCACTTGAATACCTCTTGACTAGGAACGGGGCGACCCCATAAATATCCTTGCCCAAACTCGCATCCCAGACCTTGCAAAATGTCGCATTGCTCTTGGGTCTCGATGCCTTCTGCGATGACACGCATATCAGAAACTGCAACCACTTGAAGAAGAATGGATTTGCAAAGCGCAAACCCGCGTTCGCCGTCTCCCAATTGAGAAGTAACACTTCGATCAATCTTGACTCGGTCAAATGAAACTTTCTTGAGCAGTTCGAGCGAGGAATATCCAAGTCCAAAGTCATCAAGTGCAACTTTGAATCCCATCGATTTCAATTTCAGAAGCATCTCTTGTGATGGACCTTCTTTACCGAGCAACTGCGGATCAGTCACTTCGAAACAAATTTGCTCGTTAGGCACGCCGAATTCTCTAGCTATTTCAGCCACTTGAAAGGGAAAATCTTCCCGCGTCAACTGATGTATTGAAACATTGACATTAAAAGTCAGTTTCTTGTCGATCAATTTGCGCTCAGAAATAAATTTGCATGTCGAACGATAGATACTGATTCCGAGTTCTTCGATCAACGAATTCTCCTCAGCAATGGGTATGAAAGTTGAAGGCGAAATGGTCTCATCAAGTCCAGTCAGTCGTGCAAGAGCCTCAAATCCAACAGGGCGACCTGTGGCAATATGAATGATCGGTTGCATATATGGAGCGAGGCGTTGATCCGCAATGCACTCTTTGACAATTCGAGAAATTCGAAGTCGTTCGTCCGCACGTTTGCGCTTGATGTCGTTGTACTCAACCCAGCGATCGCCTCCAAGCTTTTTGGCTTCTAAGCAAGCTTGTTCAACTTGATGAAAAGCTCCATCAAAATCGGTTGTGCTTGGGTCCCAGTCGACAATTCCGGCAGAGACTGTCAGGCGAATATCTATTTTTTTGATATGGAACGGTCTTCTGAAGGCATTGATCACTTCCCGAAAGCGTTCCCGCATCGAGTTGCCCTCTGCAGGAGTGATCAGGATGAATTGATCGCCATCAAATCGAATGGCATAGTCGGTGAAAGTCGCGTGTTTAGAAATGCGCTCAGCCGCTTGTTTCAGCAAGATGTCAGCACTGATACGGCCAAGATGCGCATTATGGCTTTTGAAATTATCAAGATCCAAAAGCGCGACAGAAAAAGGTTTCCCCTTTGGATTGATTCTCCAAGACGCGACAAGTTTTTCAAGAAGTTTTCTGCTTCCAAGCCCGGTCAAAAGATCTCGCATCTCAAATCGATGTCGTTCGATTGCGATTGATGCAAGGTTTACAAAGTGATCGACGAGTTTCAACTCTTCTGCGCTTGGCGCTCTACAGTCACCGTAATACATTCCAAAGACTCCAGTCAAATTGCCTTCAACACCGAGAATTGGGGTCGACCATGCCGACCGAATGCCATAGGCAACAGCAAATTCTCGAAATTGAATCCAAAGCGGATCGATGCGAACATCTTCGCATATCACGCGTGATTTTCGAAAAGCAGCTGTTCCGCAACTGCCCGTCATTGGTCCTGGCGCCATTCCGTCGATGGCATCTTGAAAAGTTGAGGGTAGTCGACCATATCCACCCTTACGCAGTGACTGCGAAGAATCTTCGAATACTAAAATCGATGCCATCATCGACGGAAATGTTTCTTCAGAAAATTGAGAAATCGCATTCAGCGATTCGGATAGCGGTTCCGCACGAGCAATAAGCCCAAGTATTCGTTCTTGCGTTTTAAGCAATTTCTCGAGCAAGAGATTGGGGATGGATTCATCTTGCATTTCAACAATAGGATAGCAGTTCAAGCCCGCCTAGCAAAACATTTACCACTGAACCTGCGTGCCGTCGTCGACGAGTGAATAGAACCCTTGCCCCTCTCTGCGAAGTTTTCCCGCAAGAACAAGCGCGTCCCAGACCGCCAAAGGGAATTCCTTCGGCGGAATCATGGACTCGATTCGGTGATTTGCGCCGCCGCTCATTGGACCGACGCCCAGTTTCGATTCTGCGTCGAGCCTCGAAAATTTCATACGACGCCGAAACATTTTCAATGCACTTTGCAAGATAGATGGGTCAATCTCTGCGATGACGGGTTCAGGTTCTCTGGGAATGGCGAGAACTTCTTCACCGCGAAGTTTGGCGACTACATTCCTCAATTCTGCGAGGTCGCGCCTACCGACGATTGGCAAGAGAGAAGTGCCGTCGACTTTTGCTTTCAATAAAAGCTTGTGCATCGCGCCCCAGTGTGGACCAGCCTCGGAGGCGTCAGTCGATTCGATCGCCAATAGTTTTGTTGTGATTTCCGCGACAAGTTGTGGGGAGGGTTGATGCATTAAAGTATGTTCAATGTAGTGCAAGAGGGGCGGGAATTGCATTGATTATTTGATGGATCAGATATGCTTTCGCATGTGAAATTGCCCTGACATCTCGATTCGTCGCTTTCACACTCGCCGCCGTATTACTTCTTGGAGCTTCCTTCATGCCAAAGATTCAGTTCTATACAGGTTCGGGCACTGGGAAATCTGCATTCAATCTTTCAAGCGGAAAGTTTTACGAAGCAACTGGTTCTTCGAAAACGCTTTGCAATATCAGTGGATCGCGTGTCTACCAAGGGTCTGGAAGCAGCAATTTGATTCTCAACCTCAGCGGGCAGAAAGTCTTCGAAGGATCGGGTTCAAGCAAGTGCCTTTACAACATCGTTGGCGACAAAGTTTTTCAAGATTCTGGAAGTTCGACGATTCTTTTCAATGTCTCTGGCAACAAACTTTTCAAGGGCAGCGGAAGTTCTTCGATCGCATGCAACTGGTCCGGAGGTTCTCTCTCGACTGTCGAACTCGCCGCGGCAGTTTGGCTTGTTGAACATCCATATTGACTTCTACATTGCAAAATCTTTCACAATCAAACTTGCCCATCGCATATGGATTCGACTTGCAGTTTTCATACCGCTGGCGATCCCCGCGGCGTTCTTCTTGCCTAAAGAAGATGATGAATATCTTCCTTTTTCTGCGTCAATGGTTGCCGGCGATCACTTCGCGATCGATGCGAATAAACTGCATCCGACTCAAATGACGGTCAGCTTTCGAGAAGTCGCCCACAAAGCGTGGGCATTGCATAAGACATCCCCAGCAAATGTAATTCTGTTTGAAAGAAGAAGGCATTGCCGGTGGTGATTGGTCCTTGGTGGAATTGAGTTTCTCACCGACAGACATCACACAGCTCGGGCATTGATCGATTCGAATGTCGCCGACGCCGCTTCCTCGACAAAAAGATTGATCAGCGAAAGTCCTTCATATGCGCGCTGAGTGCGCCGCGCGCTGCGCCTTGCCATTCGGTGATTCCCGCATCAGCAATCACGGCGATCATGCAGCGCACAATCTCTGGTGAAATCCCAGCCAATCCATTTTTCAAAACGAGCGCAAACTTTACCTCGGTCGGTGGAGCGACTGTGATCGAAGATTCTTCGACCGCGAGGTTTTTGTGCGCAACGCCGAGCGCTTCATAGAGTGCCGTCACATCGTCCTTGCGCATCGCCATAAAAGTCATCGCGAAGGCGGGGGATGCCTTGTCTGGATCGCGAGCAAGAGCAAGCTTTGTGCCGTAATAATTGCCAAGTCGCCACTGCGACTTCACAGTTTCTCTGCGCGACTTGGTGATCGCTGCGACGATGTTGGAAAATTGCTCATAGTTCTCTGGATCATTCTTCAGATTGCGGACGCACTGCGCGATCAATTCGTCGCGAGTTTGTGAAGTGATGGTTGGCCAAACAGTATCAAGCATTATTGCAATTCCTTCGTCAAACTGAAGCGGT
>SXSS01000131.1 GCA_005792145.1 Planctomycetia bacterium | reverse complement strand
GGTCTCAACAGCATCGGTGGCAACATCTCAAGCACGAATGACGGCATCTCATTTGCGAGCGGTGTCACACTGACGAACAATGTGACGATGATCACTGGCGCAGGCGCAGGCGACGACATCAACTTCACAACGGCAATCCGAAGTGATGGGCTTCTTACTCCTAGGGATCTCACCTTGACCGCTGGATTGGGCGACATCACGATGACTGATGGCACAAGCACGACGACTCCGCTCGGCGCAATTCTGATCAATTCTGCGCGCAATGTTGTTGTAGGAGATGCGATCACAGCGACCAGCTTCATTCAACTCGCGGGAACAGGTTCGACAACCTTCCAAGGTGCGCTTACTTTCACTGGCGCGTTGACGGTGAATGCCGGAACAACTCTTGGCAACACCATCACATTTTCAAGCGCAGTCGGAAGTGTCACCGCGAGTTCTGTGAACCTGAACACTCTAGCCAGCAGCGCGCGCGCGACACCAGCAACTGTTGCGACGATTGTTGGCGGTGGAAATATCGCTTTTAGTTCAGGCACATTTGATATGGGTCTCAACCAGAAACTTACGGGTCTTGGCAATATCACTATTGGTGGGTTACTACCTGCTACGAACGCCACCACCGTGACTCTCGGCGACGTCAATGCAGTGGGCAATCTGCGCGTCAACTCTGACGCAATCAACTTGCTCGCGCGCGCATCTGGCCCAATCTTGACCAACACTGGCGGAACAATCATCGATCCAATGGTGGATTACATCGTGGGCGGTCAAGTCTTCTTCAGCGTTGCTCCAGTGATGGTTGGAAGTGGAACGCAGGCTGTCTTCGCAAACACAAATGGCAACGTCGATGGATCTGGAACCCTCGGCGGATACGTGACATCGCTCTTTCAATCGTCAATCACAGTCGCTTTGCTGACAGGCGCAGGTGGTCAGATTCTGGATTTGAGTGCGTCAAATTCCGTGACTTCGCTCAATCCTGCCAATATCATTCCTGCTCCAATGTCCATTCTTCCATCACTCGGTCTGCTGGGAAGTTCGTCAGAACTTGAGGAAAATGAAAAGAAAAAGGCAAAGAAGGCTAAGCCAGAAACACAAGGATCTAAGAAGACGGCATCCGAAACTCCCAAGACTGCGCCTGGGATTCCAGTCGCTCTGCGATGAGTCAGCCAATCCCGCCAGTCACCAACGAACAAATCACTGGTCAATTTGTTGCCAATCTGATTGGAACAGATGCACGAATGATCTTGGAAATCGGCGCGCATCATGGCGGGCACACTGCGGCTTTTCTCAAGTTTTTTCCCCGCGCGCAGATTCATGCTTTCGAGCCAGACCCTCGTGCGGTCGCGGTGTTGAAGTCCAATGTCAACGATTCGCGTTTACGCATCCACGAGATTGCTATTGGAGCGCAAAATGGGAAGGCGGAGTTTCACATCAGCAGTGGGCTTCCGCCCGATGCGACGGCGCAAATCGAAGCGATCTATCCGCAGGGTTGGGATCAATCAGGTTCGCTGCGTGCGCCGAAGACGCATAAGCAGAAGTGGCCTTGGTGCAAGTTCAAGAAAACAATCACCGTCGCAGTGCGAAGCCTCGATCATTGGGCGCAGAGGTGCGAGATCGGTGAGATAGATTTTATTTGGGCGGATATGCAGGGAGCTGAAGGGGACATGATTGCTGGCGGTCAAGCGACTCTGGCTCGAACCCGATTTCTCTATACGGAATACAGCAATGAAGAAATCTATGAGGGAGAGCCGACTTTGGAAGCCCTGCTTGCAATGCTGCCAAACTTTTCGGTGGTGAAAAGATATCCCAGTGATGTGCTGTTGAAGAATTTGGCGTTTTCGACGCAGAGTGACTGAAGGCACTAGATTTGCCCTTATGGCAACTCGTCCCACAAAGTGCATCACCAAGAATGTGCAGAAAGTGGCGCGCTCGGCTCTCGACGCTGGAGGCGGAATTTTGCGACTCGCGCCGACGTGGGTTCCACGATCATTCTTGCAACCTGGCAAGCGACTGAAACTTCATCCAGATGACTTGTATGCATTCGGACTTCACAGAGGTGGGATCGACGAGCGATGGTTTGGTTCGACAACGGAAGCAGCCAATGACAATCGCACAATCAACGAAGGACTGAGCGCCGTCATTCATGATGGGCAAAGTTTTTTGTTGCGCGATGTTGTCGCGGATTTTGGCGCGGAGATCGTCGGTGGCGCAATCTGGAAAAAACACAAGAAGTGGCCGGTCTATTCCAAGTTCTTCGACAATATGGGACCGATCCCGCATCACATGCATCAGAATTTCAAGCAGGCAAAACTTGTTGGGCGCGAAGGAAAGCCAGAGGGCTATTACTTCCCGCCACAGCACAACAATGTTGGAAACAATTTTCCATATACGTTTATGGGTTTCGAACCTGGCACAACGCGTGATCAGGTCCGCCGCTGTATCGCAGATTGGCACAAGGGTGACAACAAGATCACATCACTCAGTCGTGCATATCAGTTGGAAATTGGCACAGGTTGGTTGATTCCACCTGCGATTCTGCATGCTCCTGGTTCGCTGTGCACATACGAACCGCAGTGGGGGAGTGATGTCTTTGGCATGTATCAGAATCTCGTCGAGGGGCGCGAAGTGCCGCGAGAACTCTTGGTGAAAGATATGCCCAAGAACAAGCACAATGATATTGACTTCATTGTTGATCAACTCGACTGGGCGGGGAATCTTGATCCAAACTTCAAGTCGAATCATTTTCTTCGACCGATCGTGGACACGCAGACGGACACGCACGCGGACAAGTGGATTGTCTATGGTCGTATCGATGGCATCCAATATTTTTCAGCGAAGGAATTGACCGTCGCACCGCGCTGTAAAGTGACAGTGAAAGACCTCGGCGCGAATTCGATCATCGTCGTGCAAGGCGAAGGAAAGATCAACGAACTGAAACTGAATTGTCCAAAGCTGATTCGCTTTGATGAGATGACCGAGGATGAAGTCTTCGTCACCGAACCCGCCGCGCTGCGTGGCGTGACATATGAAAATACAAGTGCGACCGAGGAACTCGTTGTTCTGCGATACTTTGGTCCGCAAGTCAATCCGCACGCACCGAACATCAATTCAAAGCTATGAGAACACTCCAAAATTTATCTCATCAACTGCCGAACCTTCACAACGCACTTTGGCCTGGACTTGTCGGCAAGGGTGCGCCTGGATCCGAGCCCGTCATCGGCTTTGATGCGATGCTCGACTTCACGGCGCGCGCGGCTGTTGGCGGAATCAAGTTTGACGGTGTCGATCTCTTTCTATTTGAACCGCACGTCAGTATCGATTCGACGGATGATCAATTGAAACGCATCGCGGCAAAGGTTGCGAAAAAAGACTTGGTCATTGGATCGCTTGTCGCGCCGATTTGGGCGCCGACAGGTGGCGGTTCTGCGATGGGAACAAAGTCAGAGCGCGCGAAGTTTCTTGGACAAATAAAAAAGTCCTGCCGCATCGCAAAGAAATTTCGCGATCTTGGGATTCGACATTATGGAATCATCCGAATTGATTCGGCAGATTCCGCAAAAAACTGGGAAACAGATCCTGCGGGCAATACAAAGAAAATCATTTCGACTTTCAAGGAGGCGACCAAGATCGCGCAGGCGCACGGCGAGCGTCTCGCAGCGGAAGGGGAGATTTGCTGGGCTGGAATGCATGGATGGAAGTCGATGCTGCAAATTCTTGAAGGGGTCGGGATGCCAGAAAATCTCGGCTTTCAAGCTGATCTTGCGCATACATATTTGTATCTACTTGGACACAATGCCCCCAAGCAAGCACTGCTGAAGCCGCGTCACACCCAGGCACAGTTTTGGAATGCGTACACGCATTTGACCGACGCGCTTCGTCCATGGACGATCGATGTGCATATCGCACAGAACGATGGAACCGTTCATGGTTCAGGCACGCACGACAAGACTGGCCGTCATTGTTTGCCCAACGATCCAAATGGAAAACTCGACATCGTCAAAACCGCTGGATATTGGTTGACAGAAAATAATCGGCCGCTTGCGCGGTTTGGTCACATTTGCTGGGATGGCTGTATGTTTTCCAATCAGGTGATGGCGTGTCGCAAGACATGGAATGACATCCTTGCGGTGATGATTCAAGTGCGGGATGCGCACGGACAAGCTTGGTAAATCAATATGAACCACGCAAAGAAAGAACTTCGTATCGCAATGATTGGTTACGGCTTTATGGGCAAGACGCATTCCAATGCGTATAAGAAAGTTGGGCATTTTTTCCCTTCGCAGTACCAGCCAGTGCTTCAGGTTCTCTGTGCACGAGACCCGGCGAGAGCCAAAGCGTTTGCCGATACCTGGGGATACAAACACATCGTGACTGATTGGCGCGAGGCCGTCATGCGCGATGATGTCGATGCGGTCGACATTTGCACGCCAAACAATTTGCACAGCGAGATCGCAATCGCAGCGGCGAATGCCGGCAAGATGGTGCTCTGTGAAAAACCGCTTTCGATGGACAACAGCGATGGTGAACGGATGGTTGCCGCCATCGAAAAAGCGGGCGTTGCAAATACTGTTTGGTACAACTATCGACGCATTCCCGCAGTGACGCTGGCAAAGCAGATCATTGACGAAGGTCGTCTGGGAAAAATCTTCCACTTTCGCGCGCAATTTCTGCAGGACTGGACGATCAGCCCAGAGTTGCCTCAAGGCGGGGAAGGACTGTGGAGACTCGATCTCGCTGCGGCGGGTTCAGGAGTGACTGGCGACTTGCTCGCGCACAGCATCGATACGGCGCAGTGGTTGAATGGCGGAATTTCCCGCGTTGTCGCACGCACCGAAACTTTCGTCAAGAAGCGCAAACACACGCAGAGTGGGAAGGTCGAGGATGTCGGAATTGACGATGCCTGCGAGTTTCTTTGCGACTTCACCAATGGATCGCTGGGCAATTTCGAATCCACTCGATATGCGCGCGGGCATAAGGCAAAGTATTTCTTCGAGATCAATGGCGAGAACGCATCGATGTCGTGGGATCTTCATGATCTGCATCGGCTGGAGTTTTTCGATCACAGCGATGAGTCGAGATTGCGCGGTTGGAGATCGATTCACGTCACTGATGGCGATCATCCATACATGAAAAATTGGTGGGTGCCAGGATTGACGATTGGATATGAGCATTCATTCATCCATCATCTCGCGGACTTTCTCAAGTCATTGGAAGACGGCACAGCGGCTCATCCAACTTTTCGTGACGCACTCGAAACGGGCAAGGTGTGCGACGCTGTCTTGAAAAGTGCGAAGAGCGGTCGGTGGGAGGCGACTGGCGTGAAGTGGTCGGGGTGAATTCACTGACCCCAACCAGAAAGAATCGCGGCGAGGTCTGGTCCGCTGATGATTCCGTCGCCGTTCAAGTCCGCAGATTTGGAAAATTGCTCGCTGTCTTTGAATGATAAAATTTGCGCGGATCCAGTAGCTACTTTTTTTTGTGTAGAAATCTTTTTATAGTTCGTTTGTCTTCTCTTCGTCCTTGATAATCAATGCGTTTATCCATCATTCAATCTGCAAGAGTTCAGCACGGTCGTGGATTCACACTCATCGAAACGCTTGTGGTCATCGGGATCATCGTGTTGCTTGTTGGGTTGATAATCCCCGCCGCGGCAATGGTCCGCGCACAGTCATACGCCGTGCAGAGTCAGTCCAAT
>SXSS01000130.1 GCA_005792145.1 Planctomycetia bacterium | reverse complement strand
TCAACTCATTTGCCCGCCAGCATCTTGTCGGCGAATCGATGTGACATATCGCCCAGCTCCCGAAGATATGCCCGAAGATCCGACTCTGATGATTCCGCCAGACTTCCAAGATCAGAATACTGGATCAAATTCTCCAAATGGTGGACCTCAACCAACGAATCGGGCCAAGGACTGATCACTCGATGCGGGTCGGACATGGATATGACCTGCATCGGCTCGAGCCTCGCCCCCCCGCAGGCAATGGCAAATCTTTTGTTCTCGGCGGAATTCAAATCGAACATTCAACTGGTCCTGTTGCACATTCAGATGGCGATGTATTGCTGCATGCGGTGACTGATGCGATCCTCGGCGCACTTGGCTTGCCTGACATTGGCCAACTCTTTCCCGACACCGATCCGAAAAATGAAAGCGCGGACTCCGCGATTTTTCTTCGTGAAGCTGTCGACAGAATGCGCAAAGCGGGATGGGAGATTGGCAACATCGATTGCACAATCATCTGCGAAAAACCCAAAATCGGACCGCGCAGAGCGGATATTGTCGCCAATATCGCGCGGTTGATTGGTTGCGCTGCGGACTCGATCAATGTCAAAGGCAAGACCCACGAAAAAGTTGATGCTGTTGGCGAAGGCCGCGCGATCGAAGTCCATGTCTGTGCGCTATTGAAACCTCGCTGATCCGATACTCCCTTGCCCCGTATACTCGGTTTATGCGAGCAGTCGTCACTGGACAAATCGGCGTAGACAAAAAGCCCTATCTTCGGGATGTCGTGGATGCTGCGGGAGAACGCGGCGAGCGAATCGAGGTCTTCAACATCGGAGAGTTGATGTATGAAGAGGCCACCGATGTGACTCCGGGGCGCATTTTGGATCTTCCTATTTCGCGCCTTTCCAGCCTGCGCAGAGCGGCATTCAAGGATGTGATCGCGGCGACACATCCCAAGAACGAACATCCCAATGTCATTGTCAATACCCATGCCACATTCCGCTGGAGACATGGACTTTTCAGCGCATTCGATTTTGATCAACTGCAAAAGCTGGAACCAAATTGCTTCATATGCCTTGTTGATAATGTCGAGACTGTGCATCATCGATTGCATCAAGAACATGTCATCGATGCAACGTTGAAGGACTGCATGGTTTGGCGCGAGGAGGAAATCCTCGCCACTGAAATTATGGCGCAAGCGGTTGGATGCGCGAATAATTTTTACATTCTCAGTCGCGGGCGACATCAAGACACGGTTGAAACTTGCCTGCGACTGATCACACGGCCCGATATGCGCAAGGTCTATCCATCCTTTCCGATGAGTCATGTGATGGATATGCCGGATGTCTTGGCTGAGATCAACCACTTCCGTGCGGAGTTGGCGCGTCACTTCATCACTTTCGATCCAGGTGATGTCGACGAGAAAATGCTGCTCGACCGCGCCATCGAAGCCGCCCGCAAGGGCGAAGACTTTGTCGAAATTCAACAACACTCATTTGGCGGTCGCGAAGGAAATCCTGTGATGCGTCTTCCCGTTCGTGAAGTGCTGGATATTGCGGGTGATATTGACGGGCAGATTTATATGCGTGATTTCAAACTTGTCGATCAGAGCGACATGATCGTCTCGCTTGTTCCCGAATTGGCTGGAGGCGTTCCCGCGCTCTCCAGCGGAGTCGAACGCGAACTGCACCATGCATTCGAACACACCAAGGAGGTGTATGTGGTTTGGAAGCCCAAGAAAAATCCGAGCCCGTTCATCACTGAAACGGCGACTAAAATTTTTCGCAGCGTTGACGAAGCGCTCAAATACTTCGAGGATAAAGGGATGCTCTCCCCTACTTCCCTGTTCGGTCACTAGCCCGAGGGCGAATTTGGACCGTGCCACGCTTTCGACTACTCGTCGCATACGACGGAACAGACTTCCATGGTTGGCAAAGGCAAGAGCCGCCCAATCTGCCCGCGCTGCGAACTGCGCAAGGAGTTCTGACTGATGCGGTTTCAAATCTGATGCGCGAACGCGTGACCGTCGATGGCGCGAGTCGAACTGATTCTGGAGTTCATGCGCGCGGTCAAGTCGCGGCATTTTCGATCGCTGATCCGCGAATTCCTGTCGATCGAATTGTGATGGCTCTCAACACGCGACTTCCGCAAGATCTGGAGGTTCGAGGTGCGTGGGATGCCGAAGATTCTTTCGATCCAATTCGAAATTGCAGAAGCAAAGGTTATTCCTACCGACTGCGTCACGGTTGCGAAGGACGACCGAGTGGACTTGAAGGACGGGCTGATCCATTCGAGCGTCGCACAACTGCGCAATGTCGGCACCCTTTGGATATTGCACGAATGCGCACCGCTGCCGCGTTGATGATCGGTACGCACGACTTTCGTTCGTTCGCGCATTGTCCAGAGCAACGCGAATCCACAGTCCGAACTGTCCACACATGTTCTGTCATCGAACCTTCGCCTGGAGTTGTGCGCGTCGATGTTGCAGGCGGCGGTTTTCTCTATCACATGGTTCGAATTATGGTTGGGACACTCGTCGAAATTGGACGAGGACGATTCGAGCCAGAGTCGGTGACAGAAATTCTCGAAGCACGCAATCGTGCTCGCGCTGGCCCCACGATGTCGCCATCGGGACTCTGCTTGGAATGGGTTCATTATGGCATCACAGATTCCCCTGGCGAATTAGATTCGGGTTGCGAAGCGATCGATCAATCTGCGGAACAAGCTCTATGAGAATTCTGCACATCTCAACACGACTCATCATCGGGGGGTCGCAGGAAAACACAGTGCTTTCATGCATTGGCGCTGCGGATCAAGGGCACGCAGTCGCGCTGGCATATGGACCGATCTATGGTCCAGAAGGATCGCTCTTGCCCAGAGTGATCGCAGATCCGCGCATCGAGCGCTTTGAAATTCCCAACCTCGTTCGGCATATTGCGCCACTGCGTGATCGTCGCTGTATGAAAGAGTTGCAGGCACTCATTCGAAAGTGGAAGCCAGATGTGGTGCACACGCATTCTTCGAAGGCTGGAATACTCGGGCGCAAAGCTGCGTGGGCTGAAAAAGTTCCTGTGGTCGTTCACACAATTCACGGACTTGCATTTCATCCATACCAATCTTGGTGGAAGAACTTCTTCTATATCCAAGCGGAAAGATGGGCTGCGCGTCACTGTCATGCGATCGTCAGTGTCGCGGATGCGATGACTGTTCAAGCGCTTGCGCAAAAAATCGGCCGACCAGAAAAATTTGTCACCATTCGCAGTGCAATGGAAACAGAACATTTCATGGCACCTCCCACAAAGCGCCAAGAGCTTCGAGCGAGATTTGGATGGGACGAATCAGTTGTTGTTCTTGGAACCGTCGCTCGATTGGCGGAACTGAAGGGCCACGATGACATGATCGATGCGTTTGGTGAATTGCTCAAAAAGTCCCAAACAACTGCGCCGAAAGTTGCGCTGCTTTGGGTGGGCGATGGTTGGTGGCGAGATCGCTTGCTCGCAAGGCTGAAGGCACTTGGAATCGCCGACAAAGTTGCGATGACTGGTCTTGTCGATCCGAGTGAAATTCCCGCGTGGATTTCTGCGATGGATGTGATTGTTCACCCGTCGTACCGAGAAGGTTTGCCTCGCGCCGTTGTTCAAGGGATGCTCGAACAAAAACCAGTGATTGCGTATGACGTCGATGGCGCGCGTGAAGTCTGCCAACATAATCGCACTGGGATTTTGGTGAAAGCAGGCGACCGCGTCGCACTGCGTGCAGCCGCGCAGTGGATCATCGATCAGCCAATTGAACGGCGTGTGATGGGAGAACGCGGACGAGAAGTCGTGCGAATTGATTTCGACTGGCGGAATATGAATAAACATCTGCTTGGGTTGTATGGTCGCCTCGGCGGCGCGCGCTGATAGAGTGGCACAATGCGAATTGCAGTCTTCGGCCCACATCCAGATGATCAAGAACTCGGTATGGGTGGGACGATTGCTCGTCTTGCTGCCGCGGGACATCAGGTCACCCTGGTCGATATGACAACTGGAGAACCAACGCCATTTGGATCACCAGAAATCCGTTCGCAAGAAGCGGCGGCGGCGGCAAAGATCTTGGGTGCGAATCGTTTGCAATTGCCACTCACCAACCGAGAAGTTGTCAACGATCTTGCCTCGCGATCCATCGTTGCTGGCGCGATCCGGATGCTCAAGCCACATGTGCTTTTCGCTCCGCATCCAGAAGACGCCCACCCCGATCATGTTGCGGCGTGCGCCGTGATCGAAGCCGCTCGATTCGCGGCGAAGTTCACCAAATGCGATCTCCCTGGCGATCCTTGGCATGCGCCTTCTCTCTTTCACTTTTATTCGATTCATTTGCGAAGTGTTCCTCAACCTTCAATCATTGCTGACACGACGGGATATGCGCAAACAAAACGCCGTGCCGTGTTGGCATATGCAAGTCAATTCGTCGCAAACGAAAAGAATCGTAAAGTTCCAGAGTGGCTTGATGCTGCGGGAATTTATTTTGGAAGCCGTATCGGCACGGAATCTGGCGAACCATTTTTCAGCCGCGAGTGCGTTGCCTTTGACTTCGCTGGGATGAAAATTGAATAGCCAAATACTCTTTGACGCTTCAGCCGCCAGTCGAGCCAACGCCAGTCGAACCGAATCCACCAGATCCACGAGCAGTTTCACTCAACTGCGTCGTTTCGCGAAGTCGTGCGCGGACAACTGGCGCGATGACCAGTTGTGCGATTCGCATTGAAGGCTCGACCGTGAATGTAGCGCGCCCAAGATTGATCAGCGCAACTTTCATCTCGCCTCGATAATCAGCATCAACCGTTCCAGGCGAATTGGGAATCGAAACCCCATACTTGCATGCCAAACCACTGCGTGGACGAACTTGGCCTTCATATCCAGGTGGAATCTCTATTGCGAATCCACAGGGAATCATTGCAATCGCACCAGCATCAATCGTCACTGGGACTTCAATCGCCGCGTGAAGATCCATACCGGCGGCAAGCGCGGTTTGATACGCGGGCAGTGTTGCAAGTGGTGAAAGCCTGCGAAAATTGATTTCGATTTCCTGCATGGTTGCAGTGTAGAGATCCATCACGCTCTCAACTTTCGTATAGTCAACCCCAATGATCTGCCCAGTCATTGGACTCTTGATACTTGCCATTGTCGCATGGCTGGCCGTCTCCGGGCTGAAGATCCGAGAATTGGCGAAAGCGCCAGCAGTCGCGTGCGGACGATGCGGACACTTTCTTGCTGCGGAGCAGTTGCAATGCCCCGAATGCGGCACTTTGTGGACTGAAGAGTGGATTGAAAAACTCAAGCAAGCGCGCAATAGATCGTGGCGAATGCGACTGGCAATTGCGGGGATATTGCTTGCAGTGATTCTGGTCGCAGTTGGATTGGCGATTGCAGACCTTGCCAATTATGCAAAAAATGCCAAGAATGCAACATCGAATCAGACTCAACCAAGTTCGCCAAGTGCCGCAAGCACTTCCGCGCCATGATCGGTGACAGAAACTTTATCCCAACGCTTCACAACTTTGCGATCGGCACCAATCAGATATGTCGTTCGGACGATGCCCATATATGAACGACCGTACATAGATTTCTCTTGCCAGACCCCATAAGAATTACTTACCGCCGGCGTGCCATTTGAAGCGGGCTCATCAACGAGCAGCACGAATGGCAGTTTGAACTTCTTTGCAAAAGATGCGTGGCTTGCCTGCGAATCAGGAGAGATCCCAAGCACCACACCATTGCGCTTCTTGACTGCGGAGTGCAAGTCGCGAAATTGACACGCTTCTTGCGTGCATCCTGGCGTGTTGTCGCGAGGATAGAAATATAAAAT
>SXSS01000129.1 GCA_005792145.1 Planctomycetia bacterium | reverse complement strand
CGCTCCTGCGCTTCGCTGATCCAGACCTCCGTCGGCGAAAGTCCCGCATATTTCACAGGCGCTCGGTCAAGATGCACATCAGCACCGATGGTCGCACCCATCTCGCCGACTGCGCTGGAAAATCCACCCGCGCCACAATCCGTCAACCCGTGATAAAGACATCCATGCGCGTGATCGCGCGCCGCAAGAATCGCATCGAGCGCACTCTTTTCAGTGATCGCATTTCCGATCTGCACTGCATGGCTGAATTCATCCGCGTGCGTGTCAGTCAATTCCGCGCTGGAAAAAGTTGCGCCATGAATTCCGTCACGACCAGTACGACCGCCGATCGCAACGATGACATCACCCATCCGCACCGTGCCATGCGTGCGGTTGCGCGGCATCATGCCGATACAACCAGCAAACACCAGTGGATTGCCGACATAGCGATCGTCGAACCACACTGTTCCATTGAGCGTTGGAATGCCCATGCGATTTCCATAATCGCGAATGCCAGAAACAACTTGCGACAGAACGCGCTTTGGTGCGATGCATCCTCGCGGAATCGGAGAGAGATCTGCGTTGGCGACGCAGAAAATGTCCGTCGATGCGATTGGCTTCGCCCCCTGCCCTGTTGCGATGATGTCGCGAATGCAACCGCCGATTCCAGTCGCAGCACCACCATAAGGTTCGATTGCGCTTGGATGATTGTGCGTTTCGACCTTGAAACAAATCGCATTCTGATCGTCGAATGCGATGACGCCAGAGTTGTCAACGAAAACAGAAAGGCACCACTCAATCGGGGCCACGCCCATTCGCACACCAGGCCCTGCAAGAAAATCATTCTTCCCCATCAATTCATGCGTCGCACCCGCGACTGTGGTCTTGAGCAAATTATTGATCACAACCGTTCCATCTGACTGCGCCACATGACCTGGTCGTTGATGATCACCGCAACGCTCGCCGCTGTATCGGATTGTCGACTTGAGTGTCTTGTGAACACAGTGCTCGCTCCAAGTTTGCGCGAGCGTTTCAAGTTCGATTTCGCGCGGATCGCGGCCAAGTCGATGATATTCCGCTTGAATTGCCTTCATTTCGTCACGCGACAAAAATAAATGCGCGTCACGCGATAACCGATCAAGCGCATCGTCGCCAATTTCCCGCATCGCAACTTCTCGAATCTTCAATTCGTACGCGCTTCCATGCGGGAAAGATTCTGGGTGATACGGCTCGTCAAAGATTGCGTGAATCACAGGGTTCGCCGCGTGCTGCTCGACGATCGCGCGAGCTTGCGATTTCGAGACTCCCCAGAAATCGAAGCGCGCTCCAGTTCGGACTTCGACATCGCACCCAAGCAAAGCCTGCGCCGCAATTTTGACACTGTCGGCAGCAGGATCCATCACGCCAGGCAGGGGATGAACTTCGACGATTGCATCAGGCAAGGTTTTTGTGTGCCCAGCAGTTGAAACAGATGCTGGACCGGTTGCAGAACCATGCGTTCGCTTCCAAGACCATGACTGCGTCACCGGATCCGCAAGCAATTCGCGCGCAAGGCGATTGCAAGCATTCGCGTCAAGGTTTCCACTGATCAGATAGACCGCGCTATGCGCCAAGCGCGTTGGCGCAAGCGCACCAGCGCTTCGCGCAAGCGCATCACCACGAGGGTCGCGATCGCCGCCAATCGAACGAACCTCAAACCGAATAATTTCTCCCGTCGAAAGCAATGACATCTGTTTGATACTAGCGAATTGTCGCCAGATTCTGCGCTCAGAAGAGCAACTGCATTTGCGCACGCACGACGAATTCGTCAGATTCTGAAGCGCGCCAACCAGTCGATGGCGTTGCGGCCGATGGATAGATCGGCGTGAAACCATAACCAAAGTCGGCAGTCACTTTCGCATCTTGACCGTCGATGTAATAGTTCAAACCAGTCGTCAAGATGGAAACATGACCTTGGTTGAGTAGAAAGTTTCCGACTAGCGTGGCTGAAAGTGCGTCAGCATTTGAGGCCGTCAAGTGCATGTATTCATAGCGCGTAAAAACTTCCCACTTCGGCGCGAGATACACAGATCCTTGCAAGGTGATACCAAGCGCATTCACACCGCCAGCGTTGACCGTCTGGGTCGATGGAGAAACACTGTTTACAGAATTGCGGTAAAACGCCGCATATGATTCAACATAGTTGTAATACGCACTTGCGAAAAGTGATGCCCCTCCGAACTGCATGGTGAAATCCGTAGTGATCCCAACCCAAGTGTTCGTGTCGGAACTTGTAGACAGCGCGACATTTTGTTGTTGACCATAGATTTCGCTCGGCTTAGTCCCTTGTGCATTCACCGCAAATCCCCACAACCAACCAGGCTCTGATCCATCTGGACTTGTGAACTGATCGAATTGTTGCCAGCCACCAGAACCCTTCCAATCGAATCGCGTGGTCACACCCCAGATACTTTGTTGTTCAAACCAAGGAGAATTCAGTGGATGAGAACCAACAACTTGGCCCGCTCCTGCGATGTTGTCGTTGCCACCATCATTCACAGAAAATCGCCAGCGGGCCTCGTTGGAAAGCCATTCCAATTCCAATCCTTGCGTGTAACCCATTCCGTAATGCAAAGAGACAAGCGATCGATCAACTGCCATCTGATATTGCTCGAGAACCAAAAATTCTCGGCCGTACGGCGCGCGAAATTGACCGACCCGAACGGACCAATCATCTGTCAAGTTGACACGAACCCACGCATCGAGCAATTGGAAAGATCCAGAAGTGGTCTCTCCAACAAATCCGCCAACATTTGTTCCATTTGACGATGGCTGTTGGGCAGTGCTTGAACTATTGGAAAAAATACCCTTCAGCATGTACTGAATGTCAGGTGAAATCACATGACCCTGCGCCCAGAGTTCGATGTTGTGAACATCGAAGCCAGATCGATTGAGGGTTTGGTCATATGTCACTTGCGGGATGTTTGGATTACCTGTTGGAACAATTCCATCAGCCGTATATGGCGCGCGCATAGAACTCCACACCCAACGGGCTTGCACTAAACCGCCGATTTCCAAGCGAAATCTATTGTCTGGGCTTGCGATGAAAAAACCGTTGTCCCAGCCCGCAGTTGCGCCATTGGACTGAAGAGAGGTTCGCGTCGCGCTATCAGCCAAGACATCCTTGACCAACTCACGCACTTCAGCGGCGCGTTCTTCGGTCAACCACTGCTCGCCATTCTGCGACTTCAACTCGACAACTTGTCCCTGCAATTCAGCGTTACGCTTTTCCAGAGCATCGAGGCGCCGCGCCATATCGTCGATCTGCCGACTGTTCTGATCTGTAGCGCTTTGCGTTGCCGGAGAATTTGATTGCGCCAATATCGAACTCAGCGCAAGCGAAAAGAAAATGGTCTCTGCGAGAGCCATGGAATAAAAATGAGTCTAACCGAATGCCAAGGCATCCGCCGAATCCGAATGCGGAGGGGCAAGTCGCTTGAACCGCCGCTTTCCGGTGGCGGCGCTCCTCGGTGGCGGCGCTCTTCGGTGGCGGCGCTTTCCGGTGGCGGCGCTTTCCGGTGGCGGCGCTCCTCGGTGGCGGCGCGATTCCGATCGCCGCCACCGAAATAAAAAAAGGGCCGACCCTTGCGGATCGGCCCTTTGCGTCTCTATCAAGTTGGTCGAAGAACACTTCGTCCAACATAAAATCTTGAATCACGAAACTCGAAACCTGTCAGATGATTCCCAACTCAGAACATGATCTGAAGCTGAGAGATGATGTTCATCTGATCGGAGTTCGATGTGTTGGCATCAGGATTCCAACCAGCGCCAGTGAGATCTGCTGTGGAGCTTCCAATGTCGGACAGCGAAATACCAAACTGGGTTGTCCACTTCAT
>SXSS01000022.1 GCA_005792145.1 Planctomycetia bacterium | reverse complement strand
TCGGTTGCCGTTTCGCGAGGACTTCCGATTAACCCTTTTCCCTTTATCCCTTTTACCCTTTTTCCTTTTTCCCTTTTAACTTTTTCCGTATTCTGTTTTCTGTCCAACACCGAGATGGACTTCCGAATTGAAAACAAACATTCACAGACTCAGAAACTCTGAACTTCAAATACTGTGGGCCGAGCGCGCAAGCGCGAGGCCGCCGGTCATTGAAAGGGCAGCGATCGTAAGCGAGGGGGCGCGCGTCCTGCGCGGCGGGGGGTGGAACAACAACGCCAACAACTGCCGTGCCTCGAACCGCAACAACAACGCCCCAGGCAACCAGAACAACAATATCGGTTGCCGTTTCGCGAGCACTACCTTAGCCAGAATTGTGAGCCGCGGATGAACTCCGCCGCTCACGAGCGTGCCAAGGTCGGTAGTCCCGGATCGCGTCCTGAGCGCGGCGAGAGCGGAGTTTCCTCCGTCATCGTCGAGCCGAACGAGTCTTGCGCCCCGTCGTCTCCCGATGGATCAAATCGATCGCGGGCGGCGGCGGGGGGCGTTCTCCCTATATCAGAAACGCCGGTCGCCAAAGGTCGTATCGAAGTGGTCGAACGAACACACGCTTTGATCGCGTGGATATTGCCGGTCGTCGCGCATTTCCCAAAGCATCATCGTTATTCGCTTGGCACTCGGATCGAGACGCAGGTCTACGCAGTCCTTGAACAACTCGTTCGTGCGGCATACGCGGATCGGCTGTCCAAAGTTTCGTTGCTAGATGATGCCAACATCACGCTTGAAGTGCTGCGCCACAATTTTCGAATCGCATTCTCGCTGAAACTTGTTTCGATCGGTCAAGTCGAACACGCGACCCGTCTCTTGGACGAGGTCGGAAAGCAGGTCGGCGGGTGGCGTCGCAATTTGCTTTGAGCGCTCTGTTCGAGCAGATTTCTTCGTTTGAGAATCTTTATAATGCATCACGAATCGCGGCAAGAGGCAAGAGATACCGTGCGTCGACCGCGGAATTTTTGATGCGTGCGGAATCGCATTGTCAGCGACTGTCGGATGAATTGCGAGCCGGCAGTTGGCGACCGAGTGAGTACCGCGTCTTCGAAATTCAAGAGCCAAAGATTCGGACGATTTGTGCCGCTCCATTTTGTGACCGCGTCGTCCATCAAGCGCTCGTCCAAGTGATCGAGCCTGCATTTGAACGCGGGTTCATCGCGGACTCATATTCTTGCAGGATCGGCAAGGGAACGCACGCAGCACTCACTCGCGTCGAGCGGTGGGCGCACCAATATCCTTGGGTGTTGAAACTTGATGTCGAAAAGTATTTCCCGTCCGTCGACCATGAAATCGCACTTCAACTCGTAAAGCGTCGTGTCTCCTGCCGGCGAACTTTGTCGATGCTTTCTCTGATACTTGCAAGTTGGTCCAGTCGCGAGGCGCCACTGAGGTGGTTCGAAGGTGACGATCTCTTCGATCCTGCGGTGCGAGGGCGTGGTCTTCCGATCGGAAATCTGACATCGCAGTTTCTTTCCAACATCGTGCTCGATCCAGTGGATCACTTGGTGAAGGATCGACTTCGCATTCGACCGTATGCCAGATATTGCGATGACATTGTGGTGTTCTCTCACTCGGTCGAAGAGCTGCACGCTGTGCATAGCGAAATGAAAAAGGCTCTTTCGTCACTCAGACTGGTCGAGTCTGCGCGCAAGACGCATATTTTTCAAACATCGCAAGGCGTCCCGTGGGTTGGTTTCAATGTCTATCCATCGGTGACGGTTCTTCGGCAAGAGAGCGTGCGTCGTGCCCGTCGAAGATTCCGTGCGTTCGCTCATCGACCAGCAAGCGATGCAACAATTGCGTCGGTCGCAGCGTGGCGAGGACATGCTTCCCGCGGACTCTCTGTTTTGGGCGTTCGTAAATTTCTGAGTATGGCTGGGGTGGCATCTCCACCCTAGACCCTCAAAAAAGAGACCCTGCATAAACGGACAGAGAGGGATTCGAACCCACGGAAAGTGCAAGCACCTTCGGCGGTTTAGTAAACCGCTGCCTTAAACCGCTCGGCCATCTGTCCAAAAAATTCGATGCGTAAATCGCTTGGAATTGAACCAACAAACACACGCTAGGTCTTCTGCCTCCATCTGTCCACAATCGAAAAGTCCGCATTCCCCTGTAGGGTGAAGTTGCAAAACGCAAACTTCTCAGAATTGAAATCGTCAATTACGACAAGTACGCCAGATGTGTCATCTATACTCTGTTGTTGACTTAGGGCGCTGAATATCAAAGTTGATGGATTTTTTCCCGATGAACCTGACAAACTCCTGCAATCAAGAAAGACTTTCTCGCCAGATAAAAAACGCGCTGCGGCTTTCAGTTCTCACGATGTCATGGATCGCATTTGGAGCGGTCTTTGGTTGCTCGGGATCGCCAGCGATTCCATCGAGTTCTTCATCGCCAGCAGCCACAGCAAGCCTCGTCAGTGCGCCAGTTGGATCATCGATCGGCGATGGCGGAGGCAAGGTGATCACGCGACGAGATACTGTCGCATTGCCTGCCGCTCAAGTGGAGCCATGGAAGAGCGCGACTCGCGATGGTCACGAGATCATCACCGACCATTTCAGGTTGCGCACCACAATTCGAAATGGCGACCTGCGCAGATTTCTGCCGATCTTCACAGAGCGCGCGCTGGCGCAATACACAAGCGCACTCGGCCCACTGCCAGATCCATCACGCAGATTGGAAACCTTCATCTTTGGAACGCGCGAGGAATGGACGGCGTTCACTATGGATCGCCTCGGTGATGAAGCGGGGACATATCTCGGACTCGGGCGCGGTGGATATACAACGAAATCCGTGGCGATTTTGTATGACATTGGTTCGACGGACACGCTGACAATTCTCGCGCACGAAGGATGGCATCAATATTCGCAGTCGGTCTTTCGTGAAGAGTTGCCCGTGTGGCTCGAAGAAGGAATCGCCACATATATGGAGGGGTACCGAGTCGATTCGACAGGCTCGCCGATTTTCGCAGCGTGGCGAAACTTCGAACGCTTTGGGGAATTGCGCGATGCAGTCCGCAGAGAAAATCTGATCCCACTGGACAAGTTGCTCGATCAAACGCCGCAGCAGTTTCTCAACGATGGGCGCGATCAACTGTTGATCTATTACGCTCAGGTCTGGGCATTGACTCATTTCTTGGCCGAAGGCGGTAATGGGAAATATCGCGACGCACTCGGCGAGATTCTGGACGACGCGGTGGCCGGTCGCGTTGGAAAGTCTTTGGCTGCAAAGATGGCAACCGATGGAGATCGTCGATCCGTCCAAAGAGGTGTATCGCGCGGCGGCATTCGAACGCTCCCTGGAACTCTCATTGCACGCGGATATTTTTCGCAGGACATAAAAGAGTTGAATGCGGAGTATCAATCGTTCGTCAAGCAAATCTGCTCGCGCGGATCAGGCGATTCGATTTGGAAGGGAATCAGCCCAATTCCCAAGCCACCGCCTGATTCTCGGCCCATTCCAGTTCCTTAAGAATTGCTTGCCGCCATCCCCACGCACTTGGCGACGAATTCGGTCCCGCGCTGTTTTGCATCGCCCGCCATCCGACCAAATCCCATGTGCTCATACGGCGCGCCAGTCGTGGGAAAAGCGTGCAGTTCTATTTTTTCAGGTTGCGAAGACTTCGCACGCACTGCATCGACAAACTTTCGTTGCCCGTCGATTGCAACCCACTCATCAAGTTCACAGTGCAGTGCAAGCAGTGGAATATCTCGCCACTGCGAAAGATGAGCAATCGGATTCAGACGCTCAACAACATCCGCCTGGTACATCGGTCGACTTCGCTGACCCTCCCAGTCACCGGTCGTCGCCTCCAGCAACATTCCACAAAAGGAGTGTGCAGAACATCCGCGCAGAATCGCAGCCATTCCTCCGGCACTCATTCCACCGATGACCGCGCGACGCATATCAAATCCAAACTGTTCAAGATCTCGCAAGATCGCATCCACCTCCGCGGCCGCTTGTTGAACGACATCCAATGTGCGCGCTCCATCGTGCATCGCAAGATCGAGTCGTTCGCCGTGACCAGGAAGATCAACCGCGACGCAACCAATTCCGGCACGAATCAGCCGTAAATAACGGCCAGAATCGATTTCCTTGGTGACCGTGCGTCCGTGAAACCACAGCAGAAATGGCAAAGGCTCCGCGGTTCGATTCTCTGGACGCATCACAACAACTGGAACTGAACCGTTGACCAGACGAAGCCATTGACTCGCTCTTCGCAGAGTCGACGGAAAAATCAGTGAAAGTGGGGAAGCTCCTTGCTGCGATGACATCAATCAAACTCCCGCAGTATCTCGGTGAGGCATGTACAGCAAGACATGCTGTTGATGACCATAGTCGTGCATTTCCGGTCCATCAAAGCCTGAGATTTCATATCTGATTTCGTCAGAATAATTGGGAACACGCAGCACCACGAACGCCTTCTCGGCAAGCATCGGCTTGAGATTGACAATATGTGTCAAGACTCGCTGACGCGATTCGTATTCGTTCATCATCTCGAATGGAGGATCAACAAAAACGATATTGACTGGTTGTGGCGCAGCCGCAATCGAACCAGGTCCAAGCGCATCAGTCTGCACCCACTGAACGCGGTCGGCGCATCCAAGGGTGTGAATATTTGCGCGCAAGAATTCTCCCACCAGTCGATTCTGCTCGACGCAGACCACGCGAGATGCGCCACGGCTTGCAGCTTCCAAACCCATCGTGCCAACTCCGGCGAAAATGTCCAGCACATTCGCTCCTTCAAACCATCCTCGAAGAATGTTGAAAATCGCTTCTTTCGTGCGGGATCCCATCGGTCGAGTTTGGGTCCCTTGGGGAATCTGAAGTTTGCGGGAGCGAAATTCGCCGCCAAGAATCTGGAGCATGCAACCAATCGTAGGGATTCTCGCGCCGCTTTGTGCAAGCGGAATGTACCGTGGTGCGGATGTCGATCACTCTTCTCGTCGCGCTTTTCTTGATCATTCGACCGATGCCAGATGCAGCGATGCTTGACAACGCTGTCGACATTGCAGTGGACAAACTCGTTGCAATGCAAGAGGGGCCCAACAAAGGTGAGTGGCCATACGAAGGGGTCTATCGAGTCGGCGGAAAAATTCCCTTTGGATATCGAATCGGCGGAACATCGATTGTCGGCGAGTCCATCTTGCGAGCGCCGGGATATGAATCTCATCCTGATCGCCAAGCGGCCATTCGTCGTGCGACGGAATTTGTCTGTTCTGGAATCACCGAGCCTCTCCTGCAATATTCGACATACGAAGGGGGATATGACGTGCGAGCATGGGCTTCGTGTTATGGCGCTCGATTCTTGCTGGCACTCGAGCGATATAAAGCTGTTCCAAAAGGATTGGAATCGACGGTCACAACTGCGCTGAAGTGGTATTTGGAAACATTGCAGAAATTTGAGATTCCACAAGTTGGAGGGTGGAATTATGCGCGCGATCCTGGCGCGGAAACGCCAAGCGCGACAAGTGGATTCATGACTCCAGCGTGCTTGCAGACTCTGTATGAAGCAAAGGCGCTGGGGTATGCCGTCGATCCGGAGGTTGTCACGCGTGCGCTGAATGCTCTCGAACTTTGCAGGACCAGCGACGGAAATTTCGCATACGCAACGCTGAAGCAGGCTCGTATGCAGACGAAGCAAATTCCTGGCGCGGTGGGACGCATGGTTTCCAGCGAGGCTGCGCTCTTTCTTGCGGGTCGCAGTGACAATGCGAAACTGAAGGTTGCCGTCAAAGATTTCATTCGGTACTGGGCAGATTTGGAAAAACGCCGCGCCAAGACCGGCACGCATCTTCCGCCATACAACATCGCCCCATATTACTTCTGGTACGCCCATTATCACGCGGCGCAAGCGGTGGAATTGCTTGACGCGAGCGATCGCGACACTCTGCGCGCGCAACTCAACTGGTTGCTCTGGCAAACGCGCACCGCCGAAGGAACTTGGAACGACCGAGTCTTCCCTCGGTCAGCGGCGTACGGATCTGCAATGGCGGTGATGTCGATCAGGATGCCAGAAAGTTTTCCGCCAAATAAATGGAATTGAAAGACGAACGGTGTAGTATTGCGTTCAACTATGCCTCCGACCAAGACTCCAGACGCTCCCATTTCCTCGCCTCCGATCATCACTGGCAACGCCACTGTCTCTCTCGAAACAGTCGTTCGACCGAAGCCAGGTCAAGCATCGCTTGAAGGTGGATGGACCATCGATGATTCTGCGGAGATGTATCAGACTCGTTTATGGGGCAAAGGTTTTTTCGATATCAATGCGAAGGGACATATTGTTGTTCGTCCCACTCGAATGCTTGGGCACGAAGTTGATTTGTTCGATGTCGTCAACGGGATGCGCGAACGCGGACTGAATACACCGGTTCTGTTGCACTTCAGCGATCTTCTTGAACGGCGTATGCGCGATATGCGCGAGGCGTTCACCAATGCGATCACCGAGAATAATTACAAGGGTTCATATCTTGGTGTCTATCCGATCAAGGTCAATCAACAGCGACGAGTCGTCGAAGAAATCCGTCGTTATGGCGTCGAACTTGGATTCGGTCTCGAGGTCGGATCGAAACCAGAATTGTTGGCGGTGATGGGACTGACCACGGATTCTCCAGATCGTCTGATTATCTGCAACGGATTTAAAGAAGAGAAGTACATCGAATTCGTCACGCTTGCCGCGAAGTTGGGCCGCAACATTGTTCCCGTCATCGAGAACATGGGCGAGTTGAAGTTGATTGTTGAATATGCGGATCGACTTGGCGTGCGTCCCAAGATTGGTGTTCGTATGAATCTCGCCACGCCAGGAGCGGGTCGATGGCGTCATTCATCTGGAGTGAAAGCAAAGTTCGGACTTTCTCTGACCGAAGCGCTGGAAACTTTGGATTATCTGAAAGAGCGTGGCATGGCGGATTGCTTGCAACTGCTCCACTGCCATATGGGTTCGCAGATTCACGACATTCGCCAAGTCAATTCTGGTGTCAACGAACTTGCGCGCATCTATGTCGAGCTGGTCAAGATGGGCGCGGGTCTGAAATATCTCGATGTGGGCGGCGGAATGGGAATCGATTATGACGGCAGTCAGACTGCCTTCGAATTCTCGATGAACTATTCGCTCGCGGAGTATGCAAGTGCGGTTATCTATAAAGCGATGAGTGTCTGCGACGAAGAAGGTATCGATCATCCGATCATCGTCACCGAATCTGGTCGCGCAATGGTCGCGCAGCAATCTGTGTTGATCTTCGATGTCTTGGGTTCGAATCGACCTGATCGATCGACGCCCCCGAAAACGTTGACCGGTATTCCAATGGTTGATGGAGAATTGCCTCGACCGCTGACCGATCTCTGGGAGTTGAATCAGAACATCAGCGAGCGGAGATTGCTCGAGCAATATCACGACGCTCTCGAAGCCCGCGAAGAAGCGATGCGACTTTTCTCGGTGGGATATTTGCCACTGCAACATCGAGCGATCATCGACCAACTTTTCTGGTCGATCTGCTCGAAGATTCGAGATAAGTCCAAAGATATGGGCGCTCATATGCCAGAGGAATTGTCCGATCTCGATTCGACGCTCAGCGACACCTATTTCTGCAACTTGTCCATCTTCCAGAGTCTCCCCGACATCTGGGCGATCAATCAACTTTTCCCGATTATGCCAATTCATCGGCTCGATGAAAAGCCCACGCGCAAAGCGACGCTTGCAGATATCACCTGCGATTCCGACGGCAAGATCGATCGATTCGTCGACGATCACGACATCAAGAAGTTTGTCGAATTGCACGACTATCAGGAAGGTTCGACCTATCTGATCGGCGCATTTCTCGTTGGCGCATATCAAGAAACGCTTGGCGATTTGCACAATCTCTTTGGCGACACGCATGTCGCGCACATCAAACTGGACGAGAGTGGCCAGTGGTGGGTGGATGAAATTATCGAAGGCGATTCAGTTGCAGAAGTTCTGAAGTATGTGCAGTTCGATTCCACTCAGTTAGGCGCGGAGATTCGCCGTGAATGCGAGCGCGCGGTGCGTAAGAAGCAACTCAGCCCAAAAGAGAGCAAGTTGTTTATGAAGATTTACGAAGGTGGACTTGCGGGATACACATATCTCGAACCAAACCGAACGAATTCCAACGAATCCTGAAGGGTGATTCCACTCGTCGATTGAGTTGAGCTTCGATAGAAAAGGGTAAAGAGCGACGCTTCATTTCAATTATGAATTCTTCAGTACACATTCTTGGCGCAGGCGGAATTGGAATTGCGGCAGGTGTGTGCCTCGTGCGCGCTGGGTGGAATGTGACGATGGTCGATTCGAACCCGCACAAAGTGGGCATAGGTCAGAGCGATGGGATGTCGGTTGATGGGGCAATCACCACGCGTGCAAACTTTGTTCAATTCCAAGACTGGACGCAACCAGCGGACGCCGCCATTTTGTTGTGCGTGAAAACCTTCGATAACGCCAAGGTTTTTGCGCGGATTACGAATTTTGAGCCTGTGATTCCGATTCAAAATGGATATGAAGCAGAACTCGAAGCGAAGAATCACCCAGTGGAAGCCATCGCTTCGTTTGTCTCGGAGTGCGCGCCGGACCAGCCAGCCACGCGCATCACTCGTGCGGGCGCACTGCACATTGGCCCCAGAACAAATGTTTCTGCATCTCAACAAGAAAAAGTCCAAATGCTCGTTGGTGCGTTGAAGCAGGGGAATATGTTCCCCGTCGAAAGCGTCGCAAACATTCAGCCATTCAAAGCGACGAAGTTGATGTACAACGCCGCAATCTCGCCACTTGCCTCAAGCGCGGGTGTTGACAACGCACAGTTGCTCACTGATCCTCTTGCGCAACGATTGTTCTTTGCGTTGCTTCGAGAAAATTATTCCATCTTGAGACACGCGGGGATTTCGCTGGAAACCATTGGCCCCTTCCACCCAAACACCGTGATGCGAATTCTTCGCACGCCGCTTCTTCCAAAGTTGATGGGCGTTTTTTTTCGCCCCTCCTTGCGGGGGACATACTGCTCCATGAGTCCAGATATGGGCAGTGGTCGCACAGAAATTGACGCGTATAACGGCCATCTCATCAGAATCGCCGGCGATTTTCCTTGTCCAATCAATCGTGCGGTGATCCAGCTTGTCGAAAAGATTTCGCGGGATCGAATCGCTCCAGCACATTCGCATTTGCATCAACTCGCAGCGAATCTTTCTCGAGGGATTCTCTAGATGATCCTTGTCACGGGTGGCGGCGGGTTTATTGGATCGCATCTTGTCGATCAATTGGTGCGCGACAATCAACCCGTGCGTGTCTTGGAGCATCCAAGTGCGCAAGTCGATCATCTACCGTTAAAAAATTTGGAACTTGTTCGCGCAGATATTCGTGACAGTGCGGCAGTGCGCGAAGCTGTCCGTGGTTGCGATTCTGTCTATCACCTCGCTGCCGATCCAAATTTATGGCGGCGGGATCGCAAGGAGTACGACGCGATCAATCATGTTGCCGCCGTGCAAGTTATGCGGTCATCGCTGGACGCTGGCGCAACACGAATTGTGTATGTCAGTACGGAAAGCATCTTGACATCGGCCACTTCCAAGGGTGGCGCAGTGGAAAGCGTGCGCTTTCGCGAACAAGACATGATTGGCCCATATTGCCTGAGCAAGTTTCGCGCCGAACGCGCTGCGTTCGAGCTTGCGCAGAAGGGCGCTCCGGTGATTGTGTGCAGTCCGACGCTGCCGATTGGTCCTGGAGACAGAAAACAAACTCCTCCGACACGCTTGGCGGTTGGTTTTTGCCGCGGGAAAGTTCCCGCATATTTGGATTGTCATTTCAACTTGATTGATGTGCGCGACGCCGCGGATGGATTGGTTCGCGCCATGCAGCGTGGCCGTCCTGGCTTTCGATATCTCATCGGCGCGCATAACACACGCCTGGTTCACTGGCTGGCATTGCTGGCAACATTGACCAATCGTCCAATGCCGCGTCGAAAAGTTCCTTATGCGCTGGCGCTGACTGCTGGTTGGTTCAGCGAATTGTGGGCCGACACCGTTTCGCACCGAATGCCAATGGCGACGGTCACTGGCGTGCGCCTGACCAAACGCAAGATGTCTTTCGATCCATCTGTCAGTTTGAAAGAACTTGGATTGCAACCGCGATCAGTCGAAGAATCAACTCGCGATGCGGTGAATTGGTATCGACAACAGGGTTGGATTTGAAACTGGCGTATTGATTCTGTCCTTCGAATCTGTTCTAGAGCGCGTTTTCTTCCGCAGCAACTTGTCCGTCAAGAACAGGCGTCACAATCTCCGTCCCAGGCTCTGGGCTCAATTGCAAGAGTTCGATTTCAATATCGGAATCTCCGTCATCTTGTCGCACTGCAACCTGTTGTTGACGAGCTAATTCCAGCAGTGCAAGAAAGAGACCGATCATTTCGCCGCGCGATCTTCCAGTGAAAATCTGCTGCATCGTCATACGCCGGCGTTCGCTGTGCGCAAGGCGATCGACCAAATCCGCCTGATGCAAACTGATCGGCGTATCGTCATATTCAACGCGGTGATCGCCCAATCGAGAGATGTCCACCGATTGCATGATGCGCTCGAAAGATTCGACCAAATCCAGCACATGCGCATCTTCGATCTCGACGGAAAATTCGTTCTCGTCTGTGTCGGGAGTCATCCCGCCGCCGTGCGAACCAGCAACATATCTGCGCGCACTTTCAAGTCGCAGTCGATCGAGCGCGCCGGCTGCGGTGCGGAACTGTTGATAAGCCAAGAGTTGCTGTACGAGTTCGAAGCGAGGATCCGCTGCCTCGCGTCGGTTCTCTCCAGTCGTCTCAACATTCGTCGTTGTTCGCGGCGCAAGGGTTCGGCTCTTGATTTCGACAAGCGTTGCGGCCATCACCAGAAATTCGCCGGCAAGTTCAACATCGACTCGGTGAATGTTTTTCAAGAATCCGAAATACTGCTCGGTGATCATCGAAATCGGAATGTCGGAGATGTCGACTTCTGATCGACGGACGAGAAAGAGCAGAAGATCCAGTGGTCCCTGAAAACTGGAGAGCCGAACTTCATAATCATCTTGCAATGCCATCAAGGCAGAGTATCCGCTAACCTAGCCAGAATGAAAGCCCCAGTCGGAACATCCGAACTCGCCTTCTTGGCGGAAGTCATCGAGGCGGAATCGACTGCGCTTGGATCGATGGCTCGTGGACTTCGCGGCGGGGCATCGGACTGCGCTGGATGGACTCGTGCGCTGGACCTTCTTGAATCCTGTTCTGGCCACGTTGTCGTCGCTGGACTTGGAAAATCTGGCTTGATCGGCGCGAAAATCTCCGCAACTCTTGCAAGTTTGGGGCAGCCTTCGCATGTCATTCATCCATCCGAAGCGGTGCACGGAGACCTCGGGCGAATGCGCGAGGGCGATGTCGCTCTCTTGCTTTCGTACAGCGGAGAAACGGCCGAAGTGATCGATCTCGCGCTGCACCTGAAAGCGGACGGCATCGCGCGCATCGGCATTTCGTGTCGAGCGACCACCAATCTCGCGCGACTCTGTGATGCGCATGTTTCGGTTGGGGATATTGTCGAGGCTTGCCCATTGAATCTCGCACCAACCGCAAGTACGACCGCGATGTTGGCGGCGGGGGATGCGCTGGCGTTGGCTCTTGCTCGCCGACGCAACTTTCAAGCAGACGATTTTCATCGGCATCACCCAGGTGGAATGCTCGGCGCGGGACTTCGGCAAATCACCGAAGCACTTCGCTTTCGCGTTGGGCATAATTTGACCGTCGTCGCGGATTCGACCACAGTTCGCAAAGCGCTCGCTGTTGCTGGCGAAGGTCGTCGCGCAGGCGCGATCATCCTCGTCGACGCCGATGGTCGTCTCTCTGGAATCTTTACCGACGGCGATTTGCGGCGACTCGTCAATGGCGGCGGATTGGAAGCGCTCGATTCTTTGGTCTCGACCGTGATGACCGCTCGGCCAATGTGCCTGTCTGTTGACGCGTTGGTGCGCGACGCGGTTCGGCTTGTTCAAGAAAAGCGACTCGACGAAATTCCAGTTGTCGATTTGGCTGGAAAACCAGTTGGTTTAGTCGATGTTCAAGACTTGATCGCAATGCGAGTTGTGGAAGGATAAATCGATGGAGATGTACGCAATCGAAGTTGTTGGCGATTTGATGATCTTGCGTGCGGATGGAGGATTGAACGCATCAACCGCGGGTCAACTCTCCGAACAAGTCACCGCGCTTGTCAAAGGTGGAGTTCGCAACATCATCGTGGACTGCTCGAAATTGGAAATCATCTCAAGTATTGGGCTTGGATCGTTGCTGTTGCTTCACACTCGCAGCAAGAGTGTTGGTGGCGAAGTGAAATTATGCGGGCTGAAAGGATCGATCGTGCAGATCGTGCGGATGACAAAACTGGACAGCGTGTTCGAGATGTACGCCGATGTCGAACAAGCGCGATTGGCGTTTCGTCCGCCGTCTGCTTCTTGATTTGAAATCAACCACCAAGCGCGGGTTTCGGTCGAGCGCTGAGCGAATCAGCGATCACTTTCGCCACCCGCTCTTGCAATTTTTTCGCCTTGCCAACGGAATTAACTTCGCAGAGATTGTTCGCAAGCACGCTGAAGGCATATCTCGTTCCATCGCGTGCGGTGACGAATCCTGAAAGACAACTGACCTTGTCGATGTATCCCGTCTTGCACGCAACGGTGGCAACTGCGGGATCGATGTCTTTCATTCGCTTGCGGACGGTCCCTGATTTTCCGCCGACTGCGAGGCTGTCCACAAAAATCGCTCCAATTGCCGCATTATTCGCAAGCGCAGTGAGCCACTCCGTCATGCCATCAGCCGTCACGCGATTGCCGCGAGAAAGTCCAGAGCCGTCAGAGATGACGAATGCATTCGCGTCTGCGCCGATATTCGCTTCGAGCGCACTCTTCACAACGATTGATCCATTCGCCCACGATCCTGGTGCGCCTGTGATCTTCGCGGCGAGTCGCTTCATCAAACTTTCGGCGTAGAGATTCTGACTCTCAACATTGCAGTGTGTGAGGACTGTTGCCAACGGCGTTTGCAGGACGGGTCCAACTGCTGTTCCTTTGGGCGCGGGATCTTTGGCAGAAGCAAGTCGTATTTTCTCAACAGGAATTCCCGCATCGATCAGTCGGTGCGCGACACACTGCGCCAGAAATGCCGCGGGATCTCCGATGCCAACAGTGATTGGCACGACATAGGGAATCTTCACATTGCCAAAGATGGTCAGTTCGCCAGTCTCTGGTTGTCGCGCAATCCACATTGTGTTGCGGTCATTCTTTCCTGTTCGGCTTGTTCCTTTATTGACGATCGTCAGCCACGGTGCCGAAGGACTCATTGATGTGATTGTGGGCGCATGACCAGGTTTGGGCGAAGCTTTCACACAAAGACCGTTGCCGTGAAAATTCATCCCAGAGGGGGGCGAACAATATCCTTCGTCGAGTTGATCCTTCGGCCACAGTGGATGCGCACCTTCGCGCACAAATATGCGGTCGTCGACGACAAGTTCACTGACGGTTTTCATCCCACTCGCCTTGATCGCACTTGTCCAAGTCGCAAGCAGGTCATCGATCGTCAAGCCATTATGCGCAACTCCCGATGCGTCAACATAAGAGGATTGCGCGAGCAATTCAGGATCGCCCAGCGCAGGATCTCCATCGCCGACGATGAGTAAGCGATCTCCATCACGCAGGAGTCGAGTGCGAAAGACAAAGTCAGGTCCAAGTCCCAACAGCGCCGCGCCAGTTGTGAGCAGTTTCATATTGCTCGCGGGTGTCATCGGTTCGTTGCCGTGATATGAGATGACCGAATATCCGGTTGCGCAATCGCGGACGCTGACTGCGATCGCCGCCTTCTTCAGTCCAAGCGAATTGATCTCGGCTCGAATGGCGGAAGCGATGTCGCGCGGGGCAGAGGGCGAGGGTTGATTCGCCGGTTGATACACAGAGGGAAGAGCAAGCGCGAGCGTCGATGCGGTCATCGCAGCAGTCACAGCGCAAGTCACTTTGAAAGTCAATTTTCGCAAATGTGGGACGCGGGAAACTTCGGCGTGCATTAGATTCTTCTTATCGGCGCAACGACCTGAAGTATTAGAAAAATGTTTTCGAGTCTGGAGTTGCCGACCATCTCACCCTTGCTACCGACCTTGCTACGGGCAAATCGTAGGGTTTCAGCATTACGAACAGCCCGTGAACAGGGGGCTATGCCATAAAAAAAAGCCCCACGCACATTTGCGTGGGGCTTGGATTTCAAGTTTGTGGATTTACAATCGCTGACTTTTCTCAGGCTCCGACGCGCATTCGAACAAATGCCTTGATCGTCACGCCCTTTGGAAGCAACTCGCGGATGCTCTTCTTGTCATCCTTCACATACTTCTGTCCCATCAAAGTGGTCTCTTCGAAATACTTGCGAAGTTTTCCTTCAGCCATTTTCTCCGCGATTTGCGGAGGCTTGCCCGATGCTTCGGCTTCCTTCTTGGCTTCTTCGCGCTTTGTTGAGACAAGATCGGCTGGCAAGCCGGTTTCGTCGACCGAGAGCGGAGTTGGAACAACTGCAGCGATGTGTTGGCAGATTCCCGTTGCCAAATCTTCCGGCATTTCGCCTTCGAATTGCAAGAGGACTCCAAGTTTGCCGTCGTGATGGAGATACATGCTGAAAGCACCACCATCGAGGCGAGTGCCACGGGCAAAAGAAATGTTCTCGCCCGTCTTGATACGGGTCGTGTCCAGTCGCGCCGTCATAGCAGGGGTCATCGCGACAGCTCCGGCAGCACTTCCGACCGACATCGTCGCCAATTCCTTGGCAAGTTCGCGGAACTCTTCGTTCTTCGCTGTGAAATCCGTTTCAGCGCGGACTTCGATGATCGAAGCCTTCGCATTTTGGATCACGATTGCAATGCAACCTTCGCCAGCGGCTCGATCGGTGCGCGTGTCCATCTTTCCCTTGAGGCGTTCACGCAAGAGCGCTTCAGCCTTCGCGAGATCTCCACCGGACTCGACAAGCGCGCTTCGGCAATCGCCAAAACCAAGCCCGGTCGAATTGCGAAGTGCCATGACAACCTTAGCGTCAATATTTACAGTTTCCATGATGTACTCCTTTACAGATAATTGATAGAGATCAGGCAGGATCGGATGCAACAGGCGCTGATGGTGCCGCGCTTGCAGATTCCATCGGTGCGTCGTCGGCAAGTCCGCCGCCAATCTCATCAACGCGGAATCGACTTCGAACACTGCGTCGTCGTGGTGATGGAGCATCGGAGTCCTGGCCAGCTTCAGGCGCGCTTGTCGCTGCCGATGTCTGTCGCTGCGTCTTACCGTCCTGCACAGATGCGGTGAGTTCGCGAATGATCAAGTCGATCGATCGCATCGAGTCGTCATTTCCTGGGATTGGAATGTCCGAAAAGTCTGGATCGCCATCGGTGTCGATCAAGCAAATCGTCGGAATTCCAAGGTTTTTTGCTTCGCGCACTGCATTCATCTCGCGATTGACATCGATGACGACGAGGGCGGATGGAAGTTTGGTCATGGCACGAACGCCGTTGAGATTGCGATAAATTTTCTTCAATTCTCGGCTCAGTTGCGATTCCATCTTCTTGGAATAGCTCTTCATTCCGCCAGTTGCGACGAGTGCTTCAAGTTCCTCAAGGCGCTTCAATCGATCGCGCACAGTTCGGAAATTGGTCAGCAGTCCACCAAGCCAACGCTCCGTGATGTATGGCATCTGACAAGCAGCACAATGTGTCTCGATCGCGCTTCGTGCTTGACGCTTGGTGCCGACGAAAAGCACATCTTTGCCTTCGCTGACAGTTTTGGAAATGAATTTCTTCGCCAACAAGAGACCCTTGATTGTCTCGCGGATGTCGATGATGTGAATTTGATTCTTGACACCCTGAATATAGGGAGCCATCTTTGGATTCCAACTCGATCTGCGTTGACCGAAGTGGATGCCTGCTTCAATGAGTTCGTTGACGAGTGACATGTGAGATTCCTTTTTCGAAACACTTCCAAGGCGGGCTCTAATAATGAGGAGCCTGACTAGAAGCAGCGACACCCGAACGTTCAGCCGGTGGAGCCTTGCGGCGCAGCACGCTCGATAGGGCGCTTGTGCGGGGGGAGAAACGAATGAGGTCCCAAACTCACCGAAGCCTAGGACTTTTGCCAATTCCTCCGAACACAAATTCGGGGGAAATAGCGGAGGGTCAATGTATCACGACCTACTTCTCTCTGCAACCTATTATCCGCCCCCATGCTTGACAAGGTTTTTAAAGCGTATGACGTGCGGGCGACATATCCATCCCCTCTCAATGAGGCGATTGCGTGGAAGATTGGTTATGGATGCGCTCGGTGGTTGACCGAGCGTGCCACGAAAGATGGTGTCGATCATCCCAAGATGCGTCACATCGTTGTTGGTCGTGATATGCGCAAGAGTTCTCCTTCGCTTGCCAATGCGCTCAAGCGTGGCATTCAAGATTTCGGTGCGCACGTGATCGATGTTGGAATGGTCGACACGCCGATGACATATTTTGCGATCAATCATTTCAATTGCGCTGGCGGAGTGGAAGTGACGGCGAGTCATAATCCAGCGCAATACAACGGATTCAAGGTCAGCCGAATTCATGCGAAGCCTGTTGGCACAGGAAGTGGATTGGAAGTGATTCGCGAGTATGCCAAAGAATGCGAAGAAGGAAATGTTGAACGCCGCGCGGGGCGCGAAGAACAAGTCGATCTGTGGAGCGCTTATCGCGATCATCTTTTGCGCTTACTGCATCCCTCTGTTCTCGATGGCTCGTGTCGATTGCGCGTTGCAATTGATGCAAGCAACGGAATGGCTGGAACGATGGCCCCTAAAGTGCTTGATGGAGTCGCGGGCTTCGAGATTCAGTCCATCAATTTTGACAATAGTTCTGGAGAATTCGTGCACGAACCCAATCCGCTCGTCGAGGCAAATCTCGCCTCGGTTCGCGCTGCGGTCATCGCAGGAAAGATGGACTTTGGAGTTTGTTTCGACGGAGACGCGGATCGATGCGTGATCGTCGATGAACGCGGCACGCCGATCGGTTGTGATCTTTTGCTCGCCGCTCTTGCGGGAGAAGCGCTCAAATCTGCGCCAGGCGCCGCGGTGGTCTATGACCTTCGTTCGTCGCGCAGTGTTCGAGAAGCAATCACCGAAGCTGGCGGTGTGCCGATCGAAAGTCGAGTGGGCCACGTCTTTATGAAGGCGCGTTTGGCGGAGACTCGCGCGCCGATTGGTGGAGAACTCTCTGGACACTTTTATTTCGCGGACATGTTCAACGCCGACAGCGGCATTCGCGCATTCCTCGCCGTTGCAAGTTTGATCGCCGCGAAGAAGGTGCCGCTCTCGAAAATAATCGCGCCATTTCAGCGGTATCAGCAATCGGGCGAAATCAATTTTCAGAACGAGGACAAGTTGGGTGCGCTTGCCGCGTTGCGCGCTGCATATCCGGCGGGAAAATTTACAGAGTTGGATGGATTGAGCCTTGACGCGGGGGAATGGTGGTGCAATGTGCGGCTCAGCAACACGGAACCATTGTTGCGGTTGAATCTTGAATCGCGAGAGCGCGCGGTGGTTGATCGGCAAGTTGCGGCGTTGACGCCGATCTTGGGCAAAAGAGTCGATCACTAGTTTGCGCTGGTTGAAGGCGTGACCGATTCCCACAGTTTGTCCGATCCCAAGATTTGCGTGTGCCACCACTCTTCTGGCTTGCTATTCTTTGAACGCAATGCAACACACTGAAACCGATACCGCACGCGTGGTTCTTGAATCTCTCACCGAAGGCCGAATGACCATCGCAATTCCTAGAACAAACTATTCGCTTGATCTTGTCGATAAGAATCCTGCGGCACGATCAACTCTGTCTACTCAAGTCGGCCGCCATATCTCTGGTGTCGTGCATACGCGCGCGCTGAAGATGAACAGAGCAACTGGCGGCGGCGTCTATATCGAACCTGTCAATGGACATCCGCGCAGCGTTCAAGGTCGCGTGCTGGCCACTGATACTGTGAACAATAAAATTCTTGCCCACGTCGTGATTCCAATGTGGATCACCGTTCCTGCAGGTCAAGCCGCCGCAGATTTTTCAACCGGCGAACTTCTCAACTTCTATGTCGAAAGCGGAACATCGTTCGCTTGCGCATCCGCCTCGGCATCCGCTTGATTACGGTGCAGAAGCGATAGCGCTCAAGACACGCTTGCGTGTTCCTGGTCCGTCATAGACAGCGACTTCGCCCGCACCGATTCGATCTACTCCAACTCGAACAAGTTGTGATCCCGATCCGCTTCGAACGCTGATCGCGCCGCCATCTGCATCGCTTGCCGCGCCCGCAATGACCACGGCCTTTCCATCATTCTTGGCGAGATTCAGCAATCCACCGTTGATCGATGATCCCAAGCCTGCAACTCGTGTTGTTCCTTGGAGAAATGAAATCATTCCCATTCCATTCATTCCAGCTTCAAGAACGGTCACTGCTTGTTGCTGTGATCCAAACAGTGTGAATCGCGCGCCAGATTCTGATTGCGCGATTGCCGCGACTGCTTCCGATCCATCAACTCCAAAGAGTTTCATCACTCCACCCGTGTCGTTTTGCGCTGATTCGAGAACCGCAGAGCGTGATCCATTGCGATTCGCACAACCGATCGAGCCTCCACTTTGGAAGGCAACCATTTGCGCTGCAAGTGTTCCATCATTTTGTGCAACTCGAATGATTCCGCCTTCGCCATCAACAGCGCCCATCGCGGAGAGTTCCTCGCCTGCTGCGCTTCGGATGTTGATGCCAGTTGATGTGCCCGCCATCGCGGCAACGATTCGGGGATGACCTTGGCCATCGATGATCGCAAGAGCTGGCCCACCAGTTTCCGCATGCAATAATGCGGAACCGCTTCCATCGGGCATAAGCGTTTCGATGCGTCCACCTTGCGATGATGCGTAGATACTCGCAACTCCACTGCCAGCGTTATTCCAAATCGCCAGATCGCCGCCGTCGTTGTTCGCACCAAACCGCAGAACATTTGTTCCGCCGTTGCTCCAGACATCAATCTGACCGCCATTCTGTCCAATGCCTGCGAGGAGCACAATTTTGTCATTCTGATCGACGACTTCGAATCGACGCGCGCGAATCACATCCGCAGTTTGCGACGGCTGAGTCGCAGCGACTCCGGCGAGCGCAATCAACGCCACGCCCGCGGAGAGGGCAAGAGTTTTCCATCGGCGAGCGCGGTGATCAGCATGCTGTAACTCTGCGATGCGTGCCTCGAGGGTTTCCATGCGCTGCGAAAGTGTTTGTTCGATATGTGAGTTTGTATTCATTCGTAAAGTTCCTTCTCATTGTTAGGATACGAAGATGGCAAAAGTTCGCACGAGTAGGCCAGCATCAAAGCAACAAGCATCAGCCTCGACGGCGTACTTGTCGGGATCGCTCGGTCTGGCGCTTCTGGGAACGAAATTTATGGGTCGCGCCCATTCAATTGCGTGGGCGAATGCGCCGAAGTTTTTCGATTTACCGCTGCAAGTTGATCGGAATTGGGCGGCAGGGCGTGATGCCGCTGAAACCCATGAATTCGCTCGGATATGGGGATGGAAAGCATCGACCATTGATTGGCAGGAGACCCTGACGAATCCAACCGTCGAGTTGGTCGATGTCGCCACGCCAAATCATGTCCATAAAGAGATGGCGATCGCTGCGCTCGAAGCTGGTCGCCATGTCGCATGCGAGAAGCCGTTGGCGGGAACATTGGCTGACGCGCGCGAAATGCGCAACGCTGCGCGCAAGGCTGCCAAGCGCGGAGTCAAGACATTTGTATGGTTCAACTATCGACGCGCACCTGCCGTTGCTTTGGCTCATCGACTGGTGAAGCAGGGTTGCATCGGTCGCATCTTTCATATTCGTGCCGCGTACCTTCAAGATTGGGGTGGACCAACGACACCATTGGTCTGGCGATTCCAATCGTCGCAGGCAGGCTCTGGTGCGCACGGCGATTTGAATGCGCACATCATTGATATGGCACGCTTCATTTCAGGCGAAGAGATTTCGCAAGTCGTGGGTGCAATCGAAGAGACTTTCATCAAAGAGCGATTGCTTGTTGTCGATTCGGAGGCTGCGCTGAGTGGTCACGAAGACTCTGCGGGTCGCAGAACTCGAAAGCAATCAAAGAAGATGGGAAAATCCACGGTCGATGACTGCGTGCTCTTTCTGGCCCGGATGAGTGGTGGAGCAACGGCTTCGTTCGAGGCGACACGGCTTGCGACGGGGAATAAGAATCAAAATTGCATTGAAATCAACGGCGAAAAAGGCTCGATTCGATTCAGCTTCGAGCGGATGAACGAACTTGAATTCTGGGACGATACTCGCGCAGATGCCGTGAAGGGTTGGACAAAAATTCTTTGCACTGAAAGTGTGCATCCATATATAAAGCACTATTGGCCGGCGGGCCATCTTGTTGGATATGAGCACGGATTTGTCAGTCAAGCGGCGGACATCGTGCGTGTGCTTGGAGGCCAGACCGCGGAAATTCCACTTCCAGATTTCGAAGATGCCTGGAAGACACAGTGCGTGCTCGAAGCTGTGATTCGAAGCGCGCGCCGTCGTCGACCAATCGCAGTGTCGGAGGTTGATTGAGTGATGGGTATTCGATTGCGTGATCATTCAGTTTCAGTTGTGTCCAAACTTCGCATAACCGAGCGCCATGCGTTGTCGGCACTTGTCTCGCTTCAGAGAAATGATGGTCACTTCTGCGGCGAGTTGGAGGGCGATTCCATTTTGCAATCCGAGTATCTGCTGATGAAGTGGGCGCTTGGTCAAGAAGCAGCGCCGATGTCCGATGGTCGCTCGGGTAAAGAAATTCTTGGCAAGATCACGGACTATCTTCGATCTCAGCAACGACCCGAAGGTGGATGGGGGCAATACCCAGGATCTTCGGACGATCTTTCGTCGACCGTCAAGGCATACTTCGCCCTCAAATTGGCTGGAGACGATCCTTCAGCACCGCACATGATTCGTGCAGTGAAATCTGTGCATTCAATGGGTGGAGCGGAGCATTGCAATTCGTTTTCAAATTTCTATCTCGCTGCGCTGGGGCAAATTCCGTGGTCCGCGGTGCCGACAATTCCTCCCGAAGTTGTTTGGTTGCCCAAATGGTGCTTCTTTCATCTGAGCAAAGTCAGCGCGTGGAGTCGAACGATGATCTTGCCATTATCGATTGTCAGCGTGCTGCGACCGACGCGGGACATTCCAGCATCGCAATGTATTGATGAACTTTTCCTGGATCAGCGTGAGCGTGCTCGACTGTATAGACGCAGTGATGGATCTGTTGTGTGGCGCGCAATTTTTGGTGTGATTGATCAGACGCTGAAAGTTGCTGAACGATTTGGTGGTTCACCGTGGCGAAAGGCGGCAATTGCCGATGCGTTCAAATGGATCACGCGCCGCGCCAGTCAAGATCGTCCAGCACCGACAAGTGGACTTGGCGCAATTTTCCCACCAATGGTTTATATCCAGATCGTGATGAAGGCGCTTGGAATCGACCGAGACGATCCGCGTGTTGTTCGAGCGGAAAAAGATCTCGATGCATTTTTCATCGAAGATGGATCGATGATTCGAATTCAACCTTGTTTCTCGCCAGTGTGGGACACAGGCATCGCGCTCTATGCGATGAATGATTGCGGGCTTGATGCGCATGATGCTTGCGCCGCGCGCGCGGCTTCGTGGCTTATCAGAAAAGAATGCGTTTTTCACGGAGATTGGGCGGATAATTGTCCTGCGAATACACCCGCAGGAGGTTGGTACTTCGAATATGAAAACGGTTGGTATCCGGATTGCGATGACACGGCAATGGTGGCGATGGCTTTGCTTCGCACCGGAGGACCTGCGGCGAAAGCTGCGGCTGTGCGGGGGATCAATTGGATTCTCGCGATGCAGAACGACGATGGCGGATGGGCGGCATTCGATCGAACGCGTGATCGGCCAATTCTTGAATGCGTTCCATTTGCAGATCACAACGCGATGCAGGATCCTTCGTGTCCAGACATCACTGGGCGTGTCCTTGAATGTCTTTCGTGGCATGGAATGCGCGTTGGAGATCCCGCTATTGATAGAGCGATCCAATACATCAAATCGAAACAAGAAGTCGAAGGATGTTTCTTCGGTCGATGGGGTGTCAATTATATTTATGGCACTTGGCAATCAGTGATCGGTCCTATTCGCTGTGGAGTCTCGCCAGTCGAGCCTTGGATTCTGCAAGCAGGAGAATGGATTCACTCGATTCAACAAGAGAGCGGTGCATTTGGCGAGAGCGCGAATTCGTATATCGACGCAAGTTTGAAAGGCAAGGGACCGCCAACCGCATCACAAACCGCATGGGCTGCGATGATTCTGCAAGAAGTCTTCGGGCCGCACGATGCGGGGCTTGAACGCGCGCTTGGATGGTTGGCTGAGACGCAACTCAGCGTTTCAGATGCGTCAGACAAAGCACGCAATCCAGACGGTGATCCAGCGGGATCATGGCGAGAAACAGAATTCACAGGAACTGGTTTTCCCCGCGTTTTCTATCTTCGATACCACCTCTATCGATTGTATTTCCCGCTGATGGCAATTGGTCGATTCTTACAAGCGCGGACCATTCAGAGCGGCGCGATTCAGAATGGCGCGGCGGATTCGAAGGCCAAGATCTCGTCCGTCGCAGGATTCGTGAACGCAAGTTGATCAGCGTGCAGGCAGAGTCGCGGCGAGAGCGCGCGAATTTCGTCGCTTGCATACAGGTCATCTCCAAGAATTGCATGGCCAATCATCAAGAGATGAAGTCGAAGTTGGTGTGATCGTCCAGTCTGCGGGTGCAAGTGCAATCGCGCGGATTTCGGATTTTCCATTCGCTCGACAACTTCATACAGGGTGACACTTGGTCGTCCATAAACAGGATCTATTTTTTGTCGTGGCGAACGCTCAAAATCTTTGGCAATAGGTAGATCAATTTTTCCATTGTCGTGATTTGGATGGCCGCCAACCAACGCGGTGTATCTCTTGCGTACGGTTCGAGCCTCGAATTGCATTGAAACTTTTCTATGACTCTCTGCGTCGCGCGCCATCACCATCAAACCGCTCGTGTCTCGATCAAGTCGATGCACAATGCGCGCGCCGGCGAATTCGGCAGCAACACGCGCTGCGATGCAGTCCGCTTTTTCTGGACCAATGCCAGGAACGGATAAGATGCCGCAGGACTTATTGATCACGATCAACTGCGAATCGAGATGTACGATCTCATACCCGCGTCCTAGAATGTTCGGTCCTTCATCCATCACACCCATTGTCGCTCATGATGCAACTCTCTGCCGCCGTTTTTACCTCTTTCTTTCTCGCTCAGGCGCCCGCGACTGTTCCGCCGCCGACCGAGGATCCTGCGCTCTGGATGGCAGCAGAGCGTGGGCAATTGACTGGCCAAACCCAGTTGACATTTCCGGAGCGTTTCATAAAAGCTGGTGAAGCATATTTTTCTCCAGATGGTCAGAAAATCGTTTTTCAAGCGGTCGAGCAACCAGCGGCAGGAGAGACTCCCGATGATTTCTATGCGATGTTTGTCGCGGACCTTGGTCGTGATGCCGCGGGCAAATCGATTCTGACAAATGTTCGTCGAATCAGTCCGCCGCATTCCGCAAACACATGTGGATGGTTTGATGCTTCACGAAACGATATTGTCATTTGTGGATCGACTCTGGTCGCTCCGCAATCGAACGACGCACCGGGATATCAACGCGCAACGGGTCGATACAAATGGCAATTTCCACCAGAGATGCGTGTGATTGAAATCGATCTTGATCACGCCGCCGATATTGCCTCTGGAAAGATGTCGCCCAAGGTCATCGCTGGTGATGGCACCGCATACACCGCAGAATGCACCACGACGCGCGATGGAAAGAATCTTTTGTATTGCACCCTCGCGACAGGACAAGGCGACATCGTTGTCAAGAATCTCTCCACAGGCGTGGTGTCGCCATTGGTCCAAGTTGCGGGATATGACGGTGGTCCATTTTTCTCGGCTGATGAAAAACACATCTGCTATCGCTCGGACCGAAAGGGCGACAGCCTTCTGCAGGTCTATGTCAGCGATGTTGTTCGCGGCTCCGATGGCGCGATCACAGGAACCACAAATGAGCGGCAAATGACGGCAAATGAGCATGTCAATTGGGCGCCATATTGGCACCCAGATGGCACTCGTCTGGTGTATGCATCGAGCGAAGTTGGACATTCCAATTATGAAATCTTTTCAGTGGAGATGGGCAAGATTGGAAAGAAGGAGGGCGAAAAAGATTCGCCTCTGCGACAGCGCATCACGCAAGCGCAAGGAGCGGATGTCTTGCCTGTGTTTGATTCCAATGGCCACCGAATGATGTGGACGAGTCAGCGTGGCGCTGGTCGAACCAGTCAGTTGTGGATCGCGGATGTGGTTTCGCCTGCTGGCTCATCCACAACACCAACAACAGAGAAAACCCAGTGAGCATTTTCGATGAGCGTCGATATCTCATCCCTTTTCGCAGTCAACTGCTTCCGCAACTGTTCACCGACACGCTGATCATTGGCGGTGGCGTCGCAGGTATGCGCGCGGCACTCGAAGCCGCTATCCACGGAAATGTGCTCGTGCTTGCGAAGGGTCCGATGGATCTTTCGAACACGCAGTGGGCGCAAGGTGGAATCGCCGCAGCGCTTGATGAAGATGATTCGACGGAGGCGCACTTTCGCGACACGATGATTGCTGGCGTGGGACTTTGCGAACCCACAGCAGTGCGAACATTGGTCGAAGAAGGACCTGGCGAAATTGAGTGGCTCATCAAATCTGGAATGAGATTCGACCGTGGACAGCAAGGACGGGTCTCGCTGGGACTCGAAGGTGGTCACGGGCATCCGCGAATTGTGCATACCGACGGCGATATGACTGGTCGAGAATTGATGCGAGCGCTTTGCGCATCGGTCGAGAAAACAGCTGGAATCCGCATGTTTGATAGATGTTTTGCGATCGACCTTTGCACGGATGCCAACGGCCGAGTTGCTGGGGCAATCACATGGCATACCCGATATGGATTGCAAGTGATTTGGGCGCGTGCAACGATCTTGGCCGCAGGTGGTGCGGGCCAGGTCTATCGCGAGACATCAAATCCACGACTTGCAACCGGCGACGCGATCGCAATGGCGTGGAGAGCGGGCGCGGTGATTCGCGATATCGAATTCATGCAGTTTCATCCGACGACCCTTTATATCGCTGGAGCTCCCAGACACTTGATCAGCGAGGCAGTGCGCGGCGAGAGCGCGATTCTTGTTGATCGACTCGGTGAGCGCATCATGGCAAGCCGACATCCTCTGGAAGATCTTGCGCCACGAGATGTGGTGACGCGCGGCATCGTCGAGCATCTTGCACGAACCGGAGATTCGCATGCGTTCCTTGATGCTCGCAGCCTTGGGAGTGCGGGATTTACAAAACGATTCCCTGGGCTTGCCCAGATGCTCGCGGGATATGGAATTGATGGAGGAGCCGATCTGATTCCAGTTCATCCTGCCGCGCATTACACGGTTGGTGGAATTGAAGTGGATGTTGATGGTCGGACAAATCTTCCTGGTCTCTATGCGTGCGGGGAAGTTGCATCCAATGGCGTGCATGGGGCAAATCGTCTCGCAAGCAACAGCCTGTTGGAAGGTTTGGTCTTTGGTCGCCGAACAGTTCTCGCCGCGATCAAAGATTCGCTTCCAGATCCTGTGCCAATGCAGTGGGAGAGTCGAGTTCGCACTTCTGTCGCCGGAGAACTGGATCTATCCGACGTGCGATCAAGCTTGCGCAGCGCGATGTGGCGAAATGTTGGAATTGTCCGCGATGGCGCAAAAATGCGCGATTGTCTGGATATGTTTTCATTCTGGGGTCGATACGCGCTTGGTTCTGTCTTCGAAAATCCAGAGGGTTGGGAGACTCAGAATCTGTTGACGGTTGGTCACTTGATGACGCGAGCTGCGGCGGAGCGCAGAGAGACCCGCGGGACTCACGCGCGAATTGATTGGCCGGAGGAAGATCCTGCGGGAGCTTTCCACTTGAGTTGGAAGTTGGGCGAAAATTCTGTGCGTCGAACGCTCGTCGGGAGCGAGGTTGGAAACAAGCCGTGATCCTCCACTCCCGCACGACTGCATTGTTCTCGCACTGGTTCGTCGTCGCATTGACAAGCGCATTCACTTTAAGTGGCTTGGGATGCGAGCAGACAAAGACAGTTCATGTCAAACGCGGCGCTGGGATGCTTGGACTCGAAGGAGATATCGGTCAAGATACTGTTCTTGAGGATGGATCGCATGTTGTCGTCGTCGACGAATTGCCAATGAAGAAAACCGCAATAGAAAAGGCTGCTGCAGCGAAAAAAAGCAACGAGATCGTCGATCCGGTCTACACCGCTCCACCTTACAGTTTGGCTGGTCTGCCACCCGCGCCTGCGCCGAAGAAAGAACCTCCAAAAGAATTGAAGTTGCGTGAAGAAGAGCGTGATGGTTCGATCACACTCCGTGCAGCGTTGCCTGAGCATGTCATGGCGCACTTCCTTGAAGCAGTCAAGACTCAACAGTATGGTCCGTTTTATTCGCAGATGCTTTCAGCCGAGGCGCATCAGGCGTACGAGCGCGCTGGTGGTGAAGCGGTCTTCGTCGAGTGGGCGGAGAAACATCGCAAGGACCTGTTGGTGTTCCTCAATCGAATGGGATCCAATTGGAGCGGATCGGAAGTTGTGACTGAACGGGTCAGCGCACTTTGTATGCGCTATCGATTGGATAGGCGAAATCTGCCTGATATTCGCTTTGAAGTGGTCGAAATCATCAATGAACAAGGCGGCCTGCGCTTGGCTATGGTTCGCTGACCATCTGCCAATGTTTATTCGAATGATCCGCGGTCAAGCAGATCGAAGTTGTAAATCGCACGGATCTGCTTGGGCGAAAGCTGATCGAGCTGTTCCAAAACTTTGACTGCTTTCTTGGGTTTCTTGATTCCCAATCGACCGAGCAGTTGGAACTTCTTCGCCAAGATCTCGGACAAATTCGCAGTCGTGTTGCGGGC
>SXSS01000021.1 GCA_005792145.1 Planctomycetia bacterium | reverse complement strand
GCTTCGGGGTCGCCAAATCCTCCGGCGCTGACAAAGTTCGATGATCCAATCAGCCCCGAATTTGCGGGACGGGCGCTGACGACGCTTGGCGATGTTGTCGCTTCGAATCGCTCACCTTGATATGTGGTCAAGAACTGATTCGAGCAGCCGCCCATAAAAAGTGCAAATGCGGCTGGAACGGCGACCCGATTCATAAAAAAACTGGAAAAACCTCTTGGCATAGTGGCATTCTACGCCACAATAGGGTTCTCATGCTTCAGATCGGTCCACTTCAACTCGACTCGCCCCTGCTCTTGGCTCCCATTGCGGGTCACTGCGATCTGTCGTTTCGGATTCTTTGTCGCGAGCAAGGGGGTGTCGGACTGGCGAGCACAGACCTTCTAAATTCACGGGCAATTCTGAATGGTTCCGCGAAAACGCTCGAACTCGCCGCCACCAATGATCTCGATAATCCGTGCGGAATGCAGTTGTATGGCAATTATGAAGATCCACTTCCTGAAGCTGCGTGTTGGGCAATCGATCACGGCGCGAAATTGATCGACATCAATATGGGATGCCCTGTCGACAAAGTCGCTAAAAAACACGGTGGATCTCTTCTTTTGCGCGATTGTCCTTCCACGATGAGACTGACCGAAAGCATCGTCGAAGCGGTCCGCAAACACAGCGGCGGGCGCATTCCAGTCACTGCGAAAATGCGGTTGGGTTGGGACCGCGAACATTTCGTTGCGCCAATACTCGCACGAGACCTTGAGAGCATCGGAATTCAAGCTGTAACAGTGCACGGACGATGGACTGTCCAATTCTTCTCGGGCAAGGCAGACTGGGAACGAATCGGCGAAGTGGTCGCAGCCGTTAAATCCATTCCAGTCATCGGCAACGGCGATGTCACAGAACCACATCACGTCATTGACTTGATGCGCCAGACCAACTGCGCGGGAGTGATGATCGGCCGCGGAGCTCTGCGCACCCCGTGGATCTTCCGCCAAGCCCTTGAACTGCTTCAAATGGGGGAAAACCCAATTCCAGAGCAGGTCTTTGCCCCATCCTTCCTTTATAAGTGCCAGATGATCCGCCGGCATATCGACTTGCTGACCCAATTTGCCCCATCCGAAAGGCACGCCTTGCACACGATGCGCTCCAGAATCGCTTGGTATAGCAAGACAATGGGCCCTATAAAACCACTAAAAGAAGCAATCAGAACTGCTTTATCACTCGCAGAGATGGTTATTGCCCTTGATTCTTGGATAGAAAGGGCTATTGAAAAGCAGGAGGACCTCCAAAATCTCGCGCGTGTCGGTGTGGACCAAAATTAATTATCTGTTTTTTATAAGAATTTTTTGCTTTTGTGTTTTGTGGGTGTAAATTAAAATTGTTCTTATGTTTTAGAACCTCGATTTGGGATCGAGAGTAAGGTTTCTAGGGAGAAACAAGTCTTTCAGACTTGAGAAAGAAAAGGGATATGAAAACTACATTTAATATTTCGTGTGCTTTGTTGTCGTTAGGAGCTGTTGTTTTCGATTCGCGAGCAGACGTCACTCACCCAACTTTTGAATTCCGTGTCTTTGAAAGCGGCCTTGCTTCCGGCGGAGAAGCGTGCAACTTTGGAAGTGTCACGCAAATATCTGCAACCGAGTGGTTCTTTCAAGGCCTTCACGCCAACACCACTGGAACTTCAATGAGTTGGGCATATCTCGTCGACCCAGATCCATTTATTACTGGAACATTTTCTCTCACCAACGAAACTCTTTTGGCAAAAGCTTATGTCGTTGACTTTTCGCTTCCAATTTCTCCGGCGATCGCCCAAAGCACCGTCTCTGGACAAATGTCCGGAACATTGACAGATTCAAATGGTTCGGGATCCGCATCGATGACTTCAACAAACGGTGGCGCGGTCTACACAGCGCTTGCGGATGGAATGTTTGTTCAATCATTGATGTCAAACGCAAATCAAACCGTCTCATCTCCGTTTGGAACAACTTCCTTCAGCGGAGGTTCATTCGGACAAGGATTACCGCCACTCGCTGGCCCAGCGATCAACAGCACAATTGGGATTCGCTATTCGTTCACATTGAGCGCAGGCGACTCTGTCTCGTTTTCAAGCATCTTTGTAGCGAATCCCGTGCCAACGCCAACAGCTTTGGTGATGGGGCTTTTCTCTGGATTGGCAGCGCGACGCGGACGTCGACGATCTTGTTGATAAAATTTTAGGGATCGGGCTTTGGGATTGATTTAATGAAAAGGGTTGAAAAAATGAATATTCAAAACACATGCGTCATAGTTGCGTCTCTGTGCTTGATTTCCAGCACAGCAAGCGCAGGATTTACGTCCTCTGGCGCACAGTTCAGTGTGACATCATCTGTTGGGAGCGGAACCCTCGTGAATGCTCAAACTCAAATAACTCCAGCGGCATGGTCAAATACTGGCGGTTGGACTGGAACAAATGCTTCCGTAACTTGGCAGAATAATATTCAAGGATGGGACTCGACAACTTCCGCGGGGTTCACCAACGGAAACATTGTGATTCGAAACAACACCTCGACTGCGCAGGATTTTGCGGTCACTGTTGCAATGCTTGGAAATGCATCTGCCCCATTGGTTGCTGCTGGATCGATCGGCGGGCAATATGTCAACGGATCTGCTTCGCTGGGAAGTTTGACGAGCACTGGACCACTTTGGAGCGCTGGAATTGACGGCGTCTCCGTCAACGACCAACTCAATAACGCGCTGTTCTTTGCGCAACCATATCAGGTGGTGTCTCTGGGGAGTTTCAACTTCAGCAATGTTGGGACTTCGGGTTCGATCACAAACAACGCGTCAATTCGTTTTTCACTGCGCCTCTCCGCGGGCGGCGAAGCGAGCTTCACAAGTGTGTTTTCTTTTCAAACCGTTCCCGGTCCAGCATCCATCGCTTTGATTGGCTTTCTGCCAATTGTGCGATCGCGACGACGACGCTGATCGCATTGAATCAGATTCGCAGTTCTTTTGACTGCGGTAAATCTGACAAACTGGAAAGTCCAAAGACCTTCAAGAATTCACTCGTTGTTCCATAGAGCATTGGTCGACCAAGTTCTTCGGCGCGACCAACGATGCGAACAAGTCTCCGTTCAAGAAGACCACGCAAGACTTCTCCGCAGGCAACACCGCGAATCGCTTCGATTTCAGATCGTTGAATCGGTTGTCGATATGCGATAATCGCCAACGTTTCAATTGCGGGTTGGGTTAATCGTGTTTGTTGTTTCTCGCCGCGCAATCTTGCTACAACAGGAGCGAATGCGGGCAAGGTCAGAACTTGTCTTCCGCCCGCGACTTGTTCGACTTTGAATGCACATCCGCTTTTCAGATATGCGGCATTCAACTCTTCGACAGCGTCTCGAATTTGTGTCGTTGATTTTCCTTTGCCAGAAACGCCAAGTAAATCGGCGATGCGGGCATCCGAAAGTGGACGATCGGCGGCGAACAATAAAGCTTCGATCCTTCGCACCAAAGGAAGATCGGCGCATGGAATCTCTTCGACATCCGCCGAAGGATTCACAACACCCAAAGTCTGCTCGGCACCTTCAACTTCAACAATTGGTTTCGCGCTCATATTTATCGCCGACGGGATGCCGTCAGGCGAGCGCGCGCCAATGATTGTTCGTTCTCGATAGATTCTCGCTGAGCAAGAGTCAATGGTTTCTCATTGACCGCGTTCACCTTTGCATCGGCTTGCGAAACTTTTTTCTGCGCTTCCTCTGGATTGATCGAAGATGCGAGTTCAGCTCCATCAGCCAAGAGCACCAACGAGTTCTGATTCATTTGTGCAAATCCGCCAGCGAGTACATATTCCGTGCTACCCGTTGCGCTGTCGATGCGACAAACTCCGCCACCCAACTTGGACAGAAATGGTGACGCTCCTCGCATCACGCCTTGTTGGCCATCAAATGCTTGGAATGAGACATATTGAACTTCTTCGTCAAGAACGGCTTCGGATGGAGTCACGATTTTGCAGTGAAATGTTGTCATAAAATTGTTACCAAAGTTTGATACTAACCTCCCTTTGACGCTGGTGGAAGTCCTGAAAAAGGTGGCGGTCCCTGTATGGCAAGATTGTAATTGCGATACCGTGAATCCAAAGTCACTTCTTGCAAAATCCAAGGGGCAAGCCAAGTTGGAATCTCGAAATGATGATCCGTGGAAGGCAACTCGACTTCTGCTAACACCAAGGGAAAGTCGGCAAATTCGTCGATTTCCCAAACCAAGCCGTCGGTTGGAATACGGTGGCGTTTCTTGCAGACCCTACGACCAATAGTCCCCGGCCATTGTTGGTTGAAGGAAACAGCGGTGATTTGAGTTTCGCTCTCTTGTCGAACAAGTCCAGTGCCAGTTTTATGGTTGAGATGGAATTGTTCGCTTGCATCTGGCAACACTGTTCGCCGAATGCGCCCCATTGGGGAACCATCATCATCAGCCAGATACCCCTGATCCAACTGCCAAATCAAATGGCTCTCCGGAAGCTTTGGCAATCCACGAAGCAACCAAACGCGTTCGATTTCCAGACCTGCCTTCACGAGGATTTTCCTGCTGGCTTTCCCAAAGACTTTCCCGCCGAACTTCCAAACAAACTTGACCACTGCGCGACAAAATCGGCAAGAACAAGTTTTTGATTCACGTTCGCCTGCAAATTTCTTTCTGCGTCAGCGATGAGATCTGGAACATTCGCCCAATATTCCAACCTGCCCGAAGAGTTTGTGCTCGCACGCATTCGGCGCAGAACTTCCGAGCCAATCACCGAAAACATCACTCCAGTTGCGCGCCGATTTGCCGCTTCTTTGCTCGCATTTTCATTTCGCTTGACCGCCGCTTCTGCGACTTCTGCGGCGAAGTCATTCATGCGATCGCTCATAGCAAGAGGAAATTCGCCGCGCTCCAACTGATCGATCATTGGCAAGAGATCGGCGTGCAATGATTGCAATCCAAGTTCGACCGCTGTCACCGCCGCGCCGGGAGAGCCCGCTGCGTACATCTGAATGAATTCGCGCGCGGCACCATTCACTTCACCAAGATTTGTGTCAAGCCATCCGGACATCCGCGCTTCATCAAGCGGAAAGAATCCAAGTGTTTGACAACGACTTCGAACTGTTGGCAATAATCGATCCAAACTGTTTGTCACCAAGATGATGACCGTCCCTGGCGGAGGCTCCTCAAGTGTCTTCAAGAGAACATTTTGCCCGTCTGTTTCTAATCGCTCTGCTTCGTCGATAATAAAAACTTTTCCAGCACCCATAACGCTTGATCGATAGACGGCTGCGTCGATTCTCGCGCCTGCACTCGAAACTCCGCCGATTATGTGCTCGCGCAAAAGCGCGACCGGAATATTATTCTGCTTGCGCTCGCGCAATTCTCGATCTGCGCTCGACCCAGCAAGTTCCGCGCGAATGATCCGAACATCTGGATGTGTTCCAGCGCGCAGAAATGTGGCGCTTGGGGAATGTAAGTTTGGAACACACTTGGATCGCTGGGCATCGCCAGAAAGTGGGTCAACAATCACCGCGGCAAGACGTAATGCCGCTGTGCACTTGCCTGTTCCTCTTGGTCCATGAAAAATCCACGCGTGTGGAAAGTGCCCAGAAACTAGTGCTTTTGCAAGTGTTTCCATTGCTCGGTCTTGTCCAAGAATCTGCCCATCCAATGCGACACGCGCCAGAGAAGCGACATATAAATCGCCTGGAGAACCTGTCTCTGCTTCTGCGCGAGTGGTGCGCACGGATTTGGGTTTGCCAACGGCACGAGGTACGGTCACCTTGGAACCTCGACCATCAAAGTTTTTTCTGCGACCGTTTCTTGTGATCCCTTGCGGATTGGCTTGAGAAGTTCTTCGCCGTTGACCATCAATTTTGGAAATCGCTTCTTGATGGCCATGACCTCATCCGAGTACAGCGTCGTCTTTGCGTCGTATGCGTCTTCGCCAAAGAGTCCAATTGTCACAATACTCATCCGCCGATCGTCATCGTGATGAAAAAACGCTGGTAGACCTTGCGCACGCAGTTGAGCTGTGTACGACTCGGCCTTGCGCCGGATTTCTTCGACTGTGATCTCCCTCGAACCGAAGTCGCTCCACACCGCAACTTCAATCGAGTACAGAGTTCGTGCGTTTGGATTTGCCAGACGCGCACGTCGCAAATCAAATGCACCCATCGGTCCCGTGCGCGTGGTATCGACTCGCGTCAAAAATGATCGGGCAAACGGACGATCGTTTCCATCGGTCAGTGCTTGGACTTGTTTCACCATTGGTTTCGCCGCGGGATCATCTGTGCCCGTGAAGCGACCGACCATAACCACGGATCCGTTTGATTTTTCTCGCACGAATGCGTCGACCAACAGTGGAAATTTTCTGCGCAGTTGAACACACGAAGCTTGCGCGAGTTGGGCGTGATCATCTCCAGAAAATGACAACAAAATTATTCCCCATCGACGATCTTCCTTCGTTGGTGATTTGGAATCGTCGCTTTGAGAATTTGTTTTTACACCGACTTTGGCGGGAACTGGTGTTGCCTCTTCAATATCTATTGGGGGTTGCGCGGCAGTTTGCGGACTTCCCGGAACGGACCAAGTTGGCGATTTAGCGCTTGCGGCGGACTTTGTGGTCTTGCCAGTAGTTCCAGCCAAGATGCCAGACTCCTCAGCATTTGCGATCGCTGTATCGCTGAAAAGCGCATCTGGGTCATTTGCCTCATCAGAAAGCGCCTTTTTCTTTGAATTTTTAGGGGTATCCGCACACCCGAGTGTCGAAGCAACCATCGCGCTCAAAACGAATCGCAAAAACAAAGATGAACATCGCCCTAGCATGTTAGTTGGATCATAACTCGCTTTACTAACACGGTTTGAATAGTTGAAGACTTTGGATTCGATAGGACGATATGTATCTTGAGCCTAGAGTTTGGGCTCACTACAAGGATGTCACGAGTACGACGTCAGGCCGATGCTGAAGATGGATCTGAAGCAACGGTCGCAGGAGTGTTATCAATGTCCGAATCCACACGAATAACGAAGAATAGAACCATGACTAGCGCAGCCGAAACAATGACCACGATGAAAGTTGACGAATGTGTGAACGTTCGGCCTCTTTCTTCAGAGTTGGCGGATCATTCCGAAGAACATTCCAGACACCTTGCACACCTGCGAGCATTGCCGGAAGTCCGAGCAGAACGCATCGCAAAGATCAAGCAAATGATTGCAGATGGTTCATTCGACACAGAATCAAGGCTTTCTGCAGCGATTGATCGAATGCTTGAAGAACTTCGACACCACTAAGCATTTGTTTTTTTCTGTGGTCGGCCTCTAAAATCTAAAGCCAAAACTCGCAACAGGTTTTTGGTTGCCTCTCATACACTTGAGAGGTGAGCAGTCAAAAAATTTATCTTCTCTCTCTCTCCCTCGCATTCGTTTGGAACGGTGGTGTGATTGCGCAATCGCCACCAGTCAACGGACTGCGCCCGTCTGATGTTCGATGGGACGCCATCGAGCACGCCACCGTCTTCACCACGCCGCTCATCAAGATTGATGACGCGACGATTCTGATGCGTAATGGATGGATCGAAGCTGTCGGTCCCACTGCGAACATTTCTATTCCTGCTGGCGCGACAATTCATAATGGACTTGGCAAAACGGTGATGGCTGGATTTATCGAGCCTGCGCTGATTCTCAATTCCGCCACGCTTGCAAAGAAAGTTGCGGGCGATGCGGGCGCGTATTGGAATTCCAATGTCACTCCACAAGTCTCTACCGAAGATTTACCGCCGATTTCTGCTGATGTAAGCCAAGAATTACGCGCGCTTGGATTCACAATCGCCGCGGCATATCCCAACTCTGGAATCTTTCGCGGCAGTGGTTCGGTTGTCCTTCTGGGAATGGAACCAAATGGAAATCGAACCATCGGAAAAAGTGCGGGTCAATTCGTATCGTTTGGTCGAAGCCCCCCCAACGCACTTTCAGAAAATGATGAAGATACTTGGCGAGTTCCTACATACCCAAACTCAACGATGGGAGCGGTTGCGCTTTTGCGGCAAACATTTCTCGATGCAAGGTGGCGAGCAAAATCCGTGGCTGTCTGGAATGCACACCCGAGTGGCAACGATCCTCCTGTTGCGGCAGCTGCGCTCGATGCATTCGCTGAAGCGATCGCTGGAAAGGAGCGGGTTCTCTTTGATGCTTCAACCGAACTTGATGCACTTCGCGCGGGAGGACTCGCGCAAGAATTCAAATTGAATGCGTCGATATTGGGTGGCGGTGGCGAGTTTCGCAATCTCAACGAGATCGCCGCGATGAAACTGCCGATTATCGTGCCGCTTGATTTTCCACAACCACCAGACCTTTCCTCACCACGATTGTCTGAAAGTATCTCGCTGCGAGATCTGGAAAGTTGGGCCGTTGCGCCATCGAATCCTGCACGACTTATCGCCGCCGGAGTTTCCGTCTCGTTGACGACAAGCCGTCTGAAGCAGCGCGATTCGTTTTCAACTCGCGCACGCGAAGCGCGTGAGGCTGGCCTGAGTGAAGCGCAGTTGATTGCCGCTTTGACCACCGCGCCCGCGGCATTGCTTGGAATGAGCGACACGCTTGGAACAATCGAAAAAGGGCGAATGGCAAATTTGACGATCAGCGATGGACCGCTTTTTGCCGAGGATTCTCGCATTACCGAAGTATGGATTGCCGGGCGTTCATACGACGCGGCGGCTCAAGATAAAACTCCATTCGAAAATGATTTTGTGGGAGCGGGGCGCTTCTCCCTCACTCTGGTCGATGGCGCAACACGCATCGTTGTGATCGATGCGAAGAAACGAACAATTGTGTTCGAGGCAACTGCTGCGGACGGAACCAAGAAATCAACAAGTGCAAATAGTGTTTCCCTCGATCGGTTGCGCGGCGGATTCGTGGTCGATGGCGACGCTCTAGGACTGACCGAGCCTCTGCGCTGTGCGCTACGAGTAGATGGGGATCGTTTGACAATTGAAGCTCAGTCTGCGAGTGGCGCCTCTGTGATGTTCACGGCTGTTCCTGCCGCACCTGAAACAGCAAAGGTTGCGGAGGAAGAAAAACCAGCCGAAAAATCACCAAATGCAACTCTTGCCAAAATATCTACACGCCCTGATGTCCCCATCACATTTCCATTTGGAGACTTTGGATATTCCTCTATTCCAACGGAAGAAAATGTGGTCTTTCGAGGAGCAACAGTCTGGACAAGCACCCCCGCTGGAATTCTTGAAGACACCGATGTCATCATTCGAGGTGGAATCATTGTTCAAGTTGGAAAAAATCTCCCTGTGCCAACCGATGCGAAAGTCGTCGATTGCGCTGGTCGACATCTGACTCCTGGGTTGATTGATTGTCACAGTCACACTGGAATTGATGGTGGTGTCAACGAATGGACCCAAGCGTGCACTTCTGAAGTCCGAGTCAATGATGTCATCGATCCATCCGATGTGGGCTGGTATCGCCAACTTGCAGGCGGATTGACCTGCGCGAATCAGCTGCACGGAAGCGCCAATCCGATTGGTGGACAGAACAGTGTGGTGAAATTGAAATGGGGATCTCCAGTTGCTGAGTGGCCAGTGACCACGGCAAAGCCCGGGATCAAATTTGCCCTTGGAGAAAATGTTGTTCGTCCCAAAGGGCGATATCCACAAACACGAATGGGTGTCGAGGCTTTTCTCCGCGACAACTTCCGCGCCGCTGTCGAATATCGCGCTGCCCAAAAAGAATTT
>SXSS01000128.1 GCA_005792145.1 Planctomycetia bacterium | reverse complement strand
GACACTTCGCCTCAAGTCAAAGCCGCGGCGCTGGCATATGAACAATTGCAATCGCTGATTCCCAAGGAGAACGCATACCAATCTCTACGCAATCAAATCAGGGCTGTTTACAAGGATGCGCCTGCAGCAGTGACAGAACCCGTCATCGAATCCGAGAAAGTTGCGTTCTATTCCTCGGCGCAGGAATACAAAAACTGGATGGGACTTGGATTGATCGCAGCGGCGCCTTCACGTGAAACGCTTCGATCCATTTCGCGCATTGCAAATTTAGACGCGCAGCAAGAAGCGATCTTTGTCGATGACGCTCGAAACGAATGGCACAAATTGCTCGAAGTCGCAAACAACAGAATCGCTGAGGCGCAGATTCGTGTCAACGAATCAGGCAGAGAACTTATAGAAAATCCAGGGGCGCTCGACAAAGCGGTCAAGATGGTTCTGCGCGAGTGCGTGAATTCCACCAATCAAAGTGCGCAGAAATTGGACAAGCGAATTGCGGAAAACCTGACAAGTCAAGCGTCGGTTCTTGGCGGACAAATCGAACCCGCGGCAACTCTCTGGCGAGTGCTGCGCAGATATCCAACGAAAGATCGTGCGGTCGATCCAAACTTTGGACAAAAGGGTCTTCGCTGTTTCCAAAGCATTGCGCCAGCATCGATCGCCGTGCTTGCAATCGATCGCGATTTGTCGATTGAAACTCGGCAGGTACTCATCGACTTGATCGTTGTTCATGCAGAAGAACTGATCGCAGCGGCGGACGACACCGAGATCGCGCGCAACACAGCAGTCGATCGAATTCTGCGCGCTCTTGCGATGCAGCACGACCCTGACAAAGGCAAATCGATGTTCGAACAAGCAATTCGGGATTTTCGAATCGTCAATGATCGGTGGGGAAATCTTCAACAATCACTCGTCGACCAAGCGGCTGACATTCTCCCTGCAAATGACGCGCATGCGCTGCGTTATCGCCGCGCACAGTTGCTTGTTCCAGAACTCTTTTTCGGCGGGTCGACTCCGTTCGCTCTCGATCGATCCCTCGCATTCACTCGCGCAGGAGAACTCTTGGGCGCGAACGACCGCGCGCTTGCACTCACACTTGAAATGGACGACCTTGCACTGCTCGATTCGATCAACAAGCGACTTGCTCTCGATCCAACTGCTCAGCCATCAAGCGAAGAATTGACCGCACTCTATAAATCAGATGAAACGCTCGCCGAGCAATCGATGCGGCGAATTGATCGCGCATCACGCGCGCAACTCCTCGCCAAAGATCAACGACCTTGACGCGTCGCCACTTCGTCGACCTTCTTCATAATGAAGAGGTAATTGAATCCGCGCAGAAAGAAGTTTCCTTCCTCCGCCGCCTTATTAAAATTGCCCTTGCCAAGCGATGCGTTGTGACGCACAACACTGATGACATCGACAGGTTGAAACCTTTTGCGAAGTCGCGCGAATAATTCGAAACCAATCGGCATAAAAATCCCATTGCCAGATCCCTTTTCTCCTCGACGCTTACGCCACGAATCGCTGACATAGAGCGCCATATATCTGCGGTCTTTCAGTGTTCGATGCAATTCCTTGATGACGATGTCCATCGCGGCGTAATACTCCTTGCCGCCATCATCGCCCGACGCATCCAACTTGCCGATGCATCTTGGATCATCGGAGTAATCAACATGCGTCGAATATGGCGGATCAATAAATGCGAAATCCACCGATGAATCCGCCAGTGGAATCTTGCGCGCATCCGCCTGCGCGATATCTGGGCGTGTCGGCACAAGATCGAACCCGATCCCCTTTCGCCCAACATCTGCGCAGACATCAAGCGTCGTCCCGCTTCCGCACATTGGATCGAGAATCGTGTCGCCTTCGCGCGTGTATCGCTTCAACAACTGCCAGATGACCCACGAAGGTGTTGCGCCGACATAATTCTTATCCCCCTGCATCCGCGAACCATCCGCAGCGTCATAGTGTTGGCTTGGATATTCCCAAAGCGTGGTGGTTTGAATACGAAGTGTCGGGCGCTTTACAAATGCCACGCTGCCACCAGAATCGACATATCGCGTCCATCGACCCATCCATCGCTATTGATGTCCGCAAGGCATTCGCCGCGCTTGACACATCGTCCCCAATTGGAAAGCAAGAGAGTCAAATCCGCCGCATCGATTCGGCCATCGACATTGATGTCAGCTGGATTTGGAGTGCGATGAATTTCGATCACTTCGGTCCAAATCACTTGTTCGCCGCGCATCACAATGATCATTGCATGCGAATCGATCGGACCATCTTCTGGGACAACAACGAGAAACGGAATTTCGATTTCATCGGATTTTTCATCTCCCAAAGGAGAAAGTCCAAGCACGATCACATCGGCGGCGTTGGATTCGATCAACACTGCCCAGGAATCATTCGATCCAATCTCGTCACGAACAGTCAGCGTTCGTGCGGTGATCGATTGTGCGGGGCCCGAAACTTCAATTGAGCCTTGTTCTGATGCCAATGCACGAACTTCCAAACAAGGCAGGATGCTCGATGCCAACAGCAAGAAGAGAATGTGTCGCAACCGTGCCATTTGATCTTTGAAGAATAACCTGAAAAGCCAATTTATGGCGCTTGCGCAGCACTCGGATCAGCGGTGAAAAACGCTTCTTCGATTGACATACTTACGGGAATCACCTTTGTATCAACCAACTGCTGCTCCAAACTGCGCCAACGATCCATCGTCATCTGTCCAATACCCGCTTCCCCTGATGTTGGAACGATCAATGTGCGCTCCAAATCCGCGGCAATGTTCATCGCCTCGAGAGTCATCGAAGGATTGAGCGCGACGATTGCAGGATTATATTTTTGAGGGTTTGCGAGATATCGAATCCATCCTTGCTTTGTCGCACGCACAAACGCTTCCACGGTCGCACGATTTTCCTTCAGGTACGTTTCGTTTGTCGCGATGACGGCGGTGTAAGGATTGAAGACATCCTCGACAGAGAAAACTTTCGCATCAACGCTCCGCAATTTGGCTTCCACAGGTTCTGCGGTGATGAAGCACTGTTGAACATAGTCGGGCGTCACTAGAAAAGTTGCCATCGCTCCGGAATATGGAACCATCTTCAGATTTTTGCCGCCATATTTTTCGTTCAAGATTGCCACGAATGGCATTCCAGGATCCAGGCCAATCGTCGACGAACTTTTCCAAAGCGCTTCAAGCGAATCAATCGGATTGTTCTTGTGCAGCATGAAACCCATTGGATTGCGCTGGAAAGTTGCGAAGAGCGCGACAATTTCCCCACCCCGCGCACGCAGGGTCAGCACTTCTTCTCCGGAAACAATTGCAAACGGAACTTGACCACTTGCCACAAGCTGCGCACAAGGAACTTGCGCGCCACCTTTGCGAATATCGACGGCCAATCCTTCTGCGACATATAAACCATCTTGCAGAGCGGCGAACATGCCACCGAATTCTGGCTCTGGAACCCAGTTCAATTGCAAGGTGATCGGAGTGAGCGCCGCTTCATTGGGTGATGAACGATCACAACTCAACATCACTCCAAAAGCGGCGATCATCAACAGAAACAAACTCTGCAATTTCTTCATTTCGATTGCTCCAAAGAATTCACACTAGATGCATGCCAACGATGAACAAGAAACCATCCTAGGCAGCTCACTGCGCCGAAAAGTGAAAACCCGACAACTGCAGAAAGCGCAATTGCCGCAAAGACGAGATCCGTTCGTGCCTCACGCATTGCGGTCATGATCACGATGCCCAGCGGAGCGTTTCCGCCATAACCCGAGACGAATTCGCCAACAATCGCACCGATCACCGCAAGTCCAGCTGCGATTCGAAGACCAGTCACGATGGCAGGGATCGACGCAGGCAAATCCAATTTACGCCAGCGAGTCCAACCCGAAGCGCCGTGCAATAAGAAAAGTTCTCGCAGTCCTGGATCGACGGAAACTTGTCCATCAATTGTCGCGGCGAGAACTGGAAAGACAGCGACAACTGCCGCGGCGGCAATCGCTGTTGGCAAACCGAATCCAAGCCAAATCACCAAGAGCGGAGCAACTGCGACCAGTGGAACCATCTGCAATATTGTTGCCAGCGGATAGAGCGATCTGCGTAGAAATGGAATCGCCGCAATCATGCTTCCGCCGAGAATTCCAATCACCGATGCAACAACGAAACCGATCGTCGCTGCCATCGCAGTTTGAATCGCACCACCAATCAATCGATCACTGCTCGCCCACATTGTTTGCGCAATCGCCCACGGACTTGGCAGGAGATATGCGCTGACGCCACTCATCATCACTGCGATCTGCCACGCAACAAGCATAAAAGCGACGGCAGTCACAGGCGCAACCATCAGGCGGAAAAATTTCATCACGCTCATCATGCGACAAGCACTCCTGCGGCGCGTGCGAGCGATCTCATCACAGTCTCAACTTCCAACAAGAACGCAGAACTTGCCCGGTCGCGTGCATTCCTAGGCAATGCGACCTTGCGGATTTCGTGGATCGATCCCATACTCATCACAACAATTTGATCAGCAAGCCACACCGCTTCGGAGACCGAATGCGTGATGAGCATTGTGGTCGCTCCAGAAACTTGCCACACTCTGCGAATTTCTTCATCCAGTTGTATGCGTGTGAATTCATCGACGGCGCTGCACGGTTCATCCAACAACAAGACATCGGGGCTGGTCACCAGTGTTCGCGCAAGCGCGACACGCATTCGCATTCCGCCCGAAAGTTGCGCAGGAAGACGCGCTTGCGCCGAGGAAAGCCCCGCCGCCTCGATCACCTGCTTGGCACGAGCGCTTCGTTCGTCGCGAGAAACTCCAGCCAATTCCAGCGGGAGAGCGACATTATCGGTGACATTTCTCCACGGAAGCAATCGCGCGTCTTGAAAGCAGACAGAAAGATTTTCACTTGCCCTCGAATGCACATTGCCATCTTGACCGATGAACTTCACCGAGCCCGTTGTTGCGCGGTCGAGTCCCGCTGCCATGCGAAGGAGTGTTGTCTTTCCACAACCGCTTGGACCGATGACCGCAGTCAGACCTCCAGCAGGAATTGAAAATGAAACATCATTCAGCGCGCGCGCACCACCAGAAAAAATGCGCGAGACGCTTTGAAATTCCAAGCTAGGAAGATCGCGAATCATCCAGTCTTCAGATCGATGTCAGCATCCTCGCCTTGAGGAAGTTTCTTGGTCAGTTCCGCTTTGAACTTGACTGGATCAACCGACGAAGGCAACTTTCCAACGACCACGATCTGTTGCTTGTGTTCATATTCCTCCGCCGATGAAACTCGACCACCAGCACGGCGAATCATCTCCATAAGTGCCACCAGAGTTCCCTTGGAATTAGCGCTCTTGCTCAGTTTCATACGAATTCGAAATCCAACATTCGAGTCCAACCAGAAAATCAGCAACCATGCGAAGACTGTAAAGAAGACAGCCATCGCAAGTTCGCCTAGACCTGCGGCAAGCCCAACGACGACGACCATGATCGCTTTTCCAGTGACCTTTGGATTGTCGAGCACAGTTCTGAAACGAATCAGACCGCCGATGCCGAAGACGACCAATGCCATGGTCGGTTCGACGCGGACAAGTTCCGAGACAATCGCACCAACCATTGCAAGCACGATCAGCGTATTGCGCTGCTCCAAATCCTCGACTGGATCCCCCTTGCCGGATCGACGAGGATGCCACGCAATCGCCAGTCCACAAAGTGCGGCAACTGCCAATCCAAGCAGCAGCGATCCGACAAACCAAGGATTGGTGAAGTGATCGATCGAACTTTGCACACTCTTTGCATTGATCGGTTCTTTCGCCTGTTGTTCGAAGAGTGGAATCATTGATGATCCCTTGTCAAGCATTGCGAAAATTGGAGTTGGGCAGAAGTTCAGAAATGTCATCGTGTGAGTATTCTCTCCACAAACTATGAAAGAGCGCAACTACCCACAATTCAATTCTTCCAAGTTCTGCGACATAATGGTCGTTTCAACGCTCTGTTTTTCAGCATTTCTGCCCTTTGCCTGCAAACCCATCAGCGAAATGGAAGCACAAAGCGCACCTGACGAAAAGAAATACGACAGCGGCAAAAAGGATAAAGACAAAGGCCAAGACAAAAGCCAAGACAAGCAAACGAGCGAAACATCCCCCAAAACCACCTCCGATAAAACCGCAAGCGATGCGGACAATCGCAAAGGCACCCACGGACACGATCAACCAAAAACCGCCGCGAAGTGGTACATCACGATGCACGGCGAACCAAGTGGAAACACTGTTCATGCACTGAGCGGCGAAGGTGAGACCCTTGGAAATATTCTCGAGCCCATTCCGAAATCTGCTGGCGGCGATGCGAAAGGTGTGCGCGGAATGTTGCACACCGGCGAGCATGGAATCTTGTTGGTCAGCGCGAGTATGGACAACACAAGATTGCTGCGTTATGGCGCGCCAACTTCTGATGGAACTCTGCCATTCGAATCCGTGTTCGCATCAAAGGCGCTGAGCAGCCCTGATCTCGTGCACTCATACGCCCTCGCAGTCGGAGCAGACGGAACGGTCTATGCGTCGAATCAAGACACAAACACCGTCACCGCATACTTCGGAATCGGCACTGTGCATCCAGGTCAACCTGTTCCAGTTCCTGCTGAAATCATGGGACTTGGAATTCCCGTCGGAACGATCGTGCCCCGCGCGCAAGTTTCTCCGCAAGGGATCACGGAGATTCGTGGCATCGCCGTTGGCGCAGATAATTTGCTCTATGTCTGCGACCGCGGCGCATCGGAAGTTGTCGTCTTCGATCCCAAGACCGGACTTCGCAAGAGTGTTCTTGCCGATGCGACAAGTGGACTGAAGCATCCAATCCAACTTCTCTTCGCACCAGATGGTTTCACTGTCTATCTGACGGACAATGGCGTTCCTGCAATTTTTCGGATCAATGTAAAGACTGGCGAGATCATTCTCTTTGCCAACACCGCGACGGGTTGCCCACCGCTTCCCAGTTCTCTCGCATTGGATAATGAACATCTCTATGTTGGTGATCGAAAGAAAAAGCAAATCATCCGCTTCAAAATCGCCAATGGCGAATGCGACAAGAAGCCATTCGCGGACGCTCTGCCAGATGCTCCAGAGTTCATGATTCCAGCGACAGCGATGCCGCCTACGAGCAAAGTTCGGTCCAGCAATGACGCGGCCAGCGAAACTCCCTGATCTCAATCCGCTTTCGCGCTCAATCGATTGACCCGTAAATCAACTGCACGCGGCGCGTCCGCGTGAGCGACGAGATATGCGTGATGCGGTGTCCCGCCCGCAAAATCTTCTGGGATCGTGTACTTGGTGATATCGCGCATCACCGCATTTTGCGGCAGCATTTCTGGCGCGGGCGAAAATCCGCGCGCATTCGTGCTGAACCAAATCTGACCCTGCGGACTGAGCCACGGCAGAGTCATTTCAAGCAATCGCGGCCAATCGCGTTCGACAGAAAAACTATCAACTGCCATACGCTTGGAATTGGAAAATGTCGGCGGATCAAGAACAATAATGTCGAATCTGTCACCTGCGCGCGGGCCTGCCTCCAGCATTTGCAAACAATCCGCTTGAACAAATTGGTGCGCGTCATCGACTTCAAATCCATTCAACTTCATATTTCTGCGGGACCACTCTTGATATGTGTTGCTCATATCAACCGTCAACGTCGACGCTGCACCACCTGCGGCGGCATAGACCGTGAATGATCCCGTGTACGCGAAGAGATTCAACACGCGGCGGTCCTTCGACCTCTCGCGCACCATGGATCGCGTCGTGCGATGATCGAGAAAAAGTCCAGCGTCGAGATAGTCCGAGAGATTGACCTCAAACTTCAACCCCTGCTCGCCGACATTTCGGATGACTTCCGTTTGACCGATCCGTTCATATTGCGCGATCCCCCGCTGCCGTTGACGATGTTTTATAAACAGACGGCTCGGATCGACTTGAAGCGCACGGTGAATGTGATCAAGGCATAACTGGTGGAATGCGGCCTCGGCCTCGGGGGTGTCGTCGCGAGTGCGCGGATGAAACCACACAAGTACATCGCCGTCATACCAATCAATGACCAGCGGAAACTCCGGAATATCACGCTCGTAAAGCCGAAAGCACGGAGCATCAATTCGCCGAGACCATTTCTGCAAGTGGCGCATTCGTTTTTCAAGACGATTATCAAGCATCTGGTCAATAAGTCCTTGCAGTTGTCAATTCATCGGTAATCGGTACACTCCCACACTCAATTTCGCAACTCTATATAAAGGATTCAAACACATGGCTCGACTCATGCTTGCGCTGTTTTCTCTCTGCCTTCTGACCCCTGCGGCTTTCGCCGGCGAGGCGGACTTGAAAGTTCCATCCCTGGCCGAAGTCCAGTTTGATGTCTTTGGTGCGGCCATTTCGGGCGTCGGGATTCTCTACTTTGGACTTGTCGTCTGTGTTGCAGCCTGCATCTTCGGCTTGCTTCAATACAAGCAGACCAAAGCTCTGCCTGCGCATGATTCCATGCTGTCTGTTTCCAACATCATTTGGGAGACATGCAAGAGTTATCTCTTTCAACAGGGCAAGTTCCTTGTGTGGCTTTGGGTTCTGATCGCGGCGTGCATTGTCTATTACTTCGGCATTCTCGAGCATAAGTCAGGTGTCGATGTCGCCATGATTTTGGCTGCGAGCGTTCTGGGAATCCTCGGATCGTATGGCGTTGCTTGGTTCGGCATCCGCATCAACACGACTGCCAACAGTCGCGCAGCATTCGCAAGTTTGCGCGCTGCCTCACTTCCTGTGCTTGGAATACCCCTGAAGAGCGGGATGAGCGTTGGTCTGTTGCTGGTTTCTGTCGAGCTTTTCTTCATGATCTGCATTCTTGTATTCCTTCCAACCGCGCTTGTAGGACCGTGCTTCATCGGTTTCGCAATCGGTGAAAGTCTCGGCGCGAGCGCCCTTCGCATCTGCGGTGGAATTTTCACCAAGATCGCGGACATCGGCGCAGACCTTATGAAGATCGTCTTCAAACTTCCAGAAGATGATCCGAAGAATCCAGGCGTGATCGCGGATTGCACTGGCGACAATGCAGGTGACTCAGTCGGACCAACCGCTGACGGTTTCGAAACATACGGCGTGACGGGCGTTGCTCTGATTGCATTCTTGGCTTATTCAATGGGTGAAGTCAATCCAAGCCTCTGTGCAACTCTCATCGTTTGGCTCTTTGCCATGCGAATTCTGATGGTCATCACAAGTCTCGTTTCGTATTTGATCAACGAAGTTATTTCGAAGGCCCGCTTTGGTGAAATGGCTGATTTCGACGAAGAAGCACCTCTCACTTCGCTCGTCTGGCTGACTTCGATCATCTCGATCGGCGTGACATTCATCGCCAGTTATGTCTTGCTTGGAAACATCGCACTTGGATCTGAAGACGTCGCAACTGTCGTCACTGCAACACCAGTTGTAGCGGGAACACTTGTCGAGCAAACGACCACGATCACTGACAAGACGAACTATCTGCCCGACCTCTGGTGGATTCTCTCTGTGATCATTTCGCTGGGAACAATTGCCGGCGCACTGATTCCAGAATTCACAAAAATCTTCACCAGCACGAAATCTCGCCATGTGAAGGAAGTCGTCAATGCCAGCAAGCAAGGTGGAGCAAGTTTGTGCATCCTCTCTGGCTTGGTCTCTGGAAACTTCTCAGCCTTCTGGAATGGCTTGGTCATTCTCTCGCTGATGGGGCTTGGCGTTTGGTGCGCCACTGCTGAAGACATGCTGAAAATCATGCCAGCGGTTTATCCTTTCGCAGCTCCGATCTTTGCGTTCGGTCTGATCGCCTTCGGATTCCTTGGAATGGGACCAGTCACGATCGCGGTCGACTCGTTTGGACCAGTCACGGACAACGCGCAAAGCGTCTACGAATTGAGCCAAATCGAGAAGATTCCCAATATCAAGGAGGAGATCAAGTCGAAGTTTGGATTTGCTCCAAACTTTGAAACTGCCAAGCACAAACTTGAAAAAGGCGACGGCGCTGGCAACACATTCAAGGCAACTGCAAAACCAGTTCTCATCGGAACTGCAGTTGTCGGTGCGACCACCATGGTCTTCGGCATCATCTTGGCGCTCATCGGCGTCGAGACCGCAACGTTGCTCGGTGGAATCGTCAACACGGCAGATCCAAAATACACGGTTGCGCTTGCACAAGGCGTGCAGACTGTGGTTGGAAAACTCTCCATCGTTCAACCTGCAATCCTGCTTGGACTGCTCATGGGTGGATCGGTCATTTACTGGTTCACTGGAGCAAGTACCCAAGCCGTGGTGACGGGCGCGTACGGAGCCGTGGTCTATATCAAGAACAACATCAACCTGAACAAGGCAACCGCGAGTATTCAGGACTCGAAGGAAGTTGTTCGTATCTGCACGGTTTATGCACAGAAGGGCATGATCAATATCTTCATCGTCGTCTTCTGTTTGTCGCTGGCGCTCCCCTTCTTTGATCCCTTCTTCTTCATCGGATATTTGATCGCCATCGCGTTCTTCGGTCTTTTCCAAGCCATCTTTATGGCAAACGCCGGTGGTGCTTGGGATAATGCAAAGAAGATCGTCGAAGTCGATATGCGCGCCAAGGGAACCCCACTTCACGAAGCGACCGTCGTCGGCGATACTGTCGGCGATCCCTTCAAGGACACCAGTTCCGTCAGCTTGAACCCGGTGATCAAGTTCACCACGCTCTTCGGCTTGCTTGCCGTTGAAATCGCAGTGACGATGCAGAATCAGAATGCGAAGATTGCAATCGGCACAGTTTTCCTCCTGATCGCATTGCTCTTTGTCTATCGATCGTTCTATTCGATGCGGATTCCAGCCGACGCAAAGAGCTGACGAACAAGTCTCGATCCAAATTCGCCGTATCATCTTTAATGATGATGCGGCGTTTTCTTTTGCTTTCGGCAATACTCAGCACAGCTTGTCTGTTTTGGATGGGTTCAGCTTCGGCGCAAACTGCGGCGCAAAATTCCGTTGAGACGCCACAGCAGAGTGCGAGCACGACTCCCGACCTCGCGGCAAACGAAAACTCCAAGATGCCCAAGTGGCTCGAGGATGACATAGAAAAATATGGCGCAGTCTCGCTCTTTGGGGCCTTCGTAATTTCTGGCGTTGGATTGCATCTTTCAGAAGATTTGATTTTGATTCCTGCTGGATGGTTGGCCGCGCACGATATGAAGATGTTTGTGCACTTCTGGATTTGGGCATACTTGGGAATTGTCACGGGCGATGGACTTTGGTTCTGGATGTGCTCTACATTTGGAACGCGCTTCTTACATTCGAAATGGTTCAAACGAGTCTTGCATCCACGGCGTTTGCTGGAAGTGAAACATCAAATTGATCAGCGTGGATCGCTTGTTTTGATTGCCGCGCGTTTCATTCCTGGCACGCGAACGCCGGTGATCACAATGTGCGGCTTGATGCATATGGCGTGGTGGAAGTTTCTTCTTGTGGAGTTGACCTGTGTCATCGTGACCGTTCCACTACAAATGTTGGTTGGTGTGATGGGCGCTCGTGCGGCAAAGCAAGCTGGCGTGACAGATATCACCCACCAAGCTCTCGTCGGTATCGCGTTCACGCTGTTGTTTGTTGTGTTGATGTACTTCGTGCATCTGTGGTTTGCGGCACGCAAATCCAAGAAGCGCGCCCCCCGCGCGCCCGCTCGTTGGTTGAGGCTTTATCATGCCACAAAGCGGTTGGTTGTGCCGCAGAAGCCGCCAGTCGCGCAATAGACTTTTACATCAATTGCAAGGGATCGCGAGTGGCATTACACTCACTAACTCGCATCAGTTGGGCGAATACTCAAGCGGTCAACGAGGACAGATTGTAAATCTGTTGGCTACGCCTTCGAAGGTTCGAATCCTTCTTCGCCCATTCCGTTTCATTCCATGGCTCGCCCAATGCTTTCGGGTTGGAATG
>SXSS01000127.1 GCA_005792145.1 Planctomycetia bacterium | reverse complement strand
CTTGATGTTGCTGCGCGTTCCACTGACCGCAACAGTTTTTCAAGGCGAATCGTTTTCCCCAGAAGACACCCAGCGAGTCGCAACAATCTTGCTGGCCTATTCGCCTGCGATTTGGGCTTATAGCGCCAACCAAGTTTTGACTCGGGCGTTTTATGCTCGCGGCGAACCGATGAAGCCAGTCATGGTTGCGGTGAGCATGGTGGCGCTCAATTTCATTCTCAACATCACGCTCATTTGGACTCCGCTCAATACGGCGGGCCTCGCGCTCTCCACTGCATTGTGCGCAATACTGCAAATGATCATCTTGGAAAGATTGCTCGCGCGTCGTGTTGGTCCGATGATCACTGGCGATGTGCGCACAAGTTGGATGCGGACGCTTCTCATTTCCATCGTGATGGGCGGCGTGCTTGCGGGAGCAATGATGTTCGCGCCAAGCGAAGCAAGTTGGCTGGTGATGGCCAGCGTGTTGATGGGAATGGTCATCCTCGGCGGCGGAACATTTTTTGTTGGCGCACGAATACTGCAAATGCCCGAATTGCGCTGGGCGCTCGGGAAACAGTGATCAAATCGACTACTCGCTCAACCTCCAGTTGCTGGAGCCTTGGCCGCAGGCTGAGCTGTTGCTTCAGGCTGGGCAGATGCAGAAGTTGCGATGGGCTTGAGCGAAATTGGATCACGCATCGGCAATTGGATTGCGGGACCAAACTGTTCCATCGTTGCGCGACCTTGCAGATCGCCTTTGGAAATATCTGCCCACTTGCCAACAACAAGAATTGTCATTTTTGAAGGGTCTAGATATTTCTGCGCAACCCTCTGAATGTCCTCTGGGGTGACTGCGCGAATCTTCTCGCGATAATTTTCCCAGTATCCCGCAGGTCGGTTCGTCCATTCGTCACTGACAAAAACGCCAAGCATTCCTGCTTTGGAAGCGAAGGTTGAAGGAAAAGTTTCGATGAAAGAATTCTTCGCCGTCTCAAGTTCGGATGCGCTGACAAGGGTTGTACGCATACGAACGAATTCTTCGAAGATCAATTTCGCCGCCAGAGCAACAGTGGGGCTCTTGCTTTCGAAAGCCGCCCGGAAAATACCAGGATAGAAAGGGCCTGCACGGAATCCAGATCCTGCGCTGTATGCCAAGCCTTCGTCACTTCGAACACGCTGCATAATGCGGCTGGAGAATCCACCTCCGCCGAGAATTTCATTCATCACGGTGTATGCATAAAAATCTGGATTTTCCCGCTGAATCGAGCGAATTCCGATCGTGACTTTTCCTTGGGGAATATCTTTCTCGACAAAATAAACGCCAGGCTTCATTTGGTGAGTGGGTGCGGATGGCGGATCAACTTTCGGACCCTTCTTCCATCCTGCCAACGCTTTTTCAAGTGTCGCAGGCATTGTCTTGGGATCAAAGTCACCAAAGATCGAAATGATCATGTTGCCAGGGTGAAAAATCTTCTCGGCCATATCTTCCATTTCGTCATCGGTCAGCGCCTCGAGACCTGCGCCAGTTGGTTGGCGAGATTCAAAGTTGTCTTCGCCATAGACCAGATATCCCCATTCGCGCGCGCTGATAGAAGCCGCATCGTCATTGCGTTGCTTCAGACCTTCCATCGCATCGCCTTTGGCAATCTTGAACTTGGCTTCGTCGAAACCTGGGCTCTTCAGAAGATCGATCAAAATTGCAAGGCTTGCATCAAAGTTGGACTTCAAGCAGTCAATCGATGCGGAACTATTCCAGTCGCCACCGCGAATGCTGAGATTGGTCGCCATGAATTCCAGTTTCTCGTTGACTTCATCTGCGCTCATCGTTTCGCTTCCGCCGCTACGCATCATTGACGCAGTCATTGCCGCCAAACCAGCACGATCGGCAGGATCCAGATGCGCTCCGCCCATGCATGTGATCGTCATATTTATGAGCGGAAACTCGTGTGTTGGCACCATAAAAACAGTCGTTCCATCGGAAAGAGTCGTTCGATATTCACTCGCCTTTGGTGGGGTGAAAGTCAGCGGTGGATAGGTGATGGTTTCAGGTCGTGGGGGAATGGTTGCCCCCGCCAATGCGCTCGCTGCGAATGAAGCGGCGAGGATGATGGACAATGTGTTCTTGATGATGTTCATGTTTGTCTCCTGTTTGATGTTCGATGGAGTCTTGGTCAAAATCACTTTGCACCTCCAGCATTTTCGAGTTGCGAAATACGCTCGCGCATTTTATTGAGCATGAAATCCATCATGGGTTTCATTTGTGGAGGCACTTGAGCCGCCTGCGCTTCCATTTGAGTCATGCCTTCTTGCAAACCCTTCAGATCGGTCTCCTTCATAATTTGCGCGACCATCTGCTTGGCTCGTGCTTGCATTGGAGCAGGGAGCTTTGCAATCTCTGGATCTTCGACCGGGGCATCAGCGCCACCTGCCGCAGCAGCCTTGCGCGTGAATGTCGCAACAGATCGATTGGAGACATCGAAATACTTGCGGGCGACTCGCTGAATATCCGCGGCGGTCACTGCTTGCAGTTTCTTCGGGCTTTCGTTGATTTCTTCCCAGCCACCAAGCGCTTCGGTTATTGCCATTCCGACGAGCAAGCGAAAATTTGCCTGCAATCCTCGATAAGAATCGGCTGCAACTTGATTCTTCACCTTTTGCAGTTCGGTCTCGGTGACGGGTTCATCCTGCAGGCGCTTGAGTTGCGTGTACCACTCCTGCTCGAGTTGCGAAGGCGTGCCATCGCCTTTGGTCTCCGCGCTGAAGGCGAAGAATCCAGCGATCTTGCGACTGTCTTGCTGGGCCGAAGTGCTCGAAGCGATCTGCGTTCCTTCAACCATCGACTTATACAAACGCCCCGTTCGACCGTTGAGGATTTGCGACATCATGTCCAGTGGATATGAATCAGCGTGGCGAAATGGAACCGTGTGGTATCGAATTTCGACTTGCGGTTGGCAATCAGCTTCCGCATTCATCCGTTGCTCGGCCATTTGCTTGGCTTCGAGTGTGATGATCGCCGGTGGAAGAGTCGTTCCAGTTTGCAGTCTGGAAAAATACGACTCGATCTGCGGCTTGATCTCGGCGGGCTTGAAATCTCCAACGATAAATCCAACGAGATTGTTCGGGCGGTAATAAATATTCCAATACTTCATCGCCTCGTCCATCGTGTACGAATTCAGATCACTCGTCCATCCGATGACGGGCCATGAATATCCGCTGGACATCCAGAACATCGCATCAAATTGTTCTTGGAAGGCACCTGTTGGCGTGCTCTCAGTTCGCAGGCGGCGTTCTTCGTGCACCACATCGCGCTCGCTATAAAACTCGCGGAAAACGCTGTCATTCAAGCGATCGCTTTCCATCCAGCACCAGAGTTCAAATTTATTGCTTGGGACGGTGATGAAATAAAATGTCAGGTCATACGAAGTGAATGCGTTCATTCGACTTCCGCCGCCCTTTGTATAAATCTGGTCGAATTCGTCTTTGATGATCGAGCCAATTTTCTTTTGATCCGATTCGAGCGCGGCGATCTGCGCTTTGATCTCGGTGGTCTTCGTTGCGGCATCCGCCGACTTCGCGTCGACCTTTCCCAATTCTGTTTTCAGTGCGGAAAGCGCCGTCGTGTTCACTCGGCCTTGTTGACTTTCCATCGAAGTCTTGAGTTCGCTTCGCATCTTCGCCAATGCTGGCGTGTCATTGGCGGCATTCCACGGGTCATCAATTTCACCCAAGAAAAATCGTTGATATTGAGTGGTCCACACATATTGATTCATCGCATCTCGGAGAGCCTTCTGCCGGGCACGGAACTCGGCGTCCTTCTTGGCGTCACCAGTTCCGATGGTGTTGGTTCCCTTGAACATCATGTGCTCGAAGAAGTGGGAAATGCCTGTGATGCCAGGGCGTTCGTTGGCGCTGCCTACCTTTGCCAACCATCCAGCTGAAATGGTGTTTGGCTCGTCGGTGCGCGGGATGAGAATGAATTTCATCCCATTGTCCAAGGTGAATATCTCTGGGGTCAATTGCTGCGCCTGAGCAGGAAATGCAATCAAAGCGGCGCCGACGAGTGCGAGAATGGGTCCAAATGTCATTTTCATAGGTTTCTCCAGTTGGGGGGGGGTATATTTGTAGACGATTTTCAAATAAAATGCGTCACGGGTCGAATTTTGGGACTATGTTGTATATATGAGTTTCGCATCACGAACCACCACGGTGTTCGCTGTGGCTTTTATGACTCTATCTGTGGTAACTCCCGCATTCGGGCAGTTGAGGATTGTCAATTACAATTGCGCCCGCATGGCGGGAGATGGATCCGCGTTCCAGCAGGTGCTTGCCGCCATCCATTCTGATAATAAGGCAGGTTGGGCCAAGCCCGTTGATCTTTTCATTTTTCAAGAGGTCAGTTCTAGCAATGTCGGGGAATTGCAGTCATTGGTCAACGCGGCGGCACCCGCTGGAGCGACTTACACCCGTGCGACATATACCACTTCGGGAAGTGAAGACAGCGCGTCAGGAGCGCAGTGTGCCTTTTACCGAATTCAAACCTTTTCGGAGACGACGGCGTCACACGCCGACATTTCTACAGGTGCGAACCGCAACTCAGATCGCTGGCTTTTCAGATTGAACGGATACACCTCGACCGCGGCTCAGTTGTATGTGTACAGCACGCACTTGAAGGCATCGCTTGGATTTGAAGCGGACCGCCAAGAAGGCGCGCTCGCTGTGCGTGCAAACGCGGATGCGCTTGGTCGTGGAGTGCGCGCGATTTTTGCCGGTGACTTTAATGTGTACAACAACACCGAGCCTGCGTATCTCACTTTCTTGGCGGGTGGAAATGCGCAAGCCTTCGACGCTCTTGGAAGTGGGTCGTGGGGTGGAAGTTCTAATGCAATCAAACACACTCAAAGTCCACGCGACATAAGCGGATCGCTCGTCGGCGGTGGTATGGATGATCGATTCGATCTTCATCTTGCGACTGCCGCAGTCACCGATGGTGAAGGGATCAGCATGATCTCCAATACATATCGATCTTTCGGCAACGACGGTTTGCATTACAACCTCGCGATCAATACGAATGGAAACTCTTATTATTCTGGAGAATCAGCGCGTTCAAACGCACTTGCGCTCGCACTCTTCAATGCATCCGATCACATTCCAGTGATTGTGGATTATCAAGTTCCCGCGGTGATGTCTGCGACGCTTCTTGCAATTCCGCCTCGCGTGATCCAAGGCGCATCCGTGGTGGCGCAAGTTCAAGTGAAAAATGTCGCGGCAGTCGTCACTCCGCTGGGCGCGGATGAACTTGATTATGTCGTGACGGGAATAAATGGTCTGACGGGCAGCGTCAGTGGTATCGCGCCACTCTCGCCAGCTTTCGCCACGGCGAATCTACTATTGAATACTGGAACAGTTGGTTTGCTTGAGGTCGAAGTACAGGCCACAAGTTCTTCCGAAGGCGCGCAAAATGCGGCAATCGTAATGCCTGCGGAATGTTCGATTGTCTCACGGGCGAAACCATCTTGGCAATCGACTTCGATCGCGACGGCCATCACTGTTCCGGTCGCGATTCCAGTTGGCAGCGGCGTTGTGAATGTTGATGTGCCGCTGAGCAACTTTGGATGGGGAACTCTGCAGGCGATGCTCGACGCCGATTATGTTCAGTTGCCAACAGGCTCTCCAGTTTCGGTTGTTGGATCTTTGCCGCAGTCGATTATGGCAACGCCCGGTGTTCTGCATCTGCGCGTGAATCCAGTTGGGCTTCCAGTTGGTCTTACAAATGTCAGCGGGACTTTGCTCACCACCGACGAGAACATCCCCGGCGAAGGCGATGCGACTTTGAGTTTCACAATCGCGATCACGATTGGGTCGGCGCCACGACCAGGCGATATCAACGGCGATGGAATGGTCAATGCAATTGACCTCGCAATTTTGCTTGCACAGTGGGGCGGTCCTGGATCTGCTGACATCAATTTGTCTGGCCTCGTTGATGGCCTTGACTTGGCAATTTTGTTGGGTAATTGGGGATAATCTGCGCTGTATTTTTTAAGTAGAGAAAGTAAAACTATGACTCAAACTACATCTCGATCTTCACACCTCAAACTTTCCCCACGATTTCAGTTGATCGCGTTTACGCTCGTTTCGAGTGTATTCGCGACCAGCGCAATGGCTGGCGATCTTGCAGTGACAAGCGTTGATCTGACGCAAGGCGCGCAATTTGGCACAACAACATTGGTCGGTGGTCGTCCAACAATGGTGCGGGTCAAAGTTGCGGTTACTGGGCAAACAACATCGCAGGCAAATGTTGATGCTGTTCTGCGGGTGTATGTCGGCGGTCAGCAAATGACAGGTTCGCCTTTCTTCTCGCGCAACGGTCCGATCACAGCGCCGATCACGCCAAATGTTTTTAATGTCAATGACACGATCAATTTCACGATCGTTGCCCCAGTCAGCACCGATGTCGATTTCGAGGTCGTGCTTGATCCGCTAAACAAGATCGCAGAATCGAATGAAGCAAACAATCTTTTTCTCTTGAGCAACAAAGTATTCTCTTGTCGCAAGACGCTCGATATCGCTTATGTCTCGATCAACTACACCCCTGGTGGCGGACAACCAGTTGCTGCAACCATCGAGCCTGGCATTGGCGATGCATTTATGCGTGGCATCTATGCGGTGGCGGAGTTGAACTATCACCGCTCTCCAATTGGTCCGTTGAATTGGACAACAGATATCAACTCCAGCAGCACGGCGCTCCTTTCGTCCCTTCAGACAATTCGCCTGACGACGATTCCCGCCGCGGGTTACGCGAGACCAGAGTTCATCTATGGTTGGCTGCCAGGAAATCCCTTCAGTGGAAATGGTCAGGCGAACAGCGTTCCAGGAGACGCAGCATTCGGCAATACAGAATCAACGCGTTTTCAGCGCACATTTGCGCATGAAATTGGCCATTGTTGGGGGAGAAATCACACCAACAATACCATTGCCACAGTTGGATTCGATGTCGAACATCATCTCGCAAGTCCTCTGAATCTTGGTCAAACTCACGCGACTTCGCAATTCGACGTGATGGTCGCGGGGCAGTTGACGAATGTGGCGTGGGTTGATTCTGGAACATATCTCGATTGCCTGACCGACACTCGTTCGCAGTGCACTGCGTTTGCTCCGCCAGGCGGTGGCGAAAATCCCGCGTCTGATGCCCAGCGTGTTCTGCAAATCAGCGGTTCGTATCAGCATCAGATCGGTCGCAAAGCAAGTCGAATTGAATTGTTCCCTGTCAATCAAATCGATCTCGCTTCGCCGACGGCCGATGATCCCAAAGGCGATGTATTGTTGCAATCATTCGCAGCAGGAGGAGATTTGCTCTCGAGCGTTCGATGGAAATCCGCAACGACCCGTGAATCATGCGCAGAGTGCGTGAATGGTCGACCTCATCTCCACGCCAATTCTGCAGTTTCGATTCTTATTCCCGCGACAGTTGCCAATCAAGAACCTGCACGGATCGATTTGCGAGATTTGAAGAGTGGTGATTTGTTGGCGACTCGAACGCGCACTGCATCTGCTCCGCATATCGCCAGTCTTGGAAGTCGAATGATCGATGGTGTGGAAGTTGCGAGTCACAGTGGCATTGGTCCATTCGTCGAACTTTTCTGGAATGCAACCGACGCGGATGGCGACGCACTCTCCGCGGACATCTTGTTGAGTTGCGATGGCGGTCAATCTTGGTCCGCGATGGGAGTAAATCAGCGCGGATCGTCAATAAAATTTGCGCTCTCCGATTTCCCAGTCGCACAAATCGGGCAGGGGATTGTCAAGGTTCGTGTGACGGATGGATTGAATGTGGTTGATGCGGAAATGCCCACTTCTTTGGGTGATTTTGGGCCAGATTCATCCGGGGCAAAGGTGCTCCACGAAGGATCGATCGCAGGCGATTCGAACTGGTCGAATTCTTGGCTTGTCAACGCGCCAGACATTCATCTGATTTCCCCAAATGCCAGCCAGTCATATCCCTTCGGCGCGTCAATCCTGTTGCACGCTTCTGGTTGGGATTTGGAAGATCAGTTCTTGGCTGATACTGGTTTCAAATGGACTTCGTCAATCGCAGGCGCAATCGGAACTGGTCGGCAAATTCTCGTGTCAACGCTCAATCCTGGAACTCATCTGATCACGTTGCGCGGAACGGACTCTGGTGGTTCTTTTGTCGAGAAGAGTGTTTCTATCATCGTCACTGCTCGAGTGATTTTCGGCGCGGACATCAATGGCGACAACCTTGTCAATGGACTTGATCTCACGGCGATGCTCGCGAATTGGGGAGGGACTGGCGTGGGCGACTTGAATTTTGATGGATCGGTTGGCGGGTCTGATCTCACGGCATTGCTGTCGGGGTGGACAGGATGAAACTTTTTGTCTGTTCACGGTCGATGTGTTTGGCGATCGCGACAACTCTTCACTTTGCATTGAATGCGAGCGCAACGACTGTCACGCTCGGCAGTGTGAAAGATGCCACGCTCATTTCGGACACCTCAAGTCAGCTTGCGCTTGGTGCTGCGTACAACATTTATGCTGGACGAGTGGGAGATCAAGGCGGCGGATTTTTGCGCCGTGGTTTGATCCAGTTTGATTTTCAAAGCATTCCTGCAGGCTCTGTTGTGACAAGCGTTCAACTGAAACTTTATATGAGTCAATCGCAAGGGGGGACATACACAGTTTCTCTCAACAAGTCGACTCTCTCTTGGGGCGAAGGGGCTTCATTTGCTTTCGGTGGTGGCGGTGCGCCCGCACAGACAAACGACGCAACGTGGATCAATCGATTTTATCCCTCGTCGCCTTGGCCCACTCCAGGGGGAGAGTTCATTACTGTCGCATCAGCTTCCACAAATGTCACAAATGTCGCGTGGTATGTCTGGGGCTCGACCGCTCGAATGGTGGCGGATGTCCAAGAGTGGGTGAATCAGCCGGCTACAAACTTTGGTTGGGCCGTCTTGGGAAACGAAGTCACCCTTCAGTCCGTCAAACGCTTCGAATCTCGTCAAGCAGGCGCGAATAATCCACAGCTGATTGTGACATTCAATCCGCCATCATCAAATCCAGCTGATGTCAATAATGACGGCGTTGTCAATGGGGTCGATCTTGCGATCGTGCTTGGTGCTTGGAATTCAAGCAACCCGACAGCGGATATCAATCGCAATGGAATTGTCGACGGTACTGATCTGACGATTCTCCTTGCATCGTGGTAAAACACTTCTTGTGGAAAACAAACCCGCTTTGATTGAAGCGATCGGGCTTCGTAAAAATTTCGGATCGCTTGAAGCAGTGCGCGGGATTGACCTTTCCGTCGTTCGCGGTGAAGTGCTTGGTTTTCTGGGACCAAACGGCGCTGGAAAGTCGACCACGATGCGCATGCTGACTGGTTTTCTTCAGGCTGATGCAGGAACAATAAAAATCGCTGGAATCGATTTGGCTCTCGACCCGCTTGGTGCAAAGCGCAACTTTGGATATTTGCCAGAAGGCGCGCCGGCATATTCCGAAATGCGCGTCGAAGATTTCCTCGCATTCTCCGCGCGAGCTCGTGGATATCGAGGAAAGGAAGTCGCCCTGCGTGTGGACCGCGCAATCGAGCGTGTGCATTTGCAGCCTTGTCGTGGTCAGCGCATCGAAACACTTTCCAAGGGTTACAAGCGACGCACGGGAATCGCGCAGGCGCTCTTGCACGATCCATCAGTCTTGATCTTGGACGAACCCACCGATGGTCTCGACCCGAATCAGAAATTCGAAGTGCGCCAACTTGTGCGCGACCTCGGGAGAGATCGCGCGATCATTCTTTCAACTCATATCTTGGAAGAAGTAGAAGCCGTTTGCACGCGCGCGGTCATCATCAACCGAGGCAAGATGGTCTTTGATGGAACGCCAAAGGAACTTGATAGTCGTGTTCCGCCGGGAGTCAGTCAGAATCGTCTCGATCATATTTTTCGCACGCTCACTTCTGCGAAGAACACTTTGGAAAGTCAACAATCTCGCAAGGCGAAAAGATGAGCGAAGGTCCTCCACCAACCCCATCCGCATTCGCACGAACTGCGAGTGTTTTTCGACGAGAATTCCAGGCATATTTCTCGACTCCGCTCGCCGCGGTCTTTCTGGTGATGTTTGTTGCAATGGCGGCACTCTTGACTTTTCAAGTGGGCGGACTTTATGTGCGCGGTCAAGCAGATCTGCGTTCGTTCTTTCAGTGGCAGCCGTGGTTGGGACTTTTCTTTATGCCCGCACTTGGCATGCGCCTCTGGGCCGACGAACGCCGCAGTGGATCGATTGAACTCTTGATGACGCTTCCGCTGACCACGCGCGATATGGTGCTCGGAAAGTTTCTTGCGGCGTGGGCGTTTGCATGTGTCTCGCTTGCGTTAACGATTCCACTTTGGATCACGATTTCTTGGCTTGGCGATCCAGATCACGGCGTGATCTTCGCGGGATACATCGCATCCGCATTGCTCTTCGCAACGATGCTTTCTGTCAGTGCGTGTCTTTCTGCTTGCACACGCAATTCAGTCGTTGCATTTGTGCTTGGCGTTGCCGCGTGTTTCATTTTATTGTTCACCGGATTGCCAGTGGTGTTAGATTTCTTCGCGCAGTGGGCGCCGAAGTCGGTCATCGAAGCGGTCGCGGCGATGAGCGCCATGGTGCACTTCAACGCGCTCATCCGTGGAGTCTTCGATGCGCGTGATCTTCTCTATCCCGTTTCTGTGGCTATTGCATTTCTGTGGATCAACACGCTCCTACTTGATTGGAGGGGCTCTCGATGACTTCGCATAAAAAGAAAGCCGGCGGACTTGGCACAATCCTGCTGATTTTGGCTGGGTTGATTGCGCTCAATGCGGCGGCGGCTTTTGGTTTGATCGGCTGGCGAGTGGATTTCACCAAAGAAGGTCTTTACAGTTTTTCCACTGGGACCCGCGCAATTCTGAAGACTCTCGACGAACCCGTACGACTGGATTTTTATGTTTCAAGAGAATCGATTGCTGATATTCCAGAGCTTCGCGCGCATTCGCAACGCGTGGAGGAATATCTGGAAGAACTTGTCGATCTCTCCGCGGGAACGTTGGAAATTCGCGTCATCAATCCGCAACCATTCAGCGAAAGCGAAGATGACGCACGTGCCGCTGGTCTTATTGTTACGCCTGTCAATAACAGCGGGGCGACTGCGATCTTGGGTGTGGTCGCAGTTGGACCGACTGGACGAACGAAATCGATTCCCATCTTTGCACCTCAACGAGATTCATTCATCGAGTATGAAGTCTCGAAGGCCATCGCAACGGTCGGTCGAACTTCCAAACCGAAGGTTGGTTTGCTTTCGTGCATGCCTCTTCAACCGCCACGAATGATGGAGAATGGTTCGCCCGCTCCCGCAGGTCCGCGCCCATTCGTGATCGAGCAAATGCGTGAGCTCTTTGATCTTGTTGAAATCCCAGTGGATTCTGCCACGCTTCCTAGAGGGATCGATGCGCTTCTGCTGGTGCAGCCTCGGAAGTTGTCCGAGTCAATGCTTCGATCGATTGATGCGTGGGCAGTTGGCGGACATCCATTACTAGTCCTCGCAGATCCATTCGCAGAAACCGATCAGCATCCCGATGCGCGTGAAATGGGCATGAAAGTCTCAGCGACAACTTATGATTTTCCTCTGCTGCGTGCATGGGGCTTGGACATTCCTCGCGATATGGCTGTCGGCGATTTGAATTTCACTACGCGCATTCAGACGCCTACCGAGGGAGGAACGATGCGAGAGTTGAACTATCTCGCTTGGCTCAGTCTGACTCGTGATGCGCTCAATCAATCCGATCCGCTTGTGACCGGATTTGAAGCGATCAATTTCAAGAGTGTTGGGGAGATTCAACGGGCGAAGGATATGGATCCCGCAATTGCACCAAAGATCGACCCGATTATTTTTTCGAGTGATCGCTCGCAGCTCATTCAAACTTTGAAGTTGGGATTTTTCGGCGATGCGGAGCAGTTGCTTCGCGATTGCAAACCCGACGGAGTGCGCCGCATCTTGGCGGCAAGAATCACTGGTCCGATTGGAAGCGCATTTGGCCCGACGATTGGTGATGCGAATATCGTGATCATTGCCGACGCCGATTTATTGGCGGACGAGACATGGGTGCAGGATGATCAGCAATCGGGGATGAAGCGCGCGTTTTCTGACAACGGTCCACTGATGATCGGCTTGCTTGAACGCATGGCTGGCGATCCCGCAGTTGCAACGCTTCGTTCGCGCGGAAAATTTAGTAGACCTTTCGAGCGCGTCGAAGAAATTCGAAAAGCAGCCGAGGCGCGATATATCGCTAGAGAGAAAGACCTTCTATTGGAAGTCCGAAAGGCGGAAATCAATATCGCGCAATTGCAAAGCAAGAGTGGGGGCAAGGAATCTGGGCAGATGCTGCTTTCGTCCGAGCAACAAGCAGAACTGGCGGATTTGCAGACGAAGGTCAACTCGTATCGCAAGGAACTTCGTGGCGTGCAATTTGGTTTGCGTCAGGATGTCGACTCGCTTGGGCAGAGGTTGCTTGTGCTGAATGTTGTCCTCTGGCCGTTGATCGTCGCACTCGTCGCTGGTTTTTGGTGCTGGTGTGCTGCGCGGCGAGTCGATCGGACGCGGCCGGAAGAGAACTAGAGCATTTCTCCGATCAAGTTTGATTGCTGTAATCGCCGATGGAGTCACTGCGGCATCCTCGCCGCAGAAGGAGACTACTTATGGAATCAGGTACAGGACAATCGTGTTGCTCAACAGGCAAGGGTTCTTGCAATTCTTGCAAATGCCGCATCGTCAGTTTGATCTTCAAAATAGCGATCGTTGGATTGCTCACTTGCATCGCAAGCAGTTTGTGGGAGATCGACAAGTCGATCGTAAGAATGTCGCCAGGTACGGTTGCGAAGCCATAAAAAAGTGACCATAAAAACAACCGCCCCAAATTGAGTTTGGGGCGGTTGAAGAGGCCGAGGTGGGATTCGAACCCACGAATAACGGATTTGCAATCCGTCCCCTTGGGCCACTTGGGTACTCGGCCAAGGGAGCACTATGTTGGCTTGTATCTCTCTCGCCGTCAAACGGTTGAAAAAGATTTTAGAAATATGGTGTGTAAATCGGGGATTTCCCGTAAACTGTTTGGTGTCACAAAGGAGATATGAAAAATGAGCCAAGCCACTCAAACTGCACCTGAAACTGCCACAGAAACTGTTGTTGCGCCAAAGCCAATGCGGGCTGGTCCAATGGGTCCATGGGCCGTGATCGTTCATAACGACAACATCAATACATTCGACTTCGTCATTCGCTGCCTGCGGGAGATTGCGCGGCTTGAGATGAACATCGCTGTGACCAAGACAAACGAAATCCATCACGAAGGTGCATCGCAAGTCACGCACACGCACCGCGAACACGCGGAGTTGATCTGCGAGCGTTTGCAAAGTCGCGGACTTACTGTCACTGTCGAACCAGCGTGATCGTGTTCCAGCGAAACATTTTCGCCGGAGTTTTTTTATCCCTTTTTGTACCGCCTGCATTTGCTCAGAATGTTCCTGCGCAACAGGCTCCGCCCGCGCCTTCTGTTCAGCAAGCGCCACAGATCGTGCCAGATAAGCCCGCAGAATCCGCGCCGATATTGCCGTCGACCGCATTGCCAACGATTGGAAAAATTGCTGGGGCCAAAGTCGAACCACCCGCTGCGGCGAATTCCACTCTTGTGATCACTCCAGCCCAAGAAGCGGCGGAGATTCTTGCATCGGGAAAATTTCTTGCGCCATTGATTCCCGAAGGTGGATTTCTAGTGCGTGCTTCTGGAAAACTTGGACGCGACGAATTTTTTGGTGTTTGGACTTTTGAACTTGATGATCGCGTCGATGGCGCAGCAGATCGATCGCTGATTCTTTTGCCTGCCGAACCTCTTGCAGACATGATTCAGCGGCATCTGTCAACGATCAAAGATGGAACGTCGGCACCGATGTTTGAAGTCAGTGGGCAAGTCTTGGTCTTTCGCAAGCGAAATTTTCTCTTGCCAACATTTGCAGTTCCTGTGGATCGGCGCGTTGAACGATCCGCGGTGCCGAAACTCTTGCCGCCTGGTTCAAAAGGCGCGCTTGAAATCGCGCAAAATCGTTTGGTTGCAGAGACTGCCGAAAGTGCGGGAAGTCCTCCAACTGCGGAGAGTCTTCCAACTGCGGGGGGTGTTTCAACTGCGGCAACTTCTGCAATTGGGAGACCTGCGGTGACAGAAACTCAGAGCGTCGATCCAGAAAAGTTCGCACAAGATCTCGAGCGCCGACTGAATGAACGTGTCGCAATTGTTCCTTCAAGCGCCGACAACAGCGCGCCTGCAATCGCAGCAGCGCCAGGAACAGAGCAACCGTCTCTCGCAGTCGCGCCTGCCACTGATCTCACCGCGAGTGTGATGCCAATGATTGAAGCGCGCACGACAACTCTTTCGGCGGCAACGCCTTCAGCAGTTCCATTACTTCCACCGATGCGAGTGCAGAGTCGACGCGGAACGATCACGCGCGATCCTTTGACTGGAGCCTGGCGATTTATTTTCGCTTCTGGCCAACAAGACAATGGAGACATCGCGCTCGAACTTTTGCCCTGTGCGATGTTGAATCAATTGATCGCAAGCGCACGATCGAGTTCGCAAGCGAATCATGTCATGCTGACTGGCGATGTCACGGTTTTTGAAGGGCGAAATTATCTACGCCCTATTCGTTCTCAGCCTCTTACCGCCGGAAAGTGGATCGGACCGTAAGAGACTTTTGGGGGCTCGCACGGACCTCGATCGCATTGCTATCCTCTCTAAACCATTATGGCAAAGACAATAAATAAAACAGCGGCGAAAACAAAAGCAAAAGCGAAGACACCAGTGAAAGCAAAAACGGCTGTCAAAACAAAATCTTCAATGAAAACAAAGACACCAGTGAAAGTCGCGGCAAAAACAATGGCAAAGACAATCAGCAATTTTCCAACAGCTCGCGTCGAAACATCCCTTGGGAATTTCGAAGTTGAATTATGGAAAGATGTTGCGCCTAAGCATGCGGCAAATTTTCTGAAGTTAGCAAAGAGTGGTTTTTATGATGGTCTGATTTTCCATCGCATTCTTGCTGGTTTCGTCATTCAGGGCGGATGTCCCGATGGCGATGGAACGGGTGGTCCAGGTTGGGAAGTTGAAGCGGAGTTCAATAATCGAAGACATGAAGCTGGAGTTCTTTCGATGGCTCGGTCAGCTGATCCAAACAGCGCGGGCAGTCAATTCTTCGTCTGCTTGACTCGCGATGGATGCAAACATCTGGATGGGCAATACACGGCGTTCGGCAAAGTCATTTCTGGTATGGACACAGTCGAAAAACTCGGCGCGTTGAGTTGCGACCGCAATGGAATGCCGAAGAATCCGCCAAAGATGGTCAAGGTTTCTGCCACGTGACCGATTCCCCCGCGAGCGGCGGGGATCGTTACGCGCAGTTGCGTGATGCGATGATCGCCTTTCGCGACGCACGCGATTGGCGGCAGTTTCATGATGCAAAGAATCTCGCAGAAGGACTGAGCCTCGAGGCCGCGGAACTTCTGGAGATTTTTCTCTGGAAGTCCACGGACGAGTCGCGTGTGATGGCCGCGGATCCCGCAGTTCGAGCGAAGGTCAGCGAAGAGGTTGCGGACTGTTTCTTGTTCTGCGTGTTGATGGCCGACGCATTCGGCATAGATCTGATCGACGCGGCGCAGAAAAAAATCCAAATCAACGCGCAGAAGTATCCCGTTGAAAAATCGCGCGGGCGGCGCGATAAATATGACACTCTTTGATGCTCGCGCCGTTTTGAAGGCGACTCACTACTTTTAAGCAAGTGACTTTTCAGCAATCACCGTGCGGTCGGCGCAACTTCGCCAACCTTGGTGGTTGTCTTGATGCGATCTTGGCGGCGGTCGATGCCTGGCATTCGAGCAGGGGCAGCGACAAGTCGCATCGTCAATATCACGGGGATGTTCGCTGGTCGGCCCTCGGCGATATTCGCAATCGGAGTTGCCGCGATCGAATCAACAACACGAGATCCAGAGACCGCATAGCCAAAAGAGCAATACTGTCCATCAAGTCTGGCGGTTCCTTCACGACCGAGAGCGAAAAAGAATTGTGATCCTGCTGAATGCGGCTCATCCGCGCGTGCCATGGAAATCACTCCATAATCGTGCGCAAGGGTGCTTGGTTCGAGCGCAAGCGCAAATCCTGGTCCACCGTTTCCAGTCAATGTTGGATCGCCGCCTTGAATGACAAATGGTTTGCCTTCTCGATCGGCGGGAACAACGCGGTGAAATCCACTGCGGTCATAGAAGCCATCACGGGCAAGCGTTCGAAAATTCCACGCTGTGCTGGGAGCTTCGTCTGGAGCGAGTGCGACGAGAATTTCTCCGTGGTCCGTGCGGATGAGAACATCCATATCGCTATATATCTTGAATCCAGAAATGATCGGCGGATCACCAGCAATCCAAGACTTGCGTGCTTCGTCGATAGTGGGATCGTCCGCGTCCAAGGGCTGATCTCCCCATCCGATTATTTTCGTGAATGTTGTTGTGCTGTTTGGTCTAGTGGCACGAGTCGTTCGCACTGGAGGCGGTTCACGAATTGGCTGAATGACGATTGGAGATCCAAGAGGCTGATCAGCTTGAACGAGTTGCAACCACGCGGCACGGTCGAGCGAGTCGATACCAGAAATGACTTCGAGCAGATTCACTCGCCCTTGAACATCTTTGGCCATTCCCAAAACTTCTCCATTTCGATCGATGAGCATCAGTGTCAAAGACTCGCCTGTACTACCGCGACGAATATTGACTTCAAGTGGTCCCTGTGGAGGGGAATACAAACGTGCGGGACGCATTGATGCCTCGGTGACTGACGCAGTTCGCGTCGATTGTTGTTCATTTGGATCGATAGTGTTTTCTCGAAAGCGCCGTAATCGCTCTGTGACTTCTGGCGAAACCGCGGGAACGACTGGACGCGTGCGGGTTGTGTCGCGCTCTGGTCGCTGGGTTGTTGTGGTTGGAGCGGCGGGAGTCTCTGGACTTTGAGCCCATGCATTCACGCTCAATGCGAATGTCAGTACAAGCGCAAGTTTGATCGTTATGGACATCGCATCACGCTATCACACAAGCGGCTTGAAGCGCCTTCAAATCTTTTGACCAATTCGTATGATTCCATATATGACCGCATCGACTCGACCAAGCATTGTCAACTCCAGATTGATCGTTGGGTTGGAAATCCACGTCGAGTTGGCCACTCGATCAAAGATGTTCACGCGCGCAGCAAATGTGGCGCATCCTGATTTTTTCTCGGCCGAGCCAAACACATTGGTTGATCCAATTGTCGCGGCACTTCCTGGCACGCTTCCCGTCATGAATCGGCGCGCAATAGAAATGTCGATGATGGTTGGGCTTGCTTTGAATTGCACGATCGCATCACAATCAAAGTGGGATCGTAAGAATTATTTTTATCCCGACCTGCCCAAGGGATATCAAATCAGTCAGTACGACATGCCGCTGTGCGCGAAGGGTTGGTTCGATCTGACCCTGCCCGACGAGTCCACGAAGCGAATTGGAATCGTGCGCGCGCACTTGGAAGAAGACACCGGAAAACTTGGACACGAACTTCCCGGCGGTATCGCATTTGATGGATCGCTTGTTGATCTGAATCGTGCGGGAACTCCGTTGCTCGAAATCGTGACTGAGCCAGACTTTTCGACTTCCGAAGAAGTTGTCTCATTTGCGCAGGAATTGCGCAATCTTTGTAGATTTCTTGGAGTGACCGAAGGGATCATGCAGAAGGGGCATATGCGCTTCGAGCCGAATGTCAATCTTGCGCTCACTCTTTCAGATGGTCGCGAAGTGCGTACTCCAATCAATGAGATCAAGAATCTCAATTCGTTTCGAGCAGTCCGCGGTGCGATCGATCACGAAGTTGAACGCCAAACAAAGGAGTGGATCGAAACTGGTCGAGAGCAGGGGCGCGGCATGAAGTCCACGCGTGGATGGGATGATGTTGCCAATGTCACCATCCTTCAGCGTGAAAAAGAAGACGCTCACGATTATCGATATTTCCCAGATCCTGATCTTGTTCCAGTTGAAGTCGATGCGCAGTGGCTTGCGAAAGTCCGCGCCGAGATGAGAGAACTTCCGTCCGCAAGGCGATCTCGATATGTCGCTGCCGGGATTGGCGAGAAAGACCTTCGGCAACTGATGGACCTTCCTTCACTTTGCGTTTTCTTCGATGCCGCGGTGGATGCCGCTGGAGGAGCGTCATCATCGACTCTTGTCGCAAAGATCGTGCTGAATGCTGGAGCGCGTAGAGCGAACGAACTTTCGATCGCCATCGCAGATTTGGGCATCACTCCTCGACAGATCGCGGACATTATCGCGATGCGCGAAGCTGGTTCCATTTCCGCACAGGGGGCGGAACAACTTTTTGGACTTGCCTGCGAATCTGCCGATTCAGCGCAAGAACTTGCCGCGCGCGCGAGTCTGATTGTCAGCAATGATCAAGGACAATTGGAAGCGTGGGTCGACGCGGCGATCGCTGCGAACAAGCAAGCAGCCGATGATGTTCGCGCTGGGAAAATGGCTGCGATCGGACGCATCGTTGGCGCGGTGGTCAAGCAAGCGGGTGGATCGGTCGACGGAAAAGCCGCACAAGCGATGATCATGAAAAGAATCGGGAGTAATCCTTGAACACTTCTCCACTCGTCCCAACATATTGGCGTGATCAAGGTATCGAGCAAATGCTCATCGATGAAGCTTCGATCGCGCGCCGCGTGCGTGAGCTTGGTCAAGAACTTTCCGTCGAAGTCGCGGATGGAAAAGATGTCGTGTTGGTCGCGGTGCTGACAGGCGCAGTTGTATTCGCAGCAGATTTGATGCGTGCAATTCCAACGCGCGTTGCGATATCGATGGTCAGCGTCACCTCATATGGCGCAACGACGACCAGTCAGGGAGCAGTTCTTTCTTCTGCGCTGCCAAAGAATCTTGCGGGCAAGCATGTGGTCATTGTTGATGAGGTGCTTGATTCTGGCGGAACTCTTCGATTGCTTCGAGCCGAATTCAGTTCGCTTGGTGTTGCGTCGCTGCGGGCATGTGTATTGCTGCGAAAACAGCGCGAGCAAGCGATGTCGACGAAATGTGAGATGGTTGGATTCGATATCCCAGATGTTTTTGTTGTCGGCTATGGATTAGATTTCAACGATGAATTCCGCAATATGCCATTCGTCGGCGTGCTTGGTGAGGACGGAATTCGAGAGAGATCGCCGCGGTGACTCCCGCCATCGCCAGCGACGCCGAGGAAGTTCGGGAGTTTGCGGGATTGGTTCGCGATGACGAAACTGTTTTACTGATGATTCGACCGAGCGCGTGGTTTATTGTTTCGACAAGTATGCGCGCCTTGCCCGCCGCCGCAGTCGCGGGAGCGCTGCTTATGTTTGCGTCGCTCGACCCATCGATCCCGTGGGATTTTCGTGGCGCGATTCTTGCATCGGTGGCAATTCTTATCGCTCGCGCCGCATGGCAGACGGTCGATTGGTTTGTGCGGCTTTATATATTGACCGACCGGAGAATCGTGGTGCGCCACGGGGCGATACCTGAAATCCACGAATGTTTGTTGGGCGAAGTTGCTGGTATTGGTCAACCGCACCGCTGGCCAGAGCGCATTGGAAACACAGGATCGCTTGCAATCTTGTCGGGACCATCGCGCAGAATTCGTCGTGCGCGTCGCGCGAAGCAGACTCAACAATTTGAGGAAGCACCGCCGAGCCCAAAGAAGCAAGAGAGTCGTCGAGAGCATCCTCGCGTGCATGTTGATCACAATTTGGAGTGGTCAGTGATTTGTGATTCAGAGAGTGTTCGGCGAACTATTTTGAATGCAGTATCGCGTTATCGCTGAATCGAGATGCCGAAACAGCTGCGGAAACAGCCACAGAAATGCATAAGTGAGCAGCCGTGAAAAGTCCTCTCGGGGCTCAAACAGTCCTCGGCGACCGACACGATCCAGTTCACGAATTATTTTTAGCAAGCGCCGTCGGCCGCCTGCGGAACTCGCCCGAGAGAACTTTCCAACGGCTGAAGACGCAAACAGATTCGAGCCAAGCACACAGCTGCGAAAACGAACATCGTTTCGCGTGTGCGCCGTCGGGGTGCCTGCGGAACTCGCCCGAGAGAACT
>SXSS01000020.1 GCA_005792145.1 Planctomycetia bacterium | reverse complement strand
GCGCATCTTGATCCAGAACCGCAAAGACTGCGCGCATATATTCAACTGCTTTCGCACGCGTCTTCGCATTGATCACAGCGATTCGCTTTTCGTTTTCTATCTTTTGAGTCTCTGGATCCCAAGCGGCATGGCGCGGTGGCACGAGAACCTCAAGAATCGCAGGCGCCGACCAAGCCGTCGCATCCCACCAATGATCCGCGGGGATGGAAAGTTGCGGAGAAATACGCATCGTCCACGCGATTATTTCGTCAGTGGATCGAGGCGCATCACTCGGCCAAGTGGCAAAGACCATATATGCAGGAATTGGAAATTGAGTCGTCAAACTGTTTGGGATAGAAGCGATCTGAAAAAGCCGCGCTGTCCGCTGCATGTTTCGCCGCGCAAGCAAGTATCCCGTGATGGAGTGGTTCAGCCCGCGTGTATCAGCGAGTGCGTTGAGGAAGAACGCATCTTGTCCTGCAAGTTGAACAGAGAAGTCGCGATTGATTCCAAGCGCGGCCTTATTGATCCTGAGATTTTCTTCTGGCGTGGTTTCTTGCTGGAGATCGACCTTGTGAAAAAGTTGATCGATTCGCTCGCGTGCGATGATGCGGTCGGCAAGAATTTGATTGAGATAAGCATCGTGCATCGCATTGACTGCTGGCCAGTCGATGCTCTTGCAATCGATGGCTGCATCATTCATCCAGCGAACAAGATCTTCAGTGCGAATTGAAGGAGCAAGAACACGAACTGGATTCTGCGTCCGGTCGCCGCAACCCGTCAGGAATGTCGCGATGACTCCAAGCGCAAGAAACGCAATTCGGAAGCGTGCGAAATTTGTCCCAGCAGTCCAACGCACGGTCCGAGAATAGCCAAATGCCGTCTGTAAGGGCAAAAACGCGCGGTTTTGCAAACAAATCAGGAAATCTTGCTTTTGACCAAAGTGCACACCAGTTTTCGCCGATTTCGACTGCGAGCGGAGTAAAGATTTCTTTGGAAATGTTGCAAACCGATTTGTACAAAGCAACTTTGAATCGGATTGTATGTATGTGCGGATTTCAATGCCTCTTGGGCATGAATTCCAAACGGTTCAGTCAATCAGGAGGATCGGCAGCATGAAGCAGAGCCAGAGCCAGCATAAGCGGGGCGGAAATGGGAGAAGTCTGCCTCATGCTGCCATCCTCTTGATATTAACGGTTGTCGCACTGACCACACTTTTTCGTGGCACATTCCCATCACGGTTGAATGCATCGACAAGTGAAATCTTGTTGGTGAAACCAATCGCAGGCGTACGCCAAGTTCCTGGTGAATATCCAACGATTCAAGCAGCGGTCAATGCCGCCTCGTATGGGGAGACAGTTCTCGTTGCCTCTGGCATTTATCACGAACGCATTTCCATCAGCGAAAAGAAAATCACTTTGCGCGGAATTGAAGGCGAGGCTCGACCACAAATTGTTGGCGATGACCGAATTGGTCCAATTCTGAAAATCACCGGCGCGGGTTCAACTGGATGTGAGTTTGAAAATTTATCCTTGACGAATGGTCATGGCTCAAGTGGTTGCGGAATCTTGATCGATCATGTTGATGTCCTGATTCGTGATTGCGTTCTGACTGGAAACTCTGGCGGCGGCGCGGTCAATCTAGGGTCTTCAAGCACATTTTATGGCTGCATATTCGATGGAAACACAGCAGAAATCGCTGGCGGCGGATTTCGCAACGAGGGCGGATCGCCAACATTGAGCGATTGCACGATGCGAGCAAACATCGCTGGAACGTATGGCGGCGGAATCTATTCCAGCTCGGGCCGGATGACTTTGATGAACTCGACAATCTCTGAAAATACGACAAAGAGTGGCGCGTGGGGCGGTGGCATCTACAGCGGTTCAGGCGAATTGCTCGCGTTCAACACGATCATCGAAAAAAATTCATCCCTCGAATCTGGTGGAGGAGTCTTCGTCGCCGGAGGCGAAGCATCCCTTTCAGGTTGCAAGTTCTTTGGCAATTACAGCGAGCACGGTTGGAGTGTTGGATCCACAGGGGGAATAGTTTCGATGAATGAATCCACGATCTGCGGCGATGTGGATAATGCAACGCGTGGTGATGGAATCAACAATACGGGAGTGATTTTTACAAGCACTTGCTTATCAGATCACAATAAAAATGGACGCGATGATTCGGATGAGATCGCACTTGGTCTCACTCCGGACTGCGACGGCAATGGTGTGCCTGACGCGCAGGACCTTGACTGCAATCAAAATGGAATCGTTGACAGCTGCGAAATTCGCGCTGGATGGATTCATGATTGCAACAAAAACGGAGTTCCAGATCGCTGCGATATAGATTTGGAACCCGAAATCGATGCCGACGGAAATGGTCAAATCGACGGTTGCGCCGCGGAGTGAATCCATTCGACCGAAGCTGTGGTATGCGCTATTATTGCTAACCCTGCATGCGTAGCTCAGCTGGATAGAGCATCGGTCTTCGAAACCGAGGGTCGTTGGTTCGAATCCAACCGCGTGCGTTTCGTGATGTCGGATGTCTGGCGAAAGTAAACCGTCGTGTAAGGGGCGTTTGGGGCGAGCGCTTTATTGACGATCTTCTCAGCCTTATCTAGTATTTTGCAAATGAAAAACTTTTCAACTGGTTTTGGACTGTGTGCAATCGCCGTTGCGGTTGCTCTCTACCCCGTTCTGGATCGCGTTGCCCCAATTGGCAAAGAAGCAAATGCAGGCAATTCACATGAATCATCGACAAGCCAAAGTGCTGCTGCAAATCCAATTCAACTTGTTCCAGGAAACTCCTTAATCACGAAGACGCCCGAAGAAGGGCGTGCACTCGCAATCAAGATGGCAAGGTTGATCATCAAGGTCACACAACCAGACGCGGCCGTTCGTGAGCAGCTCAGAACGATTTATGCCGACGATCCCGAGATGCTGATTGCGATCGGTCAGACGGTCGCGACCGAGTTCGCGACAATCGCCGCGGCGAACAACTATTGGAAGTGACTGGCTTCAGTGTGATTTTCAATCACCCTAAAGTCTTCGGGCTGCTTACGACTGGCACTTGCACTTCGCCGTATTTCCAGAACCAAAGAATGAACGGGCTGTTGTAACCAAAGAAGCGCGGCGTGCCATCAGCGCGCCACTGAGGATTCGCGGCGATCCATGCGTTGACAATCGCAAGACCGCGCTCGAAATTGCCATCGTTGTAACTGCCACGAACACCAACGCTCGCATATGTGCGTGGCGCGATTTCGCGAACGACGACCTGTCCGTCGTTTCCAAGTGTTCCCGTTTCGCTCGTGCGATAGAGAAATGCCATCGATGTCATCGTGCGCGAATCCTGTTGTGAATATTCCATCTCAACAGGAGAGGTCATTGGGATGTCGTTCTTCGATATGTGATTGAAAAGCGTTCCGAACATTGGCCCCATTTTTTCTTCGCTGCCCGCGCCGTCATTTTTGGTCACGACGGCCTCTCGGTACTGCGGATATTCCTTCACCTCGACCACGCCGACTTCAGTCAGGAGCGGCCATCCCTGCGGCAATTCTGCTTCGTGAAAATAGACAACCTTGCCTGATTGCCTCACGCAACCGATCACGGTCAGCGCGCCGCTGACGGCGATCAAGATGCCAATGATTGTGCGTGGACGCAGTCGTGTGCGCGAAGGAAGTGCTGGAGTTGTTTGTTCGGCCATGGGAATGAGTTCAAGGTGATGAAAAATAGCGTAAGCGATTTTTTTGAATTGTGATAAACAACTGTAGCGCCATAATTGCTCCGCGATCTGTTCAATTATTGATCAACGCGGATTGAGGGAGCTATTTTGATAGCCTTGATCAACATGTTCCGCGCGCAATTCTCGTGGGTCTTCTGTGGAAGAATTCAAGTGATTATTGCATTCTTTGCAAGTGGAATATGGATGTCTGCAAGTGTTGGTTGCGCATCATCAAACAGCCTCTCTTCAAGCGAACGCTGGGCCATCGCCATTCATGGCGGCGCTGGAACGATCGAGAAAAATTCTCCTCCTGAAATGATTGCGCTCTATGAGCGCTCATTGCAAATTGCATTGCAAGTCGGTCGCGATGTGCTTGCAAAGAATGGAAGTGCTCTGGATGCATGCGAAGCCGTCGTACGCACACTTGAAGAGGATCCAGGTTTCAACGCGGGAGTTGGCGCAGCATTTACCGCTGACGGCACCCACGAACTTGATGCGTGCATAATGGATGGAAGCACGCTTGCGTGTGGCGCAGTTGCTGGAGTGACCACTGTGAAAAGTCCGGTCATGCTTGCTCGCTTGGTGATGACCAAGACGCGCTTCGTATTGCTTTCAGGTGATGGCGCGGAATTATTTGCAACGCAGATGGGTGTCGCCCGCGTGCCGAACTCCGCATTCGACACCGACAAACGCCGCCGAATGTTGGAAGATTGGCGCAGAGAGCAAGCGGCAAAGGCGAGTGCTTCGAACGCATCTTCCACCACGAAGGCATTCTCGTACGGCACCGTTGGATGCGTTGCGCTTGATACTTCTGGCAATCTTGCCGCCGCCACCAGCACGGGTGGGTTGACTGGAAAACGCTGGGGCAGAATTGGCGATGCTCCAATTGTTGGCGCGGGAACTTATGCCAACAATGCGACCTGCGCGGTCTCTTGCACTGGAACAGGTGAACAATTCATCAGACATGTTGTTGCAAAATCTATTTCTGATCACATGGAACTTGCGGGGCAATCGCTCGATCAATCTGCTCGATATCTCATTTTCAAAACCCTCAAGCCAGATGATGGCGGGCTGATTGCAATCGATCGGGTTGGCAATGTTTCCATGTTGTACAACGGCGAGGGAATGTTTCGTGGATGCGCCAATTCGGCAGGTCGATTTGAAGTCGCAATTTGGGATCAACTTTGCACGCAGAGTCCACAATGAAGCGTTTGCCATTCCTGTTGATCATCAGTTGGTGCTTCATAGGTTGCGCAACACAGCGGGGGACACTTGTTGCCGCAGGCGGATCGATGGAAGATGAGTCTGGCGAAGTTCACGAGCGCATTTTGCGCAATACCAACCGCGCAATCGGCATCATCACAACCGCGAGCATCAATGAATTGGAAGGATTCACCAGCAAACGAGATGGATTTGCGAAATGGGCGCCCAATCGAGAAGTCATCGATATCGGTTTGCGCGAAGAACATCCAGAGAAAGCGGATGATCCGGCTGTTGTTGCCTTGATTGAACGCTGCGATGTGCTTTTTTTTATCGGCGGCGATCAGAAGCGGATCGTGGATGTCTTTCGTCCACGTCAGAATTCGGCGGAAAATTCTCGACGCAATTCCGCGGCATATGAGGCGGTCCTGCGCCTGCTTGATCGCGGTGGCACTGTTGCAGGAACAAGTGCGGGCGCAGCGATGATGGGCGATGTCATGTTTCATTCTGGTCAGATCAAGCAGAGCGTGCAGTATTGGGCAGAGCAAAACCCACAACAGCGATTTGATGTTCGCGCGAAATTTGCATCGACTGGACTCTTCGCTGTGCCCGCGGATGGAACGCTCAAACTTGGTACAGGTATGGGGCTTGTTCGTGATGTCATCATTGATTCTCACTTTGCACAGCGCAAGCGAATCGGACGGCTTGAGATCGCTCTGGATATCACGGGGGAGCCGTGGGGAATTGGTGTGAATGAGAATTGCGCGGTGGTCATCGATCGCGCGACGGGTCGGGTTGAATCTGTGGGATCAACGGACGAGGTTGCGACGCTTGTTCGGCGCAATCCTGCCGAGAGTTGGCCACTCGTCGGGGGGAGTCATTTCGAAATTGGTGATGTGCCAGCAATCGTGCCAACGAAATAGATTTGTATTACTCTTAACCCTTATGGGATTTATGAATGGAAAGCGTGGTTTGATTGTCGGAGTTGCCAACGAAAACTCAATCGCAACATCGATTGCTGAGAGTTTACTGCGCGAGGGGGCCGAATGTCTCTTCACGCACATACCTGGCGAGAAAAATGAACGGCGAACACGCAAGGCGGTTGAATCGCTTGGCGTGAAGGAGCCGTGGGTGATGCCGCTCGATGCAAGCAGCGACGAACAACTCGATGCAACATTTGCGAAAGTTGGCGCGGACTTTGGTTCGATTGATTTTCTTGTGCACTGCATCGCATACGCAGACAAAGATTGGTTGCGACCTGAAAAATTCGCGGGAACTCCAAGGTCTGTCTTTAATATTGCGCTTGATATTTCTGCATATACCTATATCGCGATGGCGAATCGTGCAGCACCGCTGATGACCAACGGTGGCTCGATGATCGCGCTGACTTATTACGGATCTGAAAAAGCTGTGCCGGGATATAACGTGATGGGCGTCGCAAAGGCCGCGCTCGAATCGTCGACTCGGTATCTCGCGATGGAACTCGGCGCGAAGAATATTCGAGTCAACGCAGTTTCTGCTGGACCAGTGCGAACGATGAGCGCGATGGCTGTTGGTGGGTTCTCGGAAATTCTCGACTGGGTTGTGAAGAAGGCGCCGCTACATCGAAACATTACTGGCGCTGAAGTTGGAAACGCCAGCGCATTTCTGCTGTCGCCACTTGCATCTGGGATTACGGGGCAGGTGGTTTATGTGGATAGTGGGTATGGCATCATGGGTCTTTGAGTACGCCGCGGCTATGCGCGGCGAGTGATGTTGTGGGGGGTGCGCGCGCGTGCGCGCGCGTGCGAGAGCGCGAGAGAGCGCGAGAGAGTGCGCGAGAGCGCGAGAGAGTGCGAGAGAGTGCGAGAGAGTGCGCGAGAGTGCGAGAGAGTGCGAGAGCGCCGCGGAAAAGTTCGCTCGGGGCTCAGACAGTCCTCGGCGGCCGACACGATCTGTTTTGCGAATTTTGATTGCAAGCGCAGTCGACCGCCTGCGGAACTCGCCCGAGCGAACTTTTCCGCGGCGCGCACGCGGATCACGGCTCGCACGCGGATCACGGCTCGCACGCGGATCACCGCGCGCACGCGGATCACGGCGCGCACGCGGATCACGGCGCGCAGAGGCGAATATGCAAAGGCACAACATCAATCGCCGCAGTTGGCGCGGCGTGGACTCAACTGATTTGTTTTGT
>SXSS01000126.1 GCA_005792145.1 Planctomycetia bacterium | reverse complement strand
CGCAAATCGGATCGTGTCGGTCGCCGAGGACTGTTTGAGCCCCGAGAGGACTTTTCACGGCTGATCACTTATGCATTTCCGCGGCTGTTTCCGTGGCTGTTTCAGTCGCGATTGCGCTTGCGTGCCCAGCCGTTGGAAAGTTCTCTCGGGCGAGTTCCGCAGGCGACCGACGGCGCTTGTGAATAATTTTCGCAAATCGGATCGTGTCGGTCGCCGAGGACTGTTTGAGCCCTGAGAGGACTTTTCACGGCTGATCACTTATGCATTTCCGCGGCTGTTTCAGTCGCGCTACTGAAACCTTGGAATCATCGGCGGTATCACACCTGGCAACAATCGATCGCGAAAGTGCATCCAATCCCGCCGCATCGGATCACCACTCGCATCAGGAGGCTGAACATACGCGTGCGTATTTCCAGCGCTCTGCATTTCCTCCATCGCCAAAACAACCGCTGGATTTTGAAATGAATAAGACTCCGTCGATCCATCGACATAGCTGTATGTCAACGCGCTCGGCTCCCACATCGCAGGGGTGTCGATCCATCCCGCCCATCCAGTCGCGGTCGCCCACGCACCAGGATTCGGCGTGCCCAAAGGTGCAATCGAACCCGCGGGCGGCCGCGGATCTATCACCCATCCGTGCGTGTTGTAATTATTCGGGCCTCCATCTTGCTCGACGATCGACATGATCGTGTGCGATGGTGCTTTGATTTGCGATAAGTGAGTCGACTTCCAGGTGCGCGGCGTGATCCCTTGACTGCAATACCAATCCAACCATGCTTTGCCATAATTTGCAACATCGTTTGGAACAGTCACGCCGACAAATGCGTTGAGCGAATAACTGCGGAGTCGACCAGTAGGATCGAGCGGCGAACTATAAACAGGGACTGATCCGACATACGAAAAGAGTCTCCCCTGCTTCAGCGCGCCCTCATTTTCCGCGCCACCATTCATCCTTTCATTCCCTTCGCTATCGGCACCGGGATATGACGCGGTCCAAGAGTGATACGCGGCGTTGGTCAAATTTCCGTTGTTGAGCAGGATCGGAAAATTTCCACATATATCGCTTGTCAAGGTAAATGCGCCCATTGCCCCTCGAAATGATGTGCAAGGACTTGCGAATGCGCCGCCGTTGTCGGTGGCATAGCTCGACTGTGCAAGGGAAATCTGCCGTTGATTGGAAAGACAGGACATCGTGCGCGCCATCAACTTTGCCTTGCGAAATCCTACGAGCACCAACCCCAAGAGCAGCGCGATGATTGCAACAACAACAAGCAGTTCGGTGATGGTGAAACCGCGGAAGTCTGTCCTTCGCAAATTCATTGTTGATATCGCGGAACGATTGGCGGAAAGACACCAGGCAATAACCGATCACGAAAATGCATCCAATCTCGGCGCCAAGGACCAGTTGCAAAATTGTCGGCGGGCTGTGGATAATATGGACCAAATCCGGCGCCAGGCGGGCCTTGAATCAACCCAACCAATTTTGGATTTTGCAGAGAATAAGATTCTGTGGATCCGTCGTAATAACTATATGTAATTGCGGTGGGCTCCCAGAATGCAGGAGCGTCAATCCATCCAAGCCAACCCGAAGAGTTTCCCCACGTCCCTGGATTTGGAGTTCCTGGTGGCGCAGGCGTGCCCGCAGGTGGACGCGGGTCGATCATCCAACTCTGTTCGTTGTATGTCAGTCCATTCGTTGGATCATCTTCGATGATTGTGCAAAGAGTTTGCGATGGAACCCTGATTCGGCTGACATGCGTCGTCACCATTTCTGATGCTTTGACACCTTGGTTGCAAAACCATGGCTGCCACGAATTTCCAAAATTAGAATTATCGCCTGGAGTCGTTGTACCGACAAATCCACTGAACGAATAACTTCGAATTCGATTTGATATGTCCGATGGCGAACGATAAACCTGCGTCGTTCCGATATATGAAAAGAGTCTTCCGCCAGAGAGTGCCTTGGCAAGCGGATTGGAACTGTTCACACCAACTTCGTATTCGATTCCGCCAACAAGTCCTGCACCATACGACGCTGTCCAAGTGTGGTAACTCTCATTTGCTGAGTTTCCATTATTGATGAGCAGTTTTTCTGCGCAGGTACCAGTAAATGTCAGAGAGAGCGACATCGTTGGGATGGATGTTCGAGGACTTGCGAATGCGCCGCCATTGTCCGTCGCATAACTGGCTTGCGCCAACGAAATCTGCCGTTGATTCGAAAGGCAAGATGTCGTGCGCGCCATCAACTTTGCTTTGCGAAATCCGACGAGGACCAATGCGAGAAGCAGCGCGATGATTGCGATAACTACAAGCAACTCGGTAAGAGTGAAACCTCGCCGAGTTTTGCGAAAGAAATTCATTCTGCTTGATATCGAGGAATCATCGGCGGGATCACGCCAGGCATTAAGCGTTCTCGAAAATGCATCCAATCACGTCGCCAAGGGCCGGTTGAAAAATTGTCGGCAGGTTGCGCCCACCTATGACCGTATCCAAACCCAGGCGGTCCTTGAATGGATGTAACAATAGATTTGTTTTGGATTGAGTATGACTCAGTCGATCCATCGATATAGCTGTATGTAATATTGGACGGCTCCCAAAATGCTGGCCAATCGATCCAACCTTCCCAGCCGCCAGAATTTGCCCATTGACCTGGATTGGGCGTGCCAGGTGGAGCGATCGAACCAAGCGGTGGCCGCGGATCAATGCACCATCCTTGATTGTTAAATGCAAATCCGTCACTGTCGTCTTCGATGATTGACATTAATGTTTGTGAAGGAAACCTATGGTGCACGACATGTGTCGAGACCCACTCTCGTGGCGTGACACCTTGACTGCAAAACCACGTGTGCCATTTATTCGCCCACTCTTGCGAATCTTCTGGAACGACTCCGCCGACGAAAGAATTGAGTGAATAGCTGCGAAATCGATCGGTAGGATCGAGCGGGGACTTATAGACAGGCAGCGATCCGACATATGGAAACAGACGCCCTTTCGTGATCGCCGTTTCAAGTTCTTTGGTGCCGTTCATATTGGTGGTATATGACGAGGTCCAACTGTGATATGACTCGTATGTAAGTCTTCCTTGGTTGATCAGAATAGGAAATGATCCACAAGTGTTGCTGAGCGTGAACGAAACTTCGCTTTGTTGTGTAAACCCCGACGTCCGATTGCTCGCATATGCACCACCATTGTCCGTGGCATAACTTGCCTGAGCCAACGAAATCTGTCGTTGATTGGAAAGGCAGGACATCGTTTTTGCCATCAACTTTGCCTTGCGGAAACCAACAAGGACCAATGCAAGAAGCAATGCGATAATCGCTATGACGACAAGAAGTTCGGTCAATGTGAATCCACGCGACTCTGCAGATGATCGACCGTATGCTTGACCTGATTTGGGAATAAAATGATTCATCTGTAAAAGTGAAGAGTATCCGCAAAGACTCGTTGGACAACCACTTTTCTATACGCAATCAAGCAATGCGAAATCTGCAAATTCTTGGCAAATTGAGTGCTTTATGAAGGCAAACGGCGGTATTCTTATTCAATGCGAAAAACCAACTCATTGCTGACTGCGACAATCGCCTGCTTTCTCGTGGGAGGGTCGTCTGCGAGTGCGTTCATCTCGCTCATTGAGCAAACTGCGCCGCCAGCTGCGCCAATCACCCCTCCAGTGACGCCGCCCGCCACGCCGCCAGCGACAACAGACAAGGCAACCGAGAAGGCGAGTGATGGAGCGAAAGCGCCCGCGGCGAAAACACCAGCGACCAAGACGCCTGCTGCAAAAACACCTGCGACCAAGACCACCGCGACCAAGACACCAGCTGCAAAGCCACCAGTTCAAGAAAAGAAGAAAACGGAGGCTGCGAAAGAAGCAACTGAAACACCAGCAGCCGATCCAGCACCAGCGACAACACCCGACGCGGATATTCCACCTGAATTGGTCAAGTATGCAAAGATGGCAAAGAGTGGCAAGTTCAAGGAGTTCACACGGCTTGCTGCCGAGCGTCAAGCGCTCTATGTGAAATCATCCGCACTTCGAATGGAGTTGCGTGGAACAGAAGTGACTCAAGCGCAGCTGGATGCGGTTGCAAAAATCCAAGCAGAAATTGGCAAGATGGGCGATCGAATGGATACTTTCAGTTCGGGAAAAGAATGGACGCAGGATGAGTATGTCACAATGGATTACATCGTGAATGAGCAGATGCGTTTGAATCCGATCAAGTAATCATTCAGGAATTTCTTCTTATGCCACTGACCTGCAATATCGACCAGCGAGGGCGAACCATGCGGATCGTCATTGGAGCAATGATCGAAGGACCCGGATGGCTATTGTTGGTGTTGAAGTTTTTGGGAAAGATCGAAGGCGATTGGCCGTGGTTTGTTGGTGCAGCCGCAATCTTGGGTGGAATGTTCATGATCGTCGAGGGCGCCCTTGGTTGGTGCGCAGTGCGCGCGATGGGATTCAAAACACCCATCTAAATCTGTGCATACTCTGCGGTGATTCAAGCAGATCAAACCGATGAGTTGCAATCACAATCATGCCCGACCTGAGAGCTCCAATAGAAATCCACTGCGAGATCCAGATTTGTTGTCGGCGATTCTCTGCGGAACATTTCTGCTTGCAGGAGTGATCGCCCCACGATTTGGCGCGGACGAATTGACCACGCACATTCTGTTGTGGATCTCGTGCGCGGTGGGTGGATGGCATGTGACCATCCGGTCATTTGCGCAAATCTTTCGTTTTCAACTTGATGTTGATCTCTTGATGTTGGTCGCCGCGATTGGTGCTGGAGTGATCAATCAGTGGGAAGAGTCTGCGATCTTGCTCTTGCTTTTTTCGCTCGGTCACGGACTTGAGGGACTCGCAACCGATCGTGCGCGGAATGCGATTCGTGCGCTTGGAACTTTGACGCCAAAAGTTGCGCGCGTTGTCCGCGGCGGTGCCGAGCAAGAAGTTCCCGTCGAATCTCTTGTGGTCGGCGATCAAGTACGAGTGATGCCTGGCGAGCGAATCGCGGTAGATGGTGATGTCATCGAAGGTGAAACTGCGGTCGATCAAAGTCCGATCACCGGCGAAAGCGTGCCAGTGCGCAAGATGGTGGGATCGTCCGTCTATGCCGGAACCGTCAACGGAGATGGGCTCGTTCTTGTGACGACGACAAGGCTTGCATCTCAGACCACGATGGCGCGGATGGTCAAATTGGTCGAGGAGAGTCAAGCGAATAAAGGCAAGACTCAGCGAATGACTGAGAAATTCACGCGCATCTATACGCCAATTGTTTTGGCAAGTGTGCCAACAATCATCTTTGTACTGATGACTTTTTTCGATATGAATTTTGCGGATGCTTTTCTGCGAGCGATGGCCGTGCTTGTCGGAGCGTCGCCATGCGCTTTGGTCATCTCGACTCCCAGCGCCGTGCTTGCTGGCATCGCGCAAGCTGCTCGAAGTGGCGTGTTGATCAAAGGTGGAATGCACTTGGAATCGCTCGGAACTGTGCGTGCGATTGCATTTGATAAGACTGGAACCGTGACCCAAGGGCGACCTGAAGTGACTGATGTTGTCGCAGGCGAAGGATCAACAGAGCAAGATGCGCTTGCGATCGGGTATGCGCTCGACCAACATTCTTCTCATCCACTTGCGCTCGCAGTTGTGCGGTGTGCGAAAAAAGACAAGGTGAGCGCGAGAGATATTCGGTCAATTCGTGCGATTCCCGGTCGAGGCGTTGAAGGAATGATTGCCAATGAGCGTGCATTGATCGCAGGGCCGCGCGCCTTCGGACGAGATGGAAATCCAGAGATTCCAAATGCGCTTCGTGATCGCATCGCGAAAATCGAAGCGCAAGCACGCACTGTCTCTGTCGTTTCACTCGGCAACAAAGTGGTCGGTGCGATTGCCATGGCGGATCAAGTACGACCTGATGTTGCCCGAATTTTTGCGAGATTGAAATCGCTTGGCATTCGCAGACTGATCATGCTGACGGGTGACAACGCGACAGTCGCAAGCGTGGTTGCAAAGCCGCTTGGAATTGACGAAGTGAAATCCGAATTGCTCCCCGAAAATAAAATTGTGGAAGTCAGGGCCTTGATGCAGACTTGGGGATCGGTGGCGATGGTTGGCGATGGAGTGAATGATGCTCCAGCGCTTGCGACTGCGACAGTGGGAATTGCGATGGGCGCGACGGGAACTGATGTTGCCCTCGAAGCGGCAGATGTTGCTTTGATGGCAGATGATTTGTCCAAGTTGCCCTTTGCAGTTGGACTGAGTCGTCGCGCGCGGCGCACGATTATGCAGAATGTGGTTATCTCACTTGGTGTTGTCGGATTGCTCGTGCCATTTGCTGTGGTGGGAATTGTGCCACTCAGTTGGGCGGTGGTTATGCACGAAGGAAGTACCGTAGTCGTTGCGTTCAACGCACTCAGGTTGTTGCGATATCGAGACACACCATAATGAAAAAAAAACAAACACTTTCTGTTTTAGTTTCCGTGGTTGCTGTTTCGATGCTTGTTGTGCCTGCGCGCACGGATGATGCGAAGCCTGCGACGATTGCGCTCATCAAGAGCACGATCACAGCTGACGCTATCCGCGCCGATGTTGCGGAACTTTCAAGCGACGAAATGGGCGGGAGATTTTTCCGCAGTCCATTTGCGGAGAAGGCGGCGAAGTGGGTTCAAGCACGATTCGAGTTGATTGGGCTTGCTCCAGGCGCTGCGAGTGATTCGTATCGGCAGGCGATTGATCAAAATCCCGAAAGTGGACCCAACATGATCGCCGCCTATCCCGGAATCGGCGAAGGATTCATCATCGTGAGTTCGCACTATGACCATCTGCGCCCAAAGCGCACTGGCGAGGACAAGATTTTCAACGGCGCGGACGACAACGCATCTGGTGTCGCTGCCACGCTCGCAGTTGCGCGGGCAATCAAGGCGTGCACGAAGGCGGGAGATGGCGTGGGATGCACAATTATTTTCATCGCATTTAACGGCGAAGAGGCGGGGCTTCTTGGCTCGTCTGCTTATGCGAAATCACCGACAGTTCCACTCGGACAAATTCGTGGCGTCTTCAATATGGACATGATCAGTCGTGGTCCGCCGAGAGAGATTTTTATTGATGGCGGAAAAGTTGGCGCGCCTGTTGTTGCGGCATTGAAAAAAGCGAATGAATCCATCGGACTGAAGCTGCGACTCGACGAACATCCAGACTGGTTGGATCGCAGCGATCAAGGACCGTTCCTTGCAAAGAAAGTTCCTGCTGTCCTTTTTTCCGTGGAGGACCACGAGGATTATCACCAAGTCAGCGATGAAGTCGAGAAAATTGATGCGAGCCTTGCCGCCGAAGTTGCGCAGTTGGTTGCGCTCACTGCGATCAATATGTCGCGCGAGCCTTTCACTCCACGGGCAGAGTTCATCAAGGCGGTGAAAGCTGCGGAGCCCGCGAAAGCTGCGGAGCCCGCGAAAGCTGCGGAGCCGATACAGACAGAATCCACAAAGCCACTTCCCACAATTCCCTGAATCGTAATCCCAGCGATCAGCGGGCGAATGTCGTGATCAACTTTTCAATTCGTGCCGCGGCTTGCATTGCGCGTGCGCGTGGCAAACGACCGCTTGCAATCGCTTGAGAGAGTGCATCGACTGCTTCACGCTGTCGATCGATTCGATGACAGACCAGCAAGCAATCGACTCCCGCATCAATTGCTCTTACCGCAGCTTCGCCGATTCCCATTCGATCTGCGATTGCGCCCATCTCCAGATCGTCGCTGAACACAACGCCATCGAATCCGATTTCGTTTCGCAAGACACCTTCGACCACTTTGCGACTCATTGTTGCGGGGACGGCTGGATCAACCGCTTCAAAGACAACATGTGCGGTCATAATCGAAGCCACTCCCGCGCGCGCCGCGGCGATGAACGGCGGGATCTCGATTGCGCGCAGACGATCGATCGCATGAGGGAGGCGTGGTAAATCCAAATGGCTATCGAGATCCGTATCTCCATGACCTGGAAAATGTTTCGCGCATGCGGCTATACCTCCAGCTTGCATCGCTTGAATGAACGCGGTCGCGCACTGCGATACAACTTTTGGATCACTGCTGAATGAGCGTGCGCCGATGACGGGATTGGCAGCATTGCTATCGACATCGACAACAGGCGCGAAGTCCACATCGAAATTCGCGGCGCGAAGTTCGCGGGCGAAAATTTCGCCGATGCGAGCCGCCTCGGCGGCACTTCCAACACCAAGCGCGCCGATTTCGCGCATTGGAGGGAAGATCGTCATGCCTTCGACCAAGCGAACGACACGACCACCTTCATGATCGATAGAAGCGAAGATCTTTGGATTTCCAAGCGCGACGGATTCGCTCTTGATCGCACGAACCAATTCCCCTGCTCCTGCGTGCGTCGTTGCGTTGCGAGCAAAGAGAATCACTCCGCTCACTCCTGCGCGCAGCATTTCTCGCAGCGAATCATCAACAACAGTTCCTGCAAATCCAACACAGAGAAGTCGGGCGGCAAGTTTGCGATCTGCTTCGGTTGGCATGAAGCGAAATGTAACCGTGAACGCTTTGACGCACCCCGCTGATTTACGGTATAGATCGATATATGTCGATGCACGAAATGACCCGAGTGATCCGCGAGCGCAATTATGCGGTATTCGCGCTGGGATTTGCGTGCTCTGGATTTGGATTGCAGATGATGACAACGGTCATCTTGTGGGATCTCTGGTTGAAAACACACGATGCGTTGGTTCTGGGAATCGCGGGACTTGCGCGTGCGTTGCCTGTTGTCGCATTGGCCCTCGTCGCAGGTCACACTGCGGATAAATACAGCCGCAAAATGATTTTGGCGATCACGCAGTTCGGATTTGTCGCAGTCGCACTTTGCTTTGCCGCCGCAAGTTTGTTCGAAGTCTCGGTTTGGATGTGGTACGGACTCTTATCCATCTCGGGATGTGTGCGAAGTTTCAATGGACCGAGTCGCAATTCGCTCATGCCTCTTTTGGTGAAGCCCGAGACTTTTGAAAATGCTGTCGCTTGGAACAGCGGCATCTTTCAAGCCTGTGCCGTGCTTGGGCCGATCGTTGCTGGTGTCATTTTGGCAATGGGAATTCCAACCTGGGGCGTCTTGCTCTTCAGCGCAGGGTTGATTCTGATTTCAGGATTTTTAGTTCTGGAATTGAAACCTCGTGAAGCAGCCCGCACCGCAGGGGCAATGACTTTGCAATCCATGTTTGCAGGAATGAGCCATATATATAAGGAGCGAACGATTTTCGCGACGCTGACGCTTGATCTCTTTGGAGTGCTTCTGGGCGGAGCGACCGCGCTCTTGCCAATTTATGCAGACGAAATCCTTGGCGGCGGACCAGTTCTCTTGGGATGGTTGAAAGCAGCGCCATTCATCGGGGCTTTCTTGATGTCAGTGTGGCTCGCCGCACGACCGCGGATGCGCCACGCTGGACCGGCGCTCTTGATGTCAGTTGCGACCTTCGGCGTGTGCATGGTTGTCTTTGGACTCTCGACTTGGATTTGGCTGAGCCTCTTGGCGTTGTTCATATCTGGCGCAGTCGACAATGTGAGCGTCATCATTCGGCACACACTCGTGCAGACACGGACCCCAAATCAGTTGCGCGGTCGAGTGAGCGCGGTCAATTCACTCTTCATCGAATGCAGTAATGAACTTGGTGCGTTTGAAAGTGGATTGGTCGCTCGACTTTTCGGGCCCGTCATAAGCGTTGTCTCTGGAGGCATTGGAACGCTTGCAGTCGTGGGTGCAGTCTCTTGGTTCTTTCCTGAAATCCGCAAACTTCGCCAGATGGCTTCGGAAGAACCCGAGCCGCCAACTGTGTGATTCGGGGTTGTTTGCGCAATCAGGATCGCAAGGTATTACGAGGCTTTCAACTCAATTTTTGGCGAACTATTCGAAGCAAAATTCTTGGAAGCACTATCCAAAGTAAGTTCTCCTTTGATCATGTCGTGGAAAACATTTGACGACATGGCCTGAAGGCACGACGGAATGTTGGTCATTATTAGATTGAGCAAAACAAGATTTGTAATGTCTTCTTGACTATTGCTTTCAACCACTTCGACCCGCAAACCTCTTTGAACCATTGCGAAGAGTTGTTCGCTGGTGATGAATGAACTGCGACTGGTGTCGTAGAGTCTGCGATTGGGATACTTACGAATTCGAATGGTTTCAGATTTCATTTTGAGAGGGTTATTGTGTCTTGGGGAGGGCTGGGACATTGTTAAGAAGGTGTTTAGAAAATGTTGACATCGTAAAATCTCGATGAGAAAAACTCTACGCATGCAATCTGTTTTGGACTCACAATTCTTCGGATAATTCGCAGGTGTCACATACCGAATGCATCAACCGCTTTTTTCCCGTAAATTGTTGCGGGACCGCCGTTCATCATTGTGCAGACATCGAGCATTTCGTGGAGTTCTTGAAGAGTTGCGCCAGCGGTTTTTGCGGCCTTCGTGTGGTGGACGATGCAACCTTCGCAAAGGCGTGTGACGCCACATGCCACGGCGATCAATTCCTTGGTCTTTGTGTCGAGAGCGTTGGCAGTGAGACTTGCGTGATGAAGTTGCTTGAATGCGACGGCGGTTTCTGGGGTCATTGGGGGGTCCTATTGATAGAATTAGGGTAAAAAAGAGTGAGATTCCAGGCAAAGTTTCAGCGGACTGGTTGCGGCCCGCCGAGGATGATCGCGGATGGGATCATTGCCTGCGCAACCTTTTTCGCATCCGATTGACTGATCGCGGTGACAATGATTTCGCGCGGCGTTCGAACTTGATCGCCAGGCAATTTGTACTTCACGAGCCATGTTTGATTCGATGCCATGCTGAGGTTCCTCTGATGAATGGAGAGACCTAAGAATAGTCGCTGCGCAATTTGGGAAGTTCGTTCGAATTGAAGCGATGATTGACGAAATTCGAGGAAATGCCTACAATCATCGACTTGACTGCGGGGTAGAGCAGCCTGGTAGCTCGTCGGG
>SXSS01000125.1 GCA_005792145.1 Planctomycetia bacterium | reverse complement strand
GATTTATGCCCGCGCCACAGAACGCATGATCTGGCGCTCAAACACGCTGCGCCTCGCCCTACGGGGACTCTGGCTCGGCTTGCAAAATCGCGCAGGACATACCTCCCAACGGCGCACACGCGAAACGATGTGCGATTTCGCGGCTGTGTGCTTGGCTCGAATCCGTGGCTCGAATCTGTTTGCGTCTCCAGCCGTTGGAAAGTTCTCTCGGGCGAGTTCCGCAGGCGACCCGACGGCGCACACGCGAAACGATGTTCGTTTTCGCAGCTGTGTGCTTGGCTCGAATCTGTTTGCGTCTCCAGCCGTTGGAAAGTTCTCTCGGGCGAGTTCCGCAGGCGACCCGACGGCGCTTGCAAATAAATTTCGTAAATCGGATCGTGTCGGTCGCCGAGGACTGTTTGAGCCCCGAGAGGACTTTTCACGGCTGATCACTTATGCGATTCTGTGGCTGTGTCCGCGACTGTGTCCGCGACTGTGTCCGTGGCTCGAATCTGTTTGCGTGTCCAGCCGTTGGAAAGTTCTCTCGGGCGAGTTCCGCAGGCGACCGACATCACTTGCAAACAAATTTCGCAAACTGGATCGTGTCGGTCGCCGAGGACTGTTTGAGCCCCGAGAGGACTTTTCACGGCTGATCACTTATGCGATTCTGTGGCTGTGTCCGCGACTGTGTCCGCGACTGTGTCCGTGGCTGTGTCCGCGGCTGTGTCCGTGGCTCGATTCCGTCGCTCGATTCCGTGGCTCTATTCGCGTCGCGCAGGCCGCGCGCCCATCATCGCCGAACGAAACCAACCGCGTCGCCAAAACATCAGCAGAAATCCACCAATGGTCAACCCCATCAAGCCTAGCGCAAGCCCGTATCCATACTTCCAATGCAGTTCGGGCATAAAATCGAAATTCATCCCATAGACGCCGGCAATAAAAGTGATCGGAATAAAAATGGTGGCAATCATCGTCAGCACCTTCGTCACCTCGCCGAGTTTCGCATTCGCGATCGCAATCGAAAGCTCCATCAAGTCAGAAGCCATCGTGCGCTCCGAGTCGAGCATGTCGATGAGTCGCATGACATGATCGAGTGCGTTGCGTAGAAAAATGCGGTGTTCCATATCAAACCAAGCTTCCATCGTCATCATCGCCGTCAACGCATCGCGCATCGGCCAAATCGCTTGACGCACCTTTGCCAGATCATGTTTCGCATCGCGGATCGCATACATATCGGGCGCAGTGCGGCTGTCGACAACATCCTCCTCGATCATGTCGATGCGCTCGCCGAGTTGGTTGACGATGGGAAAATAATGATCAATGACCGTATCAAAAATCGCGAATGCCAAATATGGCGCGCCTTTATCTCGAATGCGACCTTCGTGCTGTCGAATGCGTCGCCGCACAAATTCGAGACAATCACCGTCACAGCGTTCTGAGATCGTGATCACCGCAGATGGACCGACAAACATCGCCAACTGTTCTGTTTCAAATGGTCCACTTTCATTTATAGGCATTGGAACAACAACAAAAAGATTCTCACCAAATGGTTCAACCTTTGCGCGTTGAGTCGGATGTTGCACATCTTCGAGCGCAAGAGGATGGAGATCGAAGAGTTGACCGAGTTGTGACAGAATTGCAGCGTCGGGCGTTCCATCGATGTTGAGCCACAGTATCGGAAGATTCTCACGCAGCCTTGCGATATCAATGAGAGAAGTGATCTTGTGTTCGACGAATCGATCCGTATTCCACGCAAAAATGTCTATCGTAAACGGAGTGGACGTATTCGATTGCTCAAGTATTCCAGGGCCCAAATGAATTGGCGGAAGTTCAATGCGCTTGCGAGGTTTCCGGTGCCGACTCATAGGCATAGCGTACAAGTTCGCAGCATCTTCAAGCACTTTGCGCCAGTGCTGTCAAACATATCCAGCACATCCAACCTGTCAGGATGCCGTGGAAAGTCCATGCGATGGTGCGAATCCAATTTGTGCGCACAAGCCGGAGATACGAGGGCGAATCAAATCCCAGTGCGAGTTTTTCGTGGGCGGGGATTTGCATCGTCCAAGTCGATATCCAAGCCACTGCGACCAGAATCATTCCGATGACCACCATCCACATCTGCACCGCAGGCGGCCGAAATACGAAGAGCGCAATCGATGTGACGAGTTCAATCAACATAATTGGCGCAACAAGGAATGTGATTCTTCGGACATGCTGGGCGGCATACGAGACGAATGCGTCTCTGCCTACGAAAGCAAAGAGTGGATAATGGACGAGTTGAATCAACCAAATCAGCCCGACCATCATCCAAACAGATGCGAAGTTGAATAGGAGGACAAGCAGTTGAAGCGTTTCAGATTTCATTGGGTCAGTTGGATTTCATGTTGAGATTTCATTTGCACATGCGAGCTCTTACAAGATCGTTTGAAATTCCACCCGCCCGCTGTTGGGAGTGACCAAAGCAACAGTATGCGGCTTCGCTCGATACAACGCTCCAGGATTGATCACCCTTGTTGATTCGATTTTGATATCTCGCTTGAGATGCGTGTGTCCATGAAAAAGCCAATGTGCCTTGGAACCGATCGGTCGCTGCATGCACTTGGGATCATCACCGTGGGTGAATGCGATCCGCTGACCATCGACGATGACTTCGCCAAGCGGATGATGAACAGCAATGCCGATCGAGCGTGCGTATCCCTGAAGATCGGATGGTTCGTCGCAGTTGCCAAAGACGATGTGTGCGTCAAGTCCAGCCAGAGGATCGAGACACTCAATTGTCTCAATATCACCGCAGTGAATGAATATTGTTGCGCCAAGCCGACTGAGTTCTTCGACCGCGAAACGAGTGCGCAGCGCATCTCCATGACTGTCCGAAAGCACGCCGATTCGCGTGCCTTCATTTGACACAACTTCCGATTTGCTAGGCTTCACAACTTCATCTTACTCCGCCAGTTCATAGGGCAACCAATGAGTTCAACTTCCAGCACAATCGTCACCCGCTTTGCTCCAAGTCCATCGGGTCATCTTCATGTTGGAGGGGCGCGCACTGCGCTTTTCTGCTGGGCGTTTGCCAAGGGCAGAGGTGGAACATTTGTTCTGCGCATCGAAGACACGGATCAAAAGAGATCAAGCGACGCGGCGAGTATTGGCTTCGTCAAAGATTTGTTGTGGCTTGGAATCGATTGGGATGAAGGACCCGTCTTCGAAAGATGTGGTGGTGGCGATCGCGGGCCATACTTCCAAGCACAGCGACTGGATATCTATCAGAAGTATTTTGATCTCTTGCTCGCCAGCGGCAAAGCGTATTACGCATTCGAAACAACTGAAGAACTCGCCGTATTGCGTGACGCCGCGAAGGCTGAGAACAAGCCGTTTCGGTACACAGGAGAAGCCGCTCGTTCGTTGAGCGCGGAAAAAGTTGCTGAATTTCTTGCTGCGGGAAAGCCCGCTGTCATTCGATTTCATACGCCGCAAAATTCCATCACTATTTGCGACGAGATTCTTGGTGACGCGATCATTCCAGCTGGGGAGACCGACGACTTCGTCATACGCAAAGCGGATGGTTTTCCAACGTATCACTTTGCCGTTGTTGTTGATGACGAATTGATGGGAGTGACGCATGTCTTGCGCGCGCAGGAGCATTTCAACAACAGCGCGAAGCACATTGTTCTGCAAGATGCACTTGGTTTTCGCAGGCCGATCTATGGTCATTTGCCTCTCATCTTCAATCCTGATGGATCGAAGATGTCCAAGCGTGACAAAGATAAAGTTCTGCGCAAGGCAATCGCAGAGCGGGGGATGACTGCGCCACCAGCAGGCACGGTCGATCCCACCATTTTCGCCGCATGGATCAAGGATAAAAACACGCAATTGGACATTGCTTCTGCTGGCGCTCTGGCTTCAGCACTTGGAGTGATACTTCCAGAAATCAATGTGGACGATTTCCGGCGATCTGGATATTTGCCGGAAGTCATCTGTAACTTTTTATCTCTCAATGGATGGAGTCCTGGTGGAGATTTGGAAAAGTTTGACCGAGAATTTCTCAAGAGCCACTTTGATCTTGCACGCGTTGTGAAGACTCCAGCGAAGTTTGATCGTTCCAAATTGCTTGCATTCAATTTGCACGCATTACAAGCGATGCCGCGCGAGGAATTTGTGACCAAAGTTGCCGACCATGGACGCGCATTTCATCCTGAGTTCATGTCACGCGTGACGGATGCACAGTTCCGATCTCTCTGCGATGCAAGCCAAGAGCGCAGCAAGACACTTGACGATCTCTTTCGAACAAATGGCTTCATCACAGTTGCAGACGATGCGCTTGAGTGGGATGCGAAGGCTGTCAAGAAAGTGCTACAGGGAACGGCGCCGAGCGGGCGGGACCATTTGAAGGCACTCAACAAGATTTTGGCAGAGTGCGACGATTGGTCTGTGCAGGGTCTTGAGGCGGCGATCAAGCCTTACATTGATCTTGACGCAGGAGGAAATCTCGGATCAATCGCTCAACCTTTACGGGTTGCGCTTTGTGGTGGAACGATCAGCCCTCCAATCTTTGACACGCTGGCAATTCTTGGCAAAGCAAGTTCCATCAAGCGAATTGATCGCTGCGTCGCCGCGCATTCGTGAAGAGTGGCTCGCTTGAAGAACAGCCTTGCTTGCCCATTCGTGCGCATCGTCGTAGGATGTGATTTGACGGACCGTTGGCGCAGTTGGCTAGCGCGCCTCCATGACACGGAGGAGGTCACTGGTTCGAGCCCAGTACGGTTCATTCTGTTTTTCGCATTCAATCCTTCTTTGTGAAGGTGTGAAAGGGGGGTTTGCGAAAATAGGCAAACAAATTTTTTATGGGGAAAATCATTACCAAATCGGCATTTGGAATTCGGCTCAAATTTCTTTCGCGTGGATTTTCGCGTGGATTTTCGCAGCGGACTGATTTCAACACAGGCTTAAACAAATACGGAATTGTTTTATGTGAACGCTGCGGGGCGTATGTTTTGGCGCGCAAACATACTGCGCCTCGTCTACGCGGAATCCGGCTCGGCTTGCAAACTCGCGCAGGAAATGTTCTCGACGGCGACCACGCAAAACGATGCTCGTTTTTGTGGCTCTATCTGGAGCAAAGTTCGTGGCTGTATCCGTGGCACTTCTGTAACCGATGCGAACTGTATCGCTTCTTCGCACTTGAAATGCACTGTAACGGAGCTGAATATTCTCGACTATTCGCCCCAAGCACTCAACACATAAGTGAGATCAGATGAGTTCACAATTCCATCACCGTTTATGTCAGCGGGAATGTTCGATGTACCCCACGCACTTAAAAGTATCGTAAGATCAATCGCATTCACACGACCATCGCGGGTGATATCCGCACGCGACACACTACCGCCATGCCAAAGATATTCAGGGGCGATGATCTGGCTCGTCATCCCTGGACCACTCCATGAAAATGTCATTCCTGCACCGCCACCATTCTCGAAAAATTCCAATCGAATCGGATACATGCCTGCCTCGAAAGAAAATTGCGCAGACTTGGTGAGCATTCCGTGCAATCCATCATTATCAATAACAACTTCTGATCCAATCGAGAGTTTAGAACCATCATCCGATCCGATTGAAAGGGTCCAAATACCTGAAGTCGGCACCATCAACCATCCGTCGTAGACAGCTCCAACTTGATCGGCTCGACCACTGCCAGAGAAAATTCCATCCGTGCTTGGAAAATTCACTGACGCAACCAATTCATGCATATACGGACTCAGCGTGCTCCAATCCGGTAAAACACTTAACTCAGCAAGTTCGTAATACTTGCAAGCCATGCCAGGTGTTTCACCGATTGGATTGGTCGGTTGTCTTGATGGCTCAAGGGTGAGTGTGATCGTCGCTTGAGAAGTCAATCTAGAAATTGGTTCGCGAAGTCGATATTCGATCGTTCGAGTTCCAGGATTTGCCGAAGTAAGTGTTGTCAGTCGAACCACATCTCGTCCAGCTGGCCCAACACCTTGAACAATACTTACAGGATCTCCCATCGAACTTTGAGGTGCAGCCCAATCGATTACAAGCGCATCCATGTTTGCGTCATAATCATTGTTGAGAGCATCAATATCAACAGGGCCTCCTGTGAATGAATTCGCGATGTCATTGCGAGCAACAGGAGGTTGAGGTGACATCGCCGCAATCGCTTGTTCCGCTGCAATCTTGAGATTGATGCGTCCAAATCCCCATTCAATCGTGTTGCTTGCACCGCCCCATGGATCACATGCGTTGAGAAGTATGTACTCCGCATGGGTCGCAGAAAGAGCTGGATTTGTCGAGCGAATCACGCCAAGTGCACCATTGGCAACTGGAGTTGCCATACTCGTTCCGCTCCAAGCTTGATAGGAGCCATCTTTTGTGGAACTGAGAATTGCAACTCCAGGAGAGAAAAGATCCACACCAAATCCGTAACTGGAAAAATATGCACGCTGATCATTCTGATCGCTTGCACCGACAACGAGTACATGTTCGAAATCCCAGGCCGAATGGTTTGTAGAAGAATTTCCTGCCGCCCACAGAAGCGATCCATCAAGAGTACGAATATACGCACCCGTCGTTTCGATCGCCTCATATCCAATGCCTGAATAGCTCGCACTGACAACCTTCGCACCATGTTCGATTGCCCATCGTTGACCTTCCAAGAGAGCATCCATGGAAGCACCGCCTCCTGAGGCCTCACTGACACGAATCGGCATGATCGAAAGCGACCAACCAACTCCTGCAACTCCGACGCCATTGTTGCCAGACGCCGCAGCACAACCTGCGACATGCGTTCCATGACCATGCAAATCAGTCAAGTTTCCGCCATCAACCTCCGCAAGATGCGAAACGGCGTTGTACCCACCGACGCGGTGCGTGAGATCTTCGTGAGGAACAATTCCAGTATCAGTCACGGCAACAATAACGCTTGACGAACCACTGGAAATATTCCAAGCTTCGGCGGACTTCATCATGACGTGATGCCATTGTTCGTTCAATCGTGGATCATTGGGAATCACCGTTGGGTAGACGATCCAATTGGGATGGGCATATTGAAAGAGGCCAGTCGAAAGCAATTCTTCAACGCGTCGATTTTCGGAAATGCCAATTTGTTCTGGTGTCAGTCCAAGCGAGAGAATAAATTCATCGGTCGCCAGATGTTGGCGAACGGTCTGCTTCGAGATCAATCCAAGTGCGGTTGCGCGTTGCGACTTGTTCAAGCCTTGATTCAAACGAACAATCAATTCGCCGGAGAATTCGAGTTCGCCTGGAATCTCAAAGTAAGGCGGTGCAATGCCAGCAGAATGAACTGAATTTAGAGGCAGAGGCTGTCCTGCAAATGCACTGCCGAACAAGACGAGTGTTACAAGGGAAAATATTCGCAAAGGCATAAAGAAACTCTACTCCAAATCGAACGAAAGTCAAAATTTTAGCGCGATAATTTTCCTGTTACAACATACGTCTATGAAACCCAAAGACATACTAAAAGCCGCAAAGACCCTGCGCGAAAAGTATGCAGTGACCGACGGCGAGTCATTTCGTATGAAGCATTGCGATCCGAATGAAACGGATGGATTGCCAGGAATAAATAAGGGGGATTCAAAAGAAATCCTGGAAGAGAGCGTGCAGATGATGGCGGAACTGCAAGACATGCTTTATGCGCAAGATCATTGGTCAATCCTGCTCATTTTTCAGGCAATGGACGCTGCGGGCAAGGATGGGGTCATCAAGCATGTGATGTCGGGGATCAATCCGCAAGGATGTGAGGTGCACTCATTCAAGGCACCTTCAACTGAGGAACTTGATCATGATTATATGTGGCGATCGATGCGGCGATTGCCGGCACGCGGAATGATTGGAATCTTCAATCGCTCTTATTACGAAGAAGTTCTTGTGGTGCGAGTGCATCCAGAAATTCTGAAAGTTCAAAAAATTCCACCAGAACTTGTTGGGAAAAACATCTTTCAGAAGCGGCAGGCAGATATCCGCCAGATGGAAGAATTCTTGGGGAGAAATGGAACAGTCGTTCGCAAGTTTTTTCTCAATGTCTCGAAGGCAAAACAGAAGGAACGCTTTCTTGAACGGATCGACACTCCAGAGAAAAACTGGAAATTTTCAGCAGCAGACGTCAAGGAGAGACAGTATTGGGATCAATATATGGACGCCTATGAATCGATGATCCAAACAACATCTTCGAAGGAATCTCCGTGGCATGTCATTCCCGCCGACAACAAGTGGTATACGCGCATCGTCGTTTCTGGAATCATCATTGACACGCTTGCGTCTCTCAATC
>SXSS01000124.1 GCA_005792145.1 Planctomycetia bacterium | reverse complement strand
TTTGCATTCGAATCTGTCGCGATCAACAAACGCGCGACCGTTGGCACCCACTTCTCTGCGACAGCAAGATCTGAAAGTCCGCATCGCTTGATCACGCCCACTCGATCCGATCGAACACGCACAACTTCGCATGGTCCCCAATACAAATGAAGTGGCTGTTGCTCCATCGTGCGACCATCCAATCCATAGTGACTCGGCGCATCGGCGTGCGATCCAAGATGAACTGTGGTTCGTATTGCGCTGAGCGTGAACGCATCTCCACGCTTCATATCGAAAGCAACTTCACGCGTCGGAGAAACATCTCCTGGAAAGACAGCAAGACGCTGCGAAATGCGTGGTGAAATATCGATGATTTCTCCGCTGCCACTCATAACTCAACTCTGCATCGCCGTTCGGCCACCATCAACAGGGAGATTCACGCCTGTGAGATAACTCGCCGCTGGCGATGCCAAGAAAAGTGCGACTGATGCAATCTCACTTGCCTCACCAAGTCGGGCCATCGGAATCGTGGCGATCGCACCGCGCTCGATTTCTTCGATGCTCGATCCCGAACGAGATGCGCGCCCTTTGAAAATTGCTTCAAGTCTTGCTGTCTTTGTGAACCCCGGCAAGATTGTATTGACAGTGATCCCAAGTGGCGCAAGTTCCCCTGCAAGTGACCGCGCCCAATTCGCGACCGCCGCACGAATCGTGTTGGAAACTCCAAGTCCGCGGATGGGCGTCAAGACCGATGTGCTGGTGATGTTGATGATCCGCCCATACTTCGCGTCGCGCATTCCTGGCGCGCACGCTTGCACGATCGCTTGACCAGTCAACACATGTTGTTCGAATGCACGCGCGAAATCTTCTGGCTTGGAATCGATCGCGGGGCCGGGCGCTGGGCCACCAGTGTTATGCAGGACGATATGCACCACACCATGCGATGCAACGTGCGCGTCAAGTGCGACACCAACCGCACGCCAATCCGCATAATCCACTAGCAACATGCGATGAGTTTGCGAAGATCCGCAAGGTGACGGAAGTTCGGCGAGCACCTTCTTCAAACCGTCGGGATTGCGCCCGACAAGTGTGACAGATGCTCCAGCGTTTGCGAACGCTTCCGCACACGCACGGCCGATTCCTTGCGTGGCTCCACCAACAAGAGCGTGGCGCGAATGAAGTGAAAACTGTTTTGAATCGTCGCTGTTACTCATGCGTGAGAGATTATCGCACTGCGCCGAGTAAGGAATATTGCGCCTGATACTGCCGACAATGCGGCAACGCCTGTCATCGAGAGATAGATCGACTGAGCGCGACCATGCACCGCATCAAGTGCATCTTTTGCAAGAGAAGTCACAGGAGCATCGTGGGCCACCACAGCTGTCCAGTATTGCGTTGATGCGTCGCGCAATTCGAATCCCAGTTGTACCGAAAAGATTGCGCACAAAAGTGCGGCGGCAAGCATCACAAGAACGCCTCGGTGCAGCCAAAGCATCGATCCCACTTGCAACTTCAACGATGGGCGACCTCCGATCAACGGAGCGAGAATCGCGGGTAAGAAAATACTTGCGATATTGATTGCCTCGAATGGCATTCGGGTGATTTGCCCACCGACATATCGCGAGATCATTGCGGGCTCAACTCCCACGAATGCGGGGTCGATGAGATTTGCCACGCCAGCTTGCTTCACCGCAACAAATGTCCATCCCGCATACGCGCCAACAATAGTTAATGCCGCAGTCCACGCGGAGGCGATTGCCACGAAGAATGCGAGTCGTATCATTTAATAACTCTACTGAACCATTCCATTCATCGTTCTGGACATATCGGGAACTTGACCTTGCATCGTGTTCATCTGCGCCTGCATTTGTTGGCGTTGCTTCATCATCGCCGACATCAACTGTTGATTTTCGGCGGCTGTTTGTGGCGCACGAGTCACCGCCATACCTTGAGGAGTCTGCACGATGAAACTTCCACCGTTTGCGCCTGCATTCGCGCCCGAACCCTGCGCTGTCATTGGAGCACCGTGAGGCGTATTTGGAGCCGAAATTCCAGGAACAGCGCTCGTTCGAGTCAGCGTCAATTTCACCGATCCCGCAGGCTGATCGTCGATCTGAAATTGCGTGTCCCAAGTGATCGAACCATCAAATCCAAACATGAATGTTGTGGAAATTGATCGCGGTTTTCCATCAGCAGTTGTCAATGGATTGGATGTGACGAATGTCAATGCACGCGCCGCGTCATCGTTCATACCTGCAGAAAGAAACATCGATCGATCGCCGTTGGTGATTTCACTGCGAGTAAATCCGACACCAGGAGTGAATCCCATCAGATCAATTGATTGCAACGCAGCACCATCTGTATTCCACAGCACATGATCGCCCGAGAGAAAATTTCCGCCAAGAATCCAACCGAACTGAGACTCCCCGCGAAATGGTCCGCTTGTTTTTCCATCGGCAGAAGTTGCGACACCTTGCACATCCCACGTCCCAACAAATTGTGTGAAGAGCGCCAAGGCTTGCGCGTCATCCGCACCAGACGGTGTGATCGGGCCAGTTGGCGCGGGCGCGGCTTGCGGCGCGGAAGTCCCCGCCGGCGGTGATTGACCCTGAGAAGAAGCGGCAAAAACGCAGACGAGTGTGGCACTCGCAGCGATACCAAATGCAACGCCTGCAACAAACGAATTTGATTTCTTGTTCATTCACGAGAGTTTACCGAAGCGGGAAAAGTGCGGTATCGCACCCCAGCTTCGGAGAACAACGCGCACGCCAAATCATGTGACCGCTTCCAATGCTCATCGCCTTCACCGGCAACTTCGTATGTCACGACTTCGACCAGCCCCGCTTGAATAATCGCCAGCGAACACTGCACGCAGGGACTGAAAGTGGCGTACATCGTGCATCCGACTGGAGTGACTCCGTTGCGCGCGCACTGAACAATCGCATTCAGTTCCGCGTGACAGATCAAGTCATACTTGACTGGTCGCTGAAGTCGCTCAGGATGATCTGCGATCCCTTGCGGCAATCCATTGAATCCTGTGCTGATGATCTGCTTCGATGGCGAGACAATCACTGCGCCAACTCCGCGTGATGGATCCTTGCTCCACGTTGCGATTCGCCCCGCGAGTTCGAGAAATCGCAAATGCCAGTGATCGGAAAGTTGTGATGTCATTTTTTGGTTCTGCTCAGCTTGTCCGCTTCAACTCTATCCCATGCAAATTCATCAACGGACCCTTCAGCCATCCACCAGTCTTTACTTCGATGATCGCTCGTCCAATCGACTCCACATGAATCGATCCAATACCAACGCTTTTGAAATCGGACCAATCCGCGGTTGCTTCGGTTTTGCCTTTAAGAGTTGTTTCGCCAAATGACACTTCAAACTCTTGCCCAGCACAATCTTCCGTACAAGATTGAATGACTGCCACGGCATAATCTCCAGGCTTGCTGAATTCGACCAACCATCTTGCATAGTCATTCGAATCGACCCAAGCATCCAACGAATTTGGCGTGTCCTCGATCTGCGTGAAGCGTAATGTTGCGCCAATAATTTCCGCACTACTCGCATCAAGGCGAATGAGTGGGCCATCTTGAATTATCGCGATTCCTGACAGCAGAGGATCATCGAGTGGCATTGGTTCTGCGCCAGCCTTCGCTTGTGCCATAAATCGGTCAATCGCACTTTTCACAACGGCCGATGAGAGGGCGTATGACTTTGTGCGATCGACACGCGCAATATTGACACCAACAATATTCCCATTCAAATCGACGAGTGGACCGCCGACTTCATCACTGCGCAGTGTTGTGTCGTGTTGAATGACTGATCCAAATCCACTTGTGCGCTTGCTTGCAGGGAAAATGGGGGTGGATGGCGGTGGACCATATTCTCTCGGCCGCGCTGCGAGTCTCACTCGAATAACTTCTTCCTGACCATCTTTCGTTCGAATGATTTCGATCACTTCGCCCGCGGCGTGCTTTCGCACGGCCTCGCCGAGCTCCGCTTGTGTTGTGACCAAAACTCCCGCAACGCTTGTCACAAAATCTCCGGCAAGAAGTCCCGCTCGTCCCGCCGGCATTCCCGGCGGAACCTGCATCAAGATGACTCCACCGCGATCGCCATGTTGACTTCGCTCTTCTGGACTCGATTCTCTTGCACGCACGCCAAGATATGAAGTAGTGACATCGCTACGACCTGGTCGATATTCATCCAAACTCCGCACACCAAACGCGAGTGGACTTCCACTACGACCCACAGTTACAAGAATTGCCCCGAGAGCGGGAGTTTTATCAACAGAAAAATTTGGGGCTTCAAGCTCTTCTGAGATTTTGATGAAGACAAGGTCTAATTCTCGATCGACTGCGATTCGCTTTCCCGAGACCATCAATCCATCTGCGAGCGCGATCATCAAGTCATTGCTCGTTGTTCCAACTTCTGACGCCTTTGCGAGAATGAATCCTGACTCATCGGCGACCGTTCCATAACACACAATTTTCCCGTCGACGAAGACGCCAACAGTCATCAAGATCGCCTGATCAACTGCATGGGCAATACCTTGCAGATTCTTTTCTTCTCCTTTATAGAGCGCTTTTTCCGAAGGCATCTGGATCATGACTTGCCTTTGATTTGGCCCAAATTTTTCGTGCTTTCCTTCTCGTTCCAGATCGGCATCTGCGCCCTGTGCGGCATTCTGTTGCATATCTGTCATTCGACTCTTTGCGAAATCGATCGTCGTAGCGGAATTCTGACTTGGCTCTTGACCCGCAGTTGAATTGATCCCAATGAGCCGACCATCCAAGTCAAAGACCCCTCCACCAGAATCTCCAGAAGAAAGCGGCGCATCCATAGTGATCACGCCATCGTTGACCCCGAGTAATCGCCCAAGCCGCAATACGGGCGGACGAAAAGGATCTTTCTCGATTCCATAAGTGTGACCAAACGAAATGACCCAATCCCCTTCTTGAAGCCCTTCCATCGAACCAAGTTCAGCAACAACCAAGTCGTGCCCAGTGGGATCGAACCGAATCATTCCGCAATCCTTCAGACCGTCCCAGTACAAACCCGCGGTCTTTCCCTTTGCTGTTGTGCCGTCCATAAAATAGATGGTCACATCAAGATTTGGACTGCCACAGACATGCCCAGCGGTCATGATCCAGCCATCCTTCGAGATGATCGTTCCGCTTCCGCTTGACTTTGGCCCAAGCGTGTCCAAGATTTCCAAGCCAACACACGCTCCCCTGACTTTTGCTTGGGAGCTTTGAACGCGAACTTCAAGAGCTTGCGCAGCGGCGATGTCCTTGATTGATTGATCAACAAATAAGGGAGTTGGCGGATCGAAAGCCAGCACACTGAAAAGAATCGCATGGCTGATAAACCAAAGCATGGACATATTGTACGTGAAGCGAAATCAAAGCGAAATCAAAGCGAAATATTCTTCACTGTTGATTCGAGAGATCGCAGTTTGTTGGCAACTTTCTGCATCGAATCAATTCGCCGATCTATCTTCAAGTGCAAACATTCCGAAACAAGAACGGACAGTTCGCTACTCAAACCCGGAACTTTTTCATCTGCTGGAATTGTGGATGGAACTTCTTCTGGTGCCCGCGATTTGGATTTGCCTGGAACAAGAACTGTTTCAGCATAATCCCGCACCAACGCCCGATACATCATTGCCCCAAAGTTATAAACATCCGTTCGCTCGACAATCGGTTCCTTCGCTGACTGTTCTGGCGCCATATATCCAGGCGAACCTTGAAATCGCGGCTTGATTGTTCCAATCTTGCACGATTGCCCCAAGTCGATGATCTTTGCCATCTTCTCAGAGTCCCTTCCAACCGGCATCATGATGTTGCCAGTCTTCATATCCGCATGGACGAATCCTTTTGTATGCATATGAGCAAGGCCTTCAGCGACCTCGGCAAAAATGCGAACATAATCACGAAGCAACTTCGGTGGATCTTCTTCGAGCGTCGAAGAATCGATCATCTCCAGAACAAGCGCAACTTCCATCACTTTCAAGATCGGTCGAGCGCGCTTGAGTGCGATCATTTTCCGAATTGCGGGATGATCCAACTCACGCAAGGTTGCGTATTCCGTTTCAACCTGCTTCAGATAGCGATCGTCCTTATCACGACTTTCGTCAATCACAACATGCTTGAGCGTGTATGTCGCGCCTGTTTGGCGATCTTTCACCGCATAGAGCTTGCTGCGTGCGCCCTCTCCAAGCAAGGCCACAACTTTGTAGCCGAACAGATCATCAACCGCAACTTTAGAGCTCATTGGGATTTTTTCGCTTTGTAAGAAATTGGTAAGAATTCAAAAAACATCCCAAAAGCAACAATAGCCAAATGCATTGAAACCAAGGAATCTTTTAAGAATATATCAATGTAAATGCAATTTGCAATCTACATTTTTGACAAAAAAATTTTCAAAATAGCCCAGCGATCTGAACCAAATCCAAACGATTACGGTCGACGGATTTGAGCTTCAAACTCTGCGGTTGGGAAGAATTTCCCTGGGCTACTGACCTTTGACAGATCAGAATGCAGATAGACCGCAGATCCTGGAATGCCAAATTGCGCCTGCAATGCACGCACAATTGAGATCAATTCGTGAATCTGGCGATCTGTGAATTCTCGTCGATTTCCATTTCCAATCATGCAAATTCCAATGGAATGGCGGTTGTATTGATCCGCATCAGCCGTAGAAAGGCTCGTACGATCCAATCCATTTCGACTTTCTATAGGGTTCGCACCTGCGACATGCGCTCCCGCGAGCTGGCGATTCCATCTATATCCAACTTCCACAAGACCGTCGCCAAGACCCTGCCCATTGCCAATCACAAAGTGATATCCCAACCCAGAAAGGCCGGACGCTGTGTGCTGTCTATTGAGAGTGACGGAATCGCCTGCGGGAGTTGCGGAATGATGAATGACGATCGCTTGCCACTGTCCTGGAATAGGTTGCGCATCTCGAGGAAGAATCAGCGATGCCTCGCTGACAGGTGAAAGTCCAACAACCGTCGCATTGACAGCCGCATCCACTGTGGGTGCTCCTCGATCACCAGCGAGCAGAATTCCTGCGACTGCGGTCATTCCACCAACGAAACTTGCCCAAACTGTGAAGCGGCGGCGCTTGGTACGAATTTCATTGGAGCCTCCACTTATAGAGGGTGACGCCAAAGCAGACTGGGCGGTCTTTGCGTGAATGGAACTGGTGGTTTGAGTAGTCACAGTTGCGATTGCTCCGACCATCTTTATCGGAAGGAAAACGCAGAACCGTGAGTAAATTTTGCAATTTCAGCCGTGAATTAATTTTGCGGAGCAAGCCGCGCGCGCAGCGCAGGCTGTAGATTTCCAAACTCATCGGGTATGAGCAGTTGCTGATTTTGCTGCCGAAGCGTGTCGTATGTATCGAATTGATTTCGAGGATTTTTCTCGTTGAAAAGCGGCTTCTGGCAGCCGGTTGTCGCCGCAGTGATGATCGAAAGAATAACTATGCACACTACTGATTGAGTGATACGGACATGTTGCTGTCTATTGATTGTGGTGTTACTTTCCATTGGGACTATTTCTGAAGAATCAGTTGGCGCTCAGAGGTGAAAAGTTTACCTGTGGTCCCGTCGCGGAATTCCAATTTCGCCGTGACACTCCCCTGACAATTCCAGCCTGATCCTGCCAATGGGATTTCGAATGTGTAATGGGTCCCAAGTAACCCTCCACGCCACGCATCGCGAACTTGACCTGGTGAAAATTCCGCTTGACCGAGAGTTTGGGATTTACCGCCGGCTTTCAATTCGAAGATTGAAATTTGCACGCTTCCGACGATCTGAAGAAAGCGGCCAAGGCCATCGGATGGTTCTAGATAAATCCTTGCTGTGCATCCGCCTGTTTCAACACCTGCTTTGGATGCCAGAAAGCCACTCGGACTGCCAATTTGCACCATTGCAACATGCGGGGTTGCGGCAAGAATCGCAGGGTCAATCGAGGACTTTTCCTCCGCCGCCTTCGCGGATTGAGCGATTTGTTGTTCCAGTTCGACCTGCTTCGCTTTGGCGGAATTCACCTGCTCCTGCAAATCACGAACTTGGCGTCGTAACGCATCGTTCTGGTTGGGGGTAAGCACGACAGGGTTGCAGCCACCGAGAGAGAAAATGGCGGCGATTGCGCCAATGATCACTCCGCGCAGTTGTGTTGCTTTCATGCCGCTCCTTCTGCGCTCAATCGTAACTGATCGCGAATTGAAATGTCCATCGAAAGTTGCTCAAGCGCAACGCTCACATCAACATTGGTCACGCTGACCCCTTCTGTGACTGCGATTCTCATCGGCGCAAAGTTGAGGATTCCTCGAATCCCTGCATCGCACAGTTGTGTCGCAACTACTTGTGCGGCAGATCGTGGCACTGCAAGAATTCCAATTGAAATCCGATTCGTTCGAATAACTTTACGAAGTGCGCTCGTTGGTTGAATAGCGAGACCACCAACGCGCTTCCCTTCCATCCGTGGGTTGGCGTCGAAAATGGCGGCGATAGAAAAACCATCTTGCGCGAATCCGCCATACGCCAGAAGAGCGCGGCCGATATTGCCAACCCCTACCAAGACCGTGGGCCATCGACGGTTCGCACCAATAACGTGGCGAATTGAATCATTCATCTTGAAACAGTTGTAACCCACCCCTGATCGACCAGATTCGCCAGTTTGCCGCGATTGAACCACCCATGCAAGATCTTTTCGAACTTGCGCGCTGGAAACACCAAGCTTTTCCCCCAATTCGCGTGAACTGATTGTCGGCTGACCTTGAGCGATCAATGGCTGAATCTCGCGCAAGTACAAACTGAGTCGTTGCGCTGTTGGTCGTGGGATTCGTCGAACCGTTGGTGGCACTTCATCATTCTAGTGCTAGAGTGTCCACATGCATCTCGTTGATGTTCTCGCTCGCGACTCATTCACCGCAAGCTTTGAGTTTTTCCCGCCCAAGAACGAGGCTGGCTGGGATTCATTCTTCACAACCATAACGGATTTCGGCAAATTGCGGCCATCATTTGTCTCTGTGACATATGGCGCTGGCGGATCGACGCGCCAATTCACGCACGATCTTGTCGTGCGAATTGGCAAAGAAGCTGGACTCGATGCGATGCCTCACTTGACATGCGTCAATCATTCGGCGCAAGACATCGATCGAATCTTGTCACGCTATGCAGAGGCTGGAGTCTCAAACATTCTCGCGCTGCGTGGTGATTTACCAAGTGGAACGACAGCGCTTACGAGCGATTATTCATATGCGTCGGATCTTGTCCAAGCCGTGCGGGCATTCGCTCAGTCTGGGCGGCATCCCGATCCGCGTGGTTTTGGTATCGCGGTCGCGGGATATCCAGAGGGACATCCACAAACTCCAAACACTCTCGTGCAAATGGATCACTTGAAAGCAAAGTGCGATGCGGGAGCCGACTTGATCATCTCGCAACTCTTCTTCGACAATCATGCTTTTTATGATTGGCGTGAACGATGCGAATTGGCTGGAATCAAGACGCCAATTCTTGCGGGGATTATGCCGATCACAACAGTGACTGGGCTGAAGCGCATGGCCGAGTTGGCTGGCGGAACAAAGTTTCCCGCGGCGCTCTTGCGAGCGGTGCGCCGTGCGCAAGATGACGCAGATGCAGTCAGTCGAGTAGGAATTCACTGGGCAACCGAACAGTGCCGCGACTTGTTGGATCACGGAGTGCGCGGGATTCACTTTTACACGCTCAACCGCAGCGACGCGACACGAAAGATTTACGAAAATCTTGGCGTCAGTTCTACGGACGCACTTCGCCTGTAACTGGCGCGGTTGGCTCAGGAACAGGCGCGGGAACAGGCGCGGGAACAGGCGCAATTTCCACGGGCGCGGCGGGCGGCGAAGGATTTGTCGGTCGCATCCAAATCACGCGCAAGGCTTCAGTCAGTCCCTGTTCGTTTGGATTCAGCGCCATAATTGCGATTCCCTTTTCCATCAAGGTTGCATCACCGAGTTGGTGGCCAATGTATGCCGTAACAAGACCATAATCCGTCGCATACTTCGATCCTTCACTCATCTTGATCGAGTCTGCTCCAATTTCTCGCAGACGCTCTTCAGAGCCAAGAATGTCGAAACTGTATTTCGTATCAATCATCTCGGGCCATGTCATAAAGAGACGACGCAGCGTCATCGCCCCCGAAATTTGCAGTCCGGCAGCAACCTGGCTGTTCGCCAGTCCAGCAATCGGGAGAGGATTGGAAGGAGCGATCAACGAGCCTGATATAAACGCTTTTTCAGCAGTGAGGTAATGCTTGCCACGCATTGATCGATCACCCGCTTGAAGCATCGTATCGAGCGCTTCTTTCGTGCCGCCATCGAGCTGAGACATTGTCTGACCATGAGCCATGAGCAAATATGCTTCGTCGCCAGTCAGTCGACGAGCCTGCTTCGCTTCTGGTTTTGATGAGTCGGTGGGCGATGATTTGGCTGGCTTGGATGTGTCAATCTTCGGCGAATTCGGTGAATCAGTTGCTCCAGCTGGCGATAATGTTTCGGTTGTTTGAGGTTGAGTGGTTTCTTGACCCGTTGACGACTTCGTAGTTTGCGAACCAAGTATGCGCTCCGTCTCGTCGACAGGAACCGCAGGTCTCATATCGAATCCGTCACGGAGACTTTGGATAATCGCTCCAGTCTCGAGCAAAGAAGTTGTGTCAACAGGAGTACCTTCCTCCACTGCCTCACCCTGCGCTCGTTTGTATCTATTTCCGACTCCGGTCAAAATGCGGTCGTATGGAGTTATGACTTGAGCAACTTGTGCGATTTGGCGCATCCCTTGGCGTGTATCGATCTTTTGCTTGGGCGCTTCAGCCGCAGGCGACAGAAGCTTGGAATCCAGTTTTGCACCAGTCGCCTTCGCGCTATCGGCATCGCCATCAATGTTCACGAGCCCAGATAAATAAGAGCGTTGCAGTTTTTTACTATTGACTCGCCCCGAACGCAGATCTGCGCGCATAAGTGCGCTGCCATAGATCCCAAGATTGAGCGACTCAATTATGTCATTTCCAGGAACAGCGACAATGCCAATGAATGGACTTGCGATTATTCGCAAGGGGCGTCGATCGGCGGTCTGCATCGTGGTCAACGTGGTGGGTTGATACATCGATGACAAATCCATTGTTGTTGCAGATTGACGGGTCATCATGTCCAATTGCATGCGAGAATTATTCGCGGCATATTGAGCGGTTGGAGTGGTCAATGCGCTGTCCCATGCAGCGCGCGTTGTCCCTGCGACCGCGCCTGATGTGGCAGTAGTGCCAATTCCGGACGCCACAAAATCTCTGCGATATGACGTTGCGCCGATTCCAGTCGCAACGCTGAAGCGATCATTCATTGGAATTGCAGCGAGAGCTCCTGCGCTTGTTGTTGCGGCGTTTGCGCGAAACGATTGCGTTGTCTCGCCACCTGTTGCGCCACGAAAATCATCTGCGGCGGTATAGCCCACCGAACCTCGGAAGCCGCGCCCACCCGCAACATCTCCGGTTACCACAAGATTTCTTGATCGATAATCTTGCTTCGCTCGAGGGGCATTCGAGGAACTTCCTTGCTGGAGGGAGCTGTCAAGCGCACCGCCGTTCCCCCTCTGCAGATTTCCATCGAGGGCATTTTGGCATATTGCAAGAGAGAGGATCAGCACACTCAGCATGCTTCAAGTGTACAACAGTGTACAACTCCGCCTATGTGGAAGCGTGTTTTTTCTATGAAGCGCTCGATCAATCCAATCTCACTGGCGATTGCGTTGCTTATTGTCATTGGAAGCGTGCTAGTCGGCGTTTTCGGCACTCGCCTTCAAGAGCGAGAATTTGGCTCGCTATTGCCTCTTGGAGATGTTGCGGAAACCGCGCGGCAGATTCAATTACGAATGCAAATCGAAGCGATCCACCGTCCAGCTGAGTCACCAACTCCAACTCGCGGCGATCTCGCGGACCTTGTCAGTTCAACGATCGAAAGCGAATGGCGCCCGCCGGATCTTTCTGCAAAGGGGTTCGTGCCAATTTTGGCTGGTCAAGCGATTCTTCTAGGTAATCAAGCTGGTATTGCCATTCTGTACGAACGCGCCGGAGAGTCTACCGATCGTTTCTTGGCGCTCTTCGTCACAAGTGACCATGGACAATTTGCGTCATTCGATGACTTTGGAAGAATGGAACCTTTCGCTACAAATCGCTCGATCATCGAGCGCGATGAGGAAACTGATCCCAATTCGAGTGCGACGCTCGTCTTCACTGATGGCGATCTGCTTTTCTTGGCGCGCGCCGATGATGTCGCCACGCTTGACGAAATTCGACGCGACATTGGCGCGCCATAGAACGAATGTCGCGGCCACTCGGCATGATCGCACGACTGCTCTAGTATCTCGATTCGAATGAGCCAGACTTCCTGTATTACAACTCCGATCTATTACGTCAATGATCGACCGCACATCGGTCATGCGTACACATCAACCATCTGCGATGTCTGGGCGCGCGCAGGCCGACTTGTCGGCCACGAAGTGTTCTTTCTGACTGGAACTGATGAGCATGGATCGAAAGTTGAAAAGAGCGCGACTGCGCGTGGCATCTCTCCGCAAGAGCTTGCGGACGAAAACGCCGCAGAATTTCAGCGAGTTCTGGCAACATTCGGTTTGACCAACGATGATTTCATCCGGACAACTCAGCCTCGTCACATTGCGCAAGTCCAAGAGTTCCTGCGCCGACTGATGGCGACAGGCGATGTCTATCTTGGAACCTTCGAAGGTTGGTACGACGAGGGGCAAGAGGAATATCACACCGAGAACAAAGCGCGCGAATTGAATTATCAAAGTCCTATCAGCGGGAAAGCGCTTGTTCGTGCGACCGAGCAAAATTATTATTTCCGATTGAGCGCATTCGCAGATCGATTGGCGAAGCACTTTGAGGATCATCCAACTTTCGTTCGACCCACAGAGCGTGCGAATGAAATGCTTGGTCGAATGCGAGAAGGATTACAGGATGTTCCAATCACGCGCACAAATTTTTCGTGGGGCATTGCGATGCCTGACGCGCCGGGACATGTGGTGTATGTATGGATTGATGCGCTCTTGAATTACATCACCGCGCTTGGGCTGGCAACACCCCAAGCGCAACACGCCAAATTTTGGCCAGCGGATTATCACGTGGTGGGAAAAGAAATCCTTTGGTTCCATGCCGTCATTTGGCCCGCACTCTTGATGGCGCTCAAGTTGCCACTACCAAAGTGTGTTTATGCGCACTCGTTCTGGATTGCCGACGGGAAAAAAATGAGCAAGTCTCTAGGCAATTTTGTAGACCTTCCGACCATCGAGCGTTACAACGCGACATACGGACTGGATGCGTGGCGTTGGTATATGGCCACCCAAGGTCCGCTGGGAACAACGGACGCCGACTTCAATGGAAAACATTTCCACGAGACATACACCAATGATCTGGTGAACACGGTTGGAAATTGTCCAAGCCGAGTTGGCGCGATGATTGGAAAATATTTCGGCGGCAAATTGCCAACCGATGCGCAAGCTGGTGGGGAATGGCCAAGTCGTTGCGATGTGGCAATCGCGAAGTGGGAACAATGTATGGAAGTCTTCGATCTGTCTGGCGCGGCGCGATGCGCGATGGATCTCCTGCGACAAGTTGATGTGATGATCAATGACACCGAGCCATTCAAACTTGCGAAGGACCCAGCGAACACGCCTCGACTCTCGTCAATTCTCAATCAGTGTGCGCAAACTGTTCGCATTGCAGGGGTGATGCTGGAGCCATTTTTGCCGCAGCGCATGGCAGATCTTGCCACCGCATTTGGTGGAATGCCAAACAAAGATGCGAAATGGTCTGCCCGGAAAAAATATGGCGCGATATCCGATGGGCATCAAATTGAAAAAGTCGCGCTCTTCCCGCGTGTTGACGCGGCGACGATCAGCCAAACAATCTGAACTTTTCAAGGTTGGATTCAGCGAAATTGAATGAGCGACCAGCTCTTTGCGGTTTATCTGTTTCGGCGACGAGGACGAACTCCAACAAGCCCAGAAAGTGCGAGCATTGCAAAAACGCCAGGAACTGGAACATAATGAATGTCCGCACTGACAGCGTCAAGACTGAAATTGTTTGTCTGGCTTGCGAAGCCCAACTCGAAACGAGTCGCTGCGAATGGCATCCCCTGAATGATCCATCTGAAAGCGCGCGTCTGAATTTGACCTTGACCACCTGGCGCGGCAGAGTCCGATCGAAGTTCCATAAAACCAGGATTGACTGAGAGGCTATTTCCATTGTTGTCTGAAATGGTCAAACGAACTGAATTCGTGTTGAGGATCGTTCCGATTGATGCGATATTCAGGATGACTTCATTCACCTGCGCGGTCAAACCGCCATAAATTGAAATTGAAAGCGGATTGCTCGAGCCATACAAATTCCCAGTGCCAGTGATAAATGCTCCAGGGCCAAAGTTGAAGAGCGCCGCGCCGGATTCAGTTCCTGCATAGTTGGTCAAATTTGGTCCACCGAATGCACTTGTGAAACTTTCCCATCCATAAAAGTCAGTATGAGGAGCGCCACGCCATGGTGGCACTTGTGGATTGATAAAGTCTGCAGAAGCGGACGCTGTAACGAAGGATGAAATTGCAATTCCCGCGACACACAATAAACTTTTATTGAACATAATTTTTACTTGCCGCAGCAAGCCCTTTTCTCTCAACCTTTTACGAACATCTGATACAAATGAATTATGGCGCAGTTCCGGCAACTGTCAAAAAAAACACTCCAAAATCAGCAAGAATTTGGGCTGTGGCCTAGTACGCCTTGGCCCAAATCACCCTTTGCGGGCTGGGAGCGCCGGTTATCACACACTTTCCAGGGTCATTTCCCCCTTCAAGTGGAATGCAGCGAACGGTCACGCCGAGTCGATCCTTGATTTGGGCTTCAACCTTTGGATCGCCGCAGAAATGTGCAAGTGCAAAACCACCATGAATCGGCGTTGGCACATTCTCGGCAACCTTTGGCGCAGCAAAGTATGCCTCGAACTCTTTTGCATCATCGATCACCTTCGTGTTGGCAATGCGAAAATCGTTCGCGCGTTTGAAGAGCCCATCTTGAATCTCTTGCAGAAGTGCGGAAATCCCTTGAATGAAATCGCCACGTTTCACGGCCAACTTTTCCTTATGCGGTTTATCGCGCCGCGCCATAAAGACGCTATCAGCAGCCATATCGCGTGGCCCAACTTCCACTCGCACAGGAACACCTTTCTTGATCCAGTTCCAAGCCTTATCGCCACCGCGCATATCACGCTCGTCGAGTTGCACTTGCACAGGTCGACCATCGAATGATTGCTTGCGAAGTTCATCTGCAAGCGATCGCGTCCACGCTTGAATCGCCGCCGCATCTTCGGGTTTGTGAACCACGGGAATAATCACCACATGTGCTGGCGCCAACTTCGGTGGCAAGATCAACCCATCATCATCCGAGTGAGTCATGATCATCGCTCCGACAAGTCGGGTGCTGACTCCCCACGAAGTCGTCCACGCAAACTGGCGCTCGCCCTGCGCGTCCAAAAATTGAATCTCGCTTGCCTTGGCAAAGTTCTGTCCCAAGAAATGGCTGGTTCCTGCTTGAAGCGCACGGCGATCTTGCATCATTGCTTCGATGCAATATGTATCAACTGCTCCTGGAAAACGCTCGCCATCTGTCTTGCGACCTTGCAGAACCGGCATCGCCATCCAACCTTCCGCGAAGTTGGCGTAGACCTTGAGCATTTTCATCGTCTCTTCAACAGCTTCTTCGCGCGTGGCATGGGCAGTGTGACCTTCTTGCCAGAGAAATTCTGTTGTTCTCAGAAAAAGTCGAGTGCGCATTTCCCAGCGAACAACATTCGCCCATTGATTGATCAGCAAAGGTAAATCACGATAACTCTGAACCCACTTTGCGTATGTCGCGCCGATGATTGTTTCTGAAGTTGGTCGCACAACCAGAGGTTCTTCCAATTCGCCGGCGGGAATAAGTTTTCCATCGGGTCCCATCTCAAGTCTGTGATGCGTGACAACCGCGCATTCCTTGGCGAATCCATCCACATGCGCCGCTTCTTTTTCCAAGAACGACACAGGAATGAAAAGCGGAAAATAGGCGTTGCTATGTCCAGTCTCTTTGAACATTCCATCCAAGACGCGCTGCATATTTTCCCAGATCGCATATCCCCAAGGCTTAATGACCATACAGCCACGCACAGCGGAGTTTTCTGCCAGATCCGCAGCGCGAACCACTTGTTGATACCACTCGGAATAATTTTCAGAACGCGTTGGAGTGATCGCCGTCGTTGGATTTGCCATGCCCCAAGCATATTCGCACGAGGCGAGAGCGCAAGGCGCGGATCACGATTGCTTGATGCGTTGATTCATCATTCGCAACATCTCGGCTACTGTTGCTTTGAGCGCACAACGCGATTGCTTGCGTGCATCACGAATCGCCTTCGCACGCAATGCGAGAGCCCGTTTGGCCAACGCACGACCTTCTGCTGTCGTGCCTTCAATCTTGTCGGCGAGGAGAGCCAAATCACGAGCGCGCCCAAGATTGTCAGCCGCAGATCGCAGTTGATTTCGCGCTGAATATTTTTTGCGGCCGATACATCCACTCAAGGCCGCCATTTGATCTGCGAGTCGCTGAAATTTTTTACGCGTCTCATGCAAATCTTTTTCGCCAAGACCAAGCCACGCACGATGCGCCAAGCCGCGCGCGTTTTTCCATGTCTTGGAAAACTGTCCAGTGATCTCATACCAGTCCAATGGCGCACCAGAACAGAGCCTCATAGACCTCTGCGCGGTGGAAATAGATTCCAAAGCCTCTTCGATGCACTTGGATGATGGAGCAAGATGCGTTGCATGGGTCGCTCCATCAGGCGCAGTCGTCAATGGCTGGCCGCGAAGCGCGCAGAGTTCTTCAAGCAATGATGCGAGCGCATCACGCTGACGCGTTTCTGCCAAACTTGCCTTCGCACGACGAATCCCAGCGCGGGCTCGGACGCGACCTTGCGGAAATCCAGGTTGAAGCAAATCACGCAGAGATTGCAATCGTTTCAGACCTCGGCGCGAACGATGCACCCCTGCAAGTCGCTCGATCAACGGAAGTGATTCGTTGGATGCCAACACAATTCCACTTCGCACTACCGAGAATCCTGACGCAAGCACTGCGCGCGCAGTCACTCTTGCTGTTTGCGAACAATCAAGTTGCAAGACGGCTCGATCGACTGAAACTGATCGAGAGGCATCAAGTTTTTTCTGATTCTCTTGCGAATCGATCAGCGAATTCTGCGAAGCAGATTGGCGAATTTTTTTCGAGCGCTCAGCAGCCTTCAACGCTTCAATTGGAAGAAGAGTCTGAGTCTCCCGGATGATCTTCGCATTCTGATTCATTTTCTGACTCAGAATTGCTATTGTTGCGCAGGCGTCGCTTGGCCTGTCACTGAATCCAGAACCGCCAGCGGAGTGTTGCAAGTCGGCGCAGGAACTGGCACGAGCCATAATTGAAGCATCGATGGATAAAATGGTTGAGCCGTTGATCCAACGAAATGCACAGTTGCGATTTGATAGATCCCATTGGTTGGATAAACAACATCAACTTCAGCACGCCCGCCAGACAATCGCACTTGGCGAACAGACCAGACAAGCGTGTCGCCAGCTGTCATCGGTCGCCCAATTCCAAGTCGCTTTGCAACGCCTCTCCAAACCTGCACGGGAGTTGTCGGCGGCAAGTTGAAGACCAATTCTTGCTCTGGCGCAGTGCGTTGATGCGCAAACTTCAGCGCATCCGCCATCAGGTTTGGCATTGGCTGCAAACTTGGATCTGCCTTTGGCGCTCCCTCATATTCGGGATATGTCATCGTGGCAGTGCATCCCGATATGGAAAGCGCGACTGCGATGGCAGCGGTAAATGAAAGTGCTTTGATAAGAATTTGTTTGCGCATCAGCAAGCCTCTCGTTGAGTCATATGCGATTCGTTTATCGTCCAACCGACGCGCATCACTTCTCTGCGCGTTGAACAAACCAATATTCCATATCGATCGGCGCTTGGCGACCGAAGATTGTGACGAGCACCCGGACCTGGCCCTTGTCCGGGAATACTTCGTCGATCGTTCCTTCGTAGCCTTGGAAAGCACCTTCTTTGATTGTGACATTGTCGCCCTTGTGCAAATCCATTTTCAATTGTGGCGCTTCCTGCGCAGGCTTCGAATCGAACAGCATCTTTTCAACTTCGACCACTGACATCGGAGTTGGACGACCTGCAGTACCGACGAAATCGCCGACACCAGTCGTTTCCTTGATCAAGAAAAACACATCTTGCGGAATGCGGCCATCGGGCTCGAGGCGCATTTCAACGAAGACATATCCGGGATAGAGTTTTGTTTCGGTGACAGTTTGCTTGCCTTGCTTGCCGAGCACTTTCACCTTTTCGGTTGGAACCATAATTCGACCAACGAGTGATTCCATACCTTCGATCTGAACTTTTCGAAGCAGAGTTCCGCGGACGGAATCTTCTTTATTGCTCGCAACGCGAAGAACGAACCAATCCATTCCTTCGCGGAACATTGGCATATCGCCTTCAGCAATCGGCGCCATCTCTCTTGGCTCCGCTGGAATCGTGATGCGTGTTGTTTCCACGCCCATGACTCGGGCGGTCGTTGCGGGTCGCGATTCGCCTGATCGAATAGCACGCAGATTTCGCGGGCCAGCAGGTTCGGCGACAACAACTTCAGCCTTTGGCTTTCGCTTGGCTTTTACCTTCGCCCCTGCTTCGGTTGCCTTGCCTTCGGTTGGCGTGGCTTCGTTCTCTTGTGAATCAGAGAAATTCGGATCATTTTCGTCAGATGTATTCATGTCAAGTACCTGGGTCCAAAACGCGGAGTTGCACAAAGAGGAAGAAAAATGCTTGGTCGAAGACAAAGCAGAACAACGCGATCACCACGCTGGTAAAAATCACGATGATTGTTGAGCTTGTGACTTCTCGTCTTGTTGGCCAACTGACCTTCTTCATTTCTGTCTCGGTTGCAACCATAAAGTCAACGCTCGTCACATTGCGTGCGGTGAAGATGTAAATGAACGGAGAGCACAAGGCGACGAAGAGCGCGCCGACACCCCACGAAAGATAAATCGGGTTGATTCCCCAATTGACCGTTGCGAAGATGTCGTGAAGCCACAAACCACCGAGCATGGCGAGCACTCCACCTGCCGTGGCTGATATCACACGAGTCCAATAGCCTTGTCCGAGCTTGTACATGTCTTTATGGTTCCGTTTGGAATGATTCTGTAGTGACTATGAAACGGTGCGAACTGACCAATGCCGATCAAATCTCAATCTAGAAAACACGCCGAGAGGGGATCGAACCCACGACCTGCGGATTTGGAATCCGCTGCTCTACCAGCTGAGCTATCGGCGTCTCGGCGAAAAGAAACCACGTTTATTTCCGCTTGATTTTGTGAAGAGTGTGCCGACGAAGACGAGGACTGAACTTCTTGAAGCCAAGCTTCACTTTCTCCAGAATCCCGCCTTTTACGCGGATTTCTGTTCGATAGTTCAAGTCACCAGTTTCGGTGCACTGCAACCACACATATTCACGGTCGAGACTTTTCTTTGCCATTGAGTTACTTCACAATCTTGGTGACAACACCAGAGCCAACTGTTTTTCCACCTTCGCGGACTGCGAAGCGGACTCCAACTTCCATTGCGACGCCCTTACCTTCAAGATCAACCTTCAAGTTGACGTTGTCGCCGGGCATGCACATTTCAGCGCCGACGAGGTCGAGCTTGCCTGTGATGTCTGTCGTGCGGAAGTAGAACTGTGGCTTGTATCCGGAGAAGAACGGCGAATGACGTCCGCCTTCTTCCTTTGTGAGCACATAGACCTGCGCTTCGAATTCGGTGTGCGGCTTGATCGAACCTGGCTTGCAAAGAACTTGGCCACGCTCGATGTCGCTCTTTTCAACACCACGGAGGAGACAACCAACGTTGTCACCAGCCATACCCGAATCGAGAGTCTTCTGGAACATTTCGACGCCGATGCCACCCGAGCACGAGTAGCTCATCAGCAGCCCGCCCGGCGCGAGCAGCCGGAAGCCGAGCAGGTTGATGTCCTTGTAGGCGCGGCTGGCACGCTCGGCATGGCTGGCCGAGGGG
>SXSS01000019.1 GCA_005792145.1 Planctomycetia bacterium | reverse complement strand
TCGGGAGGAATGATGGAACTGGAATGTAATTAAATGGAAATCATTGACAACCCTGTTCTGGATCGGCTGGTTTGATGCGCGGGTGTCGTGCAGAATGACCACGCGCGCGCTTGCTATGCCGTGACCCGCTCGAGTAAACCCAACTGTGCGAGAGTCTTTGCAATGGACTCGTCATGCTCCTTGCGATACTGTGCGTCGGAATCAATCGCTGGCTTGCCAAGAATTTCCTCAAACATTGCGCGTGTGTACACGGGCTTCACAGCCGCCGTGGATTTCGCGCCCATTTGGTTTAAGTTGCTCGCAAAAATTCCCGCGGCGCTGACAGGTAAAAAATCCTCGTAACGCAGACCTTGCACTTGCGCAAAGCCAAGCCGCACCAACTGATGAATATCGCTGGCATCAATTCCGCCCCGCGCGGCAATACCCTTTTCCGTTGCGCTGTAGTGGCCATAGACAAGCCCCTGCTGCAATAACTCCGGCAACCTTTTGGGAATTGGCGCGAAAGGCTTGGAATACAGCGCTTCAAATGCCGCGAAGTCGCGCTTGGCAAGCGATGAATCTTCATCACGCGCCGCATCGGCCTGCTCCAAACAACGGTCATACAACTCGCGACCCTTGGGCGTTGTGGCATAGCCGCGCTCCTCTATCTCTCCAAAGCGAGCGGTGTGCGTTGCGTGAATCACACTGCCGTTGGCGCTGTGAAATTGCACGGGCTCAGTCAGCGCTTTGTATGCGTCTTGACGCAGCAGAATGGGCGTGTCCTGCGATGGACCCTCGGTGAATTCCTTGAAGCCGGCGTGCTTCAGATTACTCAGCGCAAACTCCGGCGATTTGAATGTTTCCAAAAGCGCGTCCACCAAGTGCGCAATGTCGACTTGCGACACGGTTGCGCGCGTGAACGATTCGATGCGCGCATGATCAAGATGTCTGAAGTGCAGTAGCAACCAGTCATTGTCCGCCGCCGCACACAAGCGAATGAGCGTGGATGTTGCGCGTGCGCGCAAAGCCGTCTCGTCGATTTCGCCAAGGCAAAATTTCATTGACACCGTGTACAAGTCCATGCAAAAAGTATTGGGCGTGAGATGATTCAAGCAATGCGAATCAAAGCAGGCGATATCCGCGGCAATTTTAAACCCAGCGGCGCACAGGTCGGTGTACAGAGCGTGGTCGCGAGCACGACCAGTCCACTTGAAGATTCGGTCAACTCCCTCGCGGACAAGAGAGTGGAAATCCTGCGGATTGAGTCCACCTTGGCGCTCGTTTTTTTCTATGAGAGTTTTTGCGTTGGGAGAAATCACCTCGCGAGTGCACAGAAGCGCTTCAACGCGCGCGCGGGTGGCGGCGTCGAAAAAATCCGTAACCAACAGCGATGTAAACATTCGATGCTCTGGCTTGACCGACGAACGAAACGCCGTGGCGATAACCGGCTTGCTTTTGTATCCAACGCTGGTCATGTCGTAGAAGTTGTGCGGATGCATGGCGAACGCCGAAAAATAGCGGGTAATCCAGCGATATTCATCGGGTCGTCCAATACGAATAGCACCGTGGCGCTCGCCACTTGTTGCTTTCAATTGTTGCGGCGAAAGAGTGAAGCCCACATGCAAACGCGACACCAAATCGCACACCGTTGTATTGCAGACATGGTTCACCGCAAGACTGCGGTCATACATTGGAACCTCTTTGGCGAACATATTCGAGAGTTCGCCAAAAAGTATGTTCTGCATTTCAATTGGGTCTGCAAAATATGCGTCGCGATCAGCCATGGCTTCCTTTTCAAAGTGTTTTTATACGGGGGTGGATGAACAAGCTTGCCAGCATTTTCTGGGCAGTTTGACTATACCCCGAGTCCGCGTGGTTGCCTGCACAATTCAAACAGGAATGGGCTGCTGATGTCTCCCTCCGCTTGCTCTACAAATCACGACAATCGCTCTGTTTGCAGAAGTCGGACTTCAAGCGATAGACTGCTTTTCCTATGAGCACGATTGGTTTCTATCTTCCTGTTGTCCTAGTCATCGCAATGGCGGCAGGATTCGCGATTCTCAACATCGTGGTCAGTTCGCTGATGGGACCAAAGGTCGAAAGCGCCGTCAAAGGACTTGCATACGAATCTGGAATGGATTCCATCGGCACCACCAAGAAGCGTTTCAATATCCGCTTCTATGTGATGGCGGTGACATTTCTGGTCTTCGACGTCGAAATCGTCTTCCTCTATCCCTGGGCAGTTTCATTCGCGCAATTGCAACCGCGCAGTCCCGAAGCTTTTCTCTTCTTCGCTCGAATCGCATTCTTCGTCGGCACAAGTGTGATCGCATATATCTATGCGTGGCGCAAGGGTGTCTTTCGTTGGGATTGATCGCGCCTCTATTTATTTCGCTATTTCGAAGCCGCCGCCTTCACTTCCACTTCCAAAGTGATGGACTTCGACGGCGCATTATTTTTATCAGTGGTGCTGACAAGCGCGAATTCTATTTTGGCATCACCAGCGGCACGAGCGTGCAGTTGAAAAATAGTTCGCGATTCTCTACCCGCTGCAACCGTGCCCTGTGGTTCAGTCGTGGATGCAGCGTCGACAAGCACGTGAGGATCGTTCAGCGTGCGGCATTGCCACGCGTGGCCATCTCCAGACTTCGATGTGAGCGAGACCTTGAAGTCCTCACCCACGGTCGCGGTGCCGTCGGAGGATTTTTCAAGCTTCAGGACTGAACCTGGCGCGATTGTGCCGAGGTCTTGATCTTTATTTTTAAGAAGTTGTCGCGCCAACATCACTGGCGGTGGTCCATTCTTGCAACCCTGCATTGGCAAAAACGTGCTTGTGAGGAAGAGGATAATCACGGCAACTTTGCATACATTGGACATTTTTGAATTTTAGTATAAAAATGTGGGTGATCAGAGTTTGAATACGAATTCATATTCCAACGATGATTGCGACTTTTCCTGATCGTCGTCAGGTAAGCAGGAGAGAAAAAACACAACCGAACAGCACGGTCGAAAGGACGCCGATGCAGGCGAAAAGGATGCCGACACCAATCGAATGGGAAGTTTTCAGATAAATCTCCGGCTCACTGAACCGTCTTGTTATGCAATGCAATCAACTCGTCGGCGATGAGGGAAGACAAGGCGAAGCTGCCTTCTTGATTTAGGTGTGATGGATTGATATACAACTTACTGTTGAATTCGTAATGCCAAATTTTTGGATCGAACGAGATCACCGTCACGGGCTTTGACAGCGTGCCCAAGCGCGCCAATAGTTCGCTGCGATAATCCTCGATCACGTTCACCTTTCCACCGTCAAACAAATACCGAAACACAAGTTGCTTGCCCCAAGAAGAAACGCTTGTAAAGGGCAAAGAGTCAATACCGTAATCGGGCACTTCGATACAGAGGGTTTCAACGCCTCGATCTTGTGCGGCTTTCATAATTCCAAGCATGTGATGAGCGTAAAAATCTCGACCGATATAACCCGCGGTGTCGTTCACACCTGTAACGACGACGAGATAATCCAAATCATCGTCCATCAGCAGGCTATTACTCGAATACGGTGTGGTCGAGTCTGCGAACAAATCACGATAAAGTTGCCGACTTTTCACTCCAGAATGGCCAGAACTGACCACATCAGCATTGAGCCCCTTCGCCGCAAGAAGTTGGCGCACTGACACATCAAGCTTTTTCCCTTCCACCCAACTATCGCCGATGATTCCTATTTTCACATGACTGAACCAATCCGAAGGTCGTTGGCGTATGGGAATGCTGACATAATCTTCGAAACTGCGTTCGCTGCGAACATACACAGCAAGAATAAAGAATGCCACAAGAGTGACGATGGCGGTGATAGCGCACAACTGTCGGATAGAACTGCGAAGTTTATTCATTCCATTTCATTCCAATTTCAATAACCCGCACGTGCGTCCGACAAATCCACTTTCGATCGGTGATTTTGTAAAGCGAGTCTAACTCCACCGCGATGAAGTGTGGGGCCCCAAGTCTTTGCCCACCGTTTCGGGTAAATCGCAAGATTGCAGCACATCGTTGTGCCATTCAGGTGTGGGTCAACGCAAATATGTGGCGCGCTGAACAATCAACTTCAGGCGTTGCCCCACACATAGAAATCGATGCTGCAAACTTCCTTGAATCCGATCTTCATACATATCGGCGCGGACGTCTTGCGATCTCCTTGCAACACGGCCGTGTCCTTACCCATGGCGCGAGCATCCGCCAATCGTTTAGCCATCATCGCCGTATAAATCCCATTGCCACGGTGTTCGTTGAGCGTGGCAGCACCTTGCATCACCGCTATGGTGCTGTTTGGAGGCGCGAACATGCTGGAGACCGACACCGGCTTTTCGACACCATCGAGAAACGCGAGATAGTGATTTCCGTTTTCGATGAGCCACAACAAGTCGCAGTAAATGGCGGCCAACTTTTCTGGCAAGGGATAACCAACTGTGTACAGGCGAATGAGGTTCTCGCGATCCGCGATTGTCGCCTTTCGCACAGTCACCGATGGGTTGCACTGTATGGGGCACTCCATGTCGGTCAGCACCAATCCAGCCTGTTCGATCACTCTTGAGAATCCGGCGGTCTCGAGCCGAGAAACCAAATCAACCGGCGTGGACGATGGATTGAGCCACCATCCGACCATTTGACGGCGCTTGGAGAAAAATTCCTGTACCTGCGCGATAACGGAATCCGCATTCTCTCGCGTAAGAGTGGAAACCCCGATCATGTTGCCCAACGGATGAGAGACTTGAGGTGTGGCGTGAGCTCGAACGCCTGCGAAGGACGGTATATCCCACTGTCCAGGCATCTCAGGAAACATGAACATGCTGTTCTCAAGGGCATACAGAATTGATTTATCGTGAGCGGTCATATTGTTATCCCTGCATAGATGAATTCGCTTTCCAGTGTCGCAATGGTCCGACAAATCCACTGTGAAGCGTCGATCCACAAAGGGAGTGTAACTGCGCAGCTATGGAGTGAAACGCTTCAACTCTTGTGCACCCCCTGTTACAGGCAAATCGTAAGAGTGCAACACGTCGTTGCGCTCGCAAGGAACCCGCGCGAGGTGGGTTTGTTGATTGGAAGTTGCACTTCAACTTTTGCAACGCGCATCTGCTTGAAATGGGCGCATTCTGTCGATTTTCTACACTCGTCGCCCATTTCAAACACCAGAGCGCGCGACTCTTATTGTTGGATGCAACAACCGTACCTAGCATTTTTTTACAATGCGTCCGTTTGAACCACTCGCCGGCCAAAATTCGACTCACACACCAGAACAGATCTCCCTCATCATTCGCTATGCGTGGGAGGATCGCACCACGTTTGAAGAGATCAAGGAGCGCACTGGTCTGACCGAAAAACAGGTTATTGATCTGATGTGTCGTGAACTGAAGCCCTCGAGTTTTCGAATGTGGCGCAAGCGTGTTTGCGGAAGAATCACCAAACATCGCAAACTGCTCCAAAAGCATTTTGAAGGACCGATCAATGAGGAATGAACGCTTTCATACTATTCGCAGGATGTGGTGCTTGACCCTGCGCAGCAACTCAGCGACCACGCTGATCGACCGCGTACAAGGCGAAACATATTGAATGACTTCTTATTCATTCTCGCAATGCTGGCAGCGATCGCCGCCTTCGTGGTGTTTGCCTTGGTACTGGTCGATTTGGGCACAAGACTGATCAGCCGCCCGTGCAAGGTTGGCAGTGTTCACATCAGCTCGCTTGCAGATTCAACTCATATCGATACGCGCGGCGCGGTGAGATCGCTTCAGGCCGCCGACATGCAAATCAATTCGCAGACGCTTGAAGCAATCTGGACACCAATGAATCTTGAGCGGCTTGCGCACACATATTGGCGCTTCCTGACGCGCTGCACACTTGGCCTGATCCAAATCAAGTTCACTGACAATGAGCGACTTGTTGTCTTTCTATGCAGACCATTTGTTCTGCTCGCATTTCGCAAGCCCGAATTCAAGATGGACGAACTCCGTGGCATTGTTCGCTGGCGAATTGAGCGCGGCCTTCTCGTGGCGGCATTAGGCATTGACGGCGACGGCTATTTGGAGATTGATGTTGCTCGCAAGCCGAGCGAAAAGTCTGGTATGAGCACGCTTCACGTTGATGTTGAGATCGCCAACTACTTCCCGCAGATCGCGGCCCTGATCGCTCAATGGTTCTATGCGGCCACGCAGTCAAAGATTCACGTTCTAGTTTGCTATGCGTTTCTGCGCTCAATCGCCCGCGGCGACCTCGCTCAATCAACGAGCGCGCGCTTTGCCCCGATCGAGCAACTGCCGACGCCAAGCGGTCCGCGTCCACGCGATAGCGGCGCGCACCCGAAAAATCCACGGCGAAGCAATGTTTTCGTAAGTTCATCGTGACTGCGCTGTGCCGAAATCTAAAAGTGTTCGTGACAGACTTGCATCTTCGCCACCGAAAATAAATCACGAACAATTCATTGCGCGATCGTTTATGAAATCCCATCACTTCGTATGCCCACCGCCACCACTTGCTTGCCGCCGTTGACGCGCGTCAGGTGACCCTTCGTTCCCATATCTTCAAGAAGGATGGCGTCGCCCGCACAGAGCGTGCGCTCCGATGCGTCGGAAGCGGTGATGGTGACCGAACCTGAAATCATAAAGAACCACTGGCGATAAGGCGAAGGATGCCACGGTCCTGACCAATCGGGAGCGAAGCGCACCACGACAAATCCCGCAGACGGAATGAATTCGGATACTTCGAGCGGCGTGGTCGGTGGCGCGAAGTCTTGCGTGCCAAGCGGCAGTGTGCACTCTTGGAAATGCGAGTGACTAGCGGCGTCAACAAAGAGACGAACGTATTTCAGTGGGATGACCATCGCGGAAAGTTACTTCGCCTGCGATTCACTCGCGCGCGCCGACGACTATCCACCCGCCCGTCGATCCGCCACAGTTCGTAATTGCTCGGCAACATCGGGGTGTTGCGACAGCAAGACACTGAAGGCGCTGCGATCCAGCGCGTAGACATCGCTGTAATCATTTGCCCGCACACTGGCATTGCGCGGTTGCTGCTTGAAGAGCGCGACCTCGCCAAAGAAGTCGCCATCACGCAGAATCCCCACGATACTGCCATCCGCCTTGATGACCTCGAGTTCACCCTTGATGATGAAGTACATCCGATCACCCTCCTCACCCAGACGACAAATGAAATCGCCTGGAACATAAATGTCCGGCTTGAGGCTCAGCGCAACTGCCTCAATGAAATCCATAGGAAGCTTCGCGAAGATCGGGATACGCCTGAGAATCTCTTGCTTCAGATGCACTTGAACTTCACGCCGCAGACCGCCCGGAAGTGAAGCGACGAATGTCGATTCGTCGTATCCCATTCTCTCCTGCCAGATATGCGCGTAGTAGTCCTGAATCCTCCGTCTTGTTTCAGGCGGCAACGATCGATACTTCAGAAACGCGTTCAGTTGATCGATCTGTTCGAAGTACTGCGCTTTGGATGGATCACGCTTTGCAAGCATGCTGGCCACATTTCCAATGACGAATCCGTAGACCGCGACACCGCACAGCATCACCACAATCGCAAACATTCGTTGCACATTCGTGGTTGGCGTCGTCTCGCCATATCCGATGGTCGTGAGAGTCTCGATGACCCAATAGATCGACTGAAGATAGCGCGTGACACCGTCCGAGTCATAACTCGGCGTGATGGTGGACCAGACACATGCAAGCCAGTGCGCGCTGATGAAAAGCCAGAAGGCAAAGAACACCAGCCTGAGAGCGTCGCCCCACTGCACCGCAGTGATTCGCCATTGATGCATCCAGTGAGCGATGCGAAATACTTTCACCACCAGCGACAAACCGGCCAGCGGTGCGATCCACACCCAGATGATCGGCAGAGCCGCGATCGCATCCACCACCAACCATCCAGTCGGTTCATGCCACCGAACAGATCGAACCGCTCGTTTCTGGAAGTGTGCGCGTAATCGCAACACAAAGTCGAGAGCAAAGACCAGTTGGATGATTCGCGACTCCATATGAATGTCGCGCGCCGCAAAGGCGAGATTGAGCGGTATGGCAACAGCTGCGAAAACGGAAGCGCTGATGACGCAAACATCCCAGACAATCACGCCGATTGACCTCGCCTCCAACGGCATACCAGTCTGTTGCGTGTCAGGTCGTGCGCTCATGGATGAATGTGACATATTCGTGTGGAAATCAGATGATGCGGAATCTTCGCATCAAGACAATCAGTGACACTGCGATCACCAGAACCGCGATCCAAAATGCGCCGTAAGC
>SXSS01000123.1 GCA_005792145.1 Planctomycetia bacterium | reverse complement strand
GAAGCCGGACTCGCAGTTCCAGATTGGCCGAATTCATTTGGTCACAACATGCTTTTGTATCCAATCTCGCAAATGAAGGGCGGCGTGTATTACGAACATGCGCATCGACTTTATGGAATGCTTGTTGGACTTTCCGCGATCACGCTTTTGGTGCTCGTCGCGCGTTTCGAAAGTGGTCGCCTTGTGCGCGCACTCGCGGTGATTGGATTTTTGATGGTGTGTGTTCAAGGTTTGATGGGCGGTCTTCGTGTCACTGGTCATATCACGCTCTCTCAGGACGCAGCCAATCTCGCGCCGAGTGTTCCACTTGCAGTCGCGCACGGAGTCTTTGGCCAAATGGTCTTCGCAACATTCTGTTTGATCGCTGTCCTCTGCGGCCGCCGTTGGAAAGGGGATTTCGTTCCATTGGATGGCGCTGCATCAAAAGGTAGACAACTGAGCGCCGCGCTCGTTGTGATTCTTCTACTGCAACTGATCTCTGGCGCGATGTATCGCCACTATCAAATTCCAGTTCTTGATGGTCCTCCGACATATCCCAAATGGGCGATGCACTTGCATTTGACTTGGGCGGCAGTCGCCTTGATCAGCACGCTTATGGTTGGAATGCGCGCGATGGGCATTCCGAAATTTCTGCGACCGATTCCACAGCTAGGTCATGGCATTCTGATGCTCATTGGGATTCAGGTTGCGTTCGGCATCGGCGCATTGGTGCTGGTCATCACCCGCAAGACAGCGGAGATTCCAATCACAGAAGTTGTCTTCACAAGTCTGCATCAGGTGACTGGCGCGTTGCTGTTGGCAACAAGCGTGATGATCGCAGCGTGGTGGAGACGACTTACTGTTTCAGGGGCGTCGCAGGCTTTACCGGCGTCGAAGGTCGCGCGGGCTTGATCGCTTCTTCGAGAGCAAGCAAGGAATAGATTGTGCAGAGATCGGGATCGGATTCTTCCCACCGAGTGGATTCATTCACCCACGAACCATCGGGTTTTTGTTTCGCCACAAGCGCGGAGATCAATTCATCACGCCATGGATGTTCAACACCTGCAACATCAATAACCACATCTTGACGCGCGGCCAAGAGCGCGCGTGAAAGTGCGTGGAGATAATAAAAATATCCTTGCTGACCAACCCCAGGATTTTCAGCGAATGTCCAGTGTTTGCGAATCCAGTCGTACGCGGCGCGTACGCGAGGATCGTCGCTGGAAAGGCCGGCATAAAGCAAACTCTTGAAACCCGCATAAGTCATCGAGCCATAACTCTTGAGAGATCGTGGTTGTCCCTCTGGAATCTTTTCGCCATATCGCCCTTCTCCTTCGGCTTCACTTGAAAAACTCTCGCCGCCATTGGCTGGGGTATAGATAAAACCACCGTCATTTGCCCCAGCTTTTGCCCACTCTGCGGAATTTGACTGCGCAAGATTCTGCGTGCGGCTCAAGAACACAAGCGCACGCTGAACAGCGGGATCCTCGGTTGAAACTTGCGCATCATGAAGCGCGTCGAGCATCATTTGTGTGTTGGACAAGTCTGGTCGTCCCGACTTTCCATAACCGCTTCCACCAAACCAATCCATGCGCGGCGAAACGCCTTCACTTTGATCCCACTGATGTTTCGTGAGCCACTCGACGCTTGTCTCGATCAATGGTCGATCAGAAGGATCGTCCACGGCCGCAAGTCCGCTGGTCACTGCGCACGCGACATAACTTCCAAGACCACCCTCTGAATCAGGATTGAATTGAGTGCCAACAGCACCAAGTCGTTCACGCACAAATTCTCGAGCCTTCTTCGCGGTTGGATCATTCGCGGGAGTTTTATCTGTTTGTGCAAATGCCTTCATTCCAAGTGCGGTCACCGCAGTCGCTGCTGCGCTCGATGGTTTTTTCTGATCCGTTCCAACTGCAGGCTTTGCGATCATCCATCCGCCACTCGCATCTTGCGTCGATCGAAGTCGAGCGAGTCCAAGATCAATCGCGCGTCGAGCATCCGCCCACGATTTCGCGGAGCACGGAACTTCCTTTGCGTCGAGACTGATCCGGTGAATCGCCGGCAAGGGTTGCGCAATCGCACTTGGAAGTGCGGGCAGAGTTTGTTCCGTCACTTTCGCTTTGGTGACTCGAGAATCAAGTGGAATCGTCGGCTCAGCGAGCGGATTTTGCTTCCCAGCACCATCATCAGAAGCAGCAAGACAGATCGAGGCGATTGCAATTGTAAATAAATGAGTGGGAAAATTCATCATTTTATTATAGGTCTCAGCCGACATCATCTCTGAGGCCAAAAAAACAATTGAAGATTGATGATGCTTTCAGTTTCTCGCGCAAAGTTGTTTGTATAGAATTGAATAATGCTCTCTTTCACTTCCATATTTGTCTGCGCCGTACTTTCTGTTCCGCCGATTCCAACAATCAGTCAGATTGCAATTTTGGATGCGCCTTCGCCAACAGTTTCTCCGACCTTTGGAATGGTCGTCGCTGTCTCTGGCGATCGAGTTGTCGCAACTGGAGCTGATCCATCGAAGGCTGGCGGATCTGTCGGTCAAATCGCGACGTTTGAGTTTCAACCAACTGGCGAATGGAAACCATTCCGCGAGATGCAATCAGTCGATGGCGTGAAGGTTGGCATGATGGTTCTTCAACGCATGACCATGGCTGGAAGCATATTGCTCGTATCTGAAGATCGTCGTGATGGTGGAAGTAGTACCGTTGCCGCGTTCGAAGCCGCGGAAACGAATTCGGGATGGAAGCAAAACGGGTTGCTCGAGCCACCGACTGGAGCGCCTGAACCTGCTTTCGGCGGAGTCATCGTTTCAGATGGAGTCTTCGCTGCGATTTCAACTGTCGATATGCGCGTGCTTGGCGACAAGCCTCGAACTGTCAATCCATCCCCAAAGGTTTTTCTTTTCAAGCGAGGGGTTGATGGGTGGAAAGGTCTTGGATTTCTCCAACGTGTTGAGGCGCTCAAGCCAACATTTTTCGGCGCGGCACTTTCAATGACTCCAAACCAGCTTGTCATCGGATGCCCAAAGGCGATCACAGCCGCGCCGCATCAAGATTTAGTTGTCGGTGGCGATGCGGTCGTCGTCATCTATCGCATGAACTCCGATGGAATGTGGGCGATTGACGGCGAATTGAAGCCGCCACCAGATCGCTTGGATTATATTGGATTTGGATCGACCATCGCATCAAGCGATTCGATTGTCGCCGTGAGAATGTCGCAGGTTTCTAGTCAGGGTTCGGCAGTCTTGGTGTATCGGCGTGGCGAGACTGGCTGGGTCTATGACGGCGAATTGAATCCACTCATCGATATCACTCCTGGTATTGGATGGGGAATCTCGCTCGCAATCGCAGACGGTCGAATCGTGGTTGGCGATCCCACCGCGCTCAATGGCGATAAGAATCCTGGATATGCCGGGGCATTTACAAAGGACGGTAATGGAACTTGGGCAGAATCAGTTCGCTTCCAACCAAACGTTCCAGTGACTACAGCACGCTGGGGAGTTGGGATTCGTGCGGATGGTCGGCGAGTTGTCATCGCGCGTCCACAAAATGAGCGTGAAGGAATTATACCAGGCGGGGCATTAGTTTTCATGCTTCCACCAGCAGATTCGACACCGCGTGCAAGTACGCCTTCAACATCCTCTCCAGCATCCACGAAATCTTTGACTGCCCCTTGATTGTGGGTGGACTGTCGTTGCAGTCTTGGACTGTTACTCCCAGTCTTGGACTGTTACTCCCAGTCTTGGACTGTTACTCCCAGTCTTGGACTGTTACTCCCAGT
>SXSS01000122.1 GCA_005792145.1 Planctomycetia bacterium | reverse complement strand
CCCACCGCCGCGGCGCGGCGACCGCGCTGCTGGTGCGATCAAGTCAGGCGGAACAACTCGGCGTGCGGCAAAGATGTGCTGCCTCAATGTGGACCATCCAGATATCGAAGCGTTTGTGAATTGGAAGGTCCGCGAAGAAATCAAGGTTGCCGCCTTGGTCGAAGGAATGAAAAAGTTGAGCAAATCGCAGCATGCAGTTGCGGATCGACTCGGCTTGAAATTGGATTATGACTTCAACGGAGAATCGTATTACACCGTCAGCGGTCAGAATTCCAACAACTCCGTCCGACTCAGCGACGAGTTTATGGACGCCGTCAACACAGACGGAAATTGGAATCTCATTCGTCGAACTGATGGCGAAGTTGCGAAGTCGCTCAATGCGCGCGATCTTTGGGGACAGATCAACGAAGCCGCGTGGCACTGTGCGGATCCTGGCGTCCAATTCGATTCGACAATCAACGCTTGGCACACCTGCCCAGAAGGCGGACGAATCAATGCGAGTAATCCTTGCAGTGAATACATGTTCCTCGACAATACGGCGTGCAATTTGGCGTCGATCAATCTGTTGAAGTTCTATGATTCACGCACCAGAAACTTTGACATTGCGGGCTACGAACACGCAATTCACCTCTGGACGATGGTGCTGGAAATTTCGGTATTGATGGCCTGTTTCCCTTCGAAGGAAATCGCCGAACTCTCCTGGAAGTATCGCACGCTTGGATTGGGTTATGCAAATCTCGGCGCCATGTTGATGCAGGCAGGAACGCCATACGACAGCGATGAAGGTCGCGCGATTTGTGGAACTCTCAGCGCAATCCTGACTGGCCGATCGTATGCATCGAGCGCACTGCTGGCAGCGGAACATGGAGCCTTCGAAGGCTTTGACGAAAACCGCGAGCATATGTTGCGCGTGATTCGCAATCATCACCGCGCTGCAAATGGCGTGGCTCGAGACAGCGATGATTATGAATCGCTGCGCTCGAGACCTGTGCCGATCAATCACAACCTCTTCCACGAGAACCGAATCGCTCTTGCCAACGCCGATCAAATTCTCGTCAGTGCAACGACTGCGTGGGATGACGCACTCGCTTTGGGCGAGCAATTTGGTTATCGCAACGCGCAAGTCACGGTCATCGCGCCAACTGGAACGATTGGCTTGTTGATGGATTGCGACACAACTGGCGTCGAGCCAGACTTCGCACTCACCAAATTCAAGAAGCTTGCTGGTGGTGGATATTTCAAGATCGCAAATCAATCGGTGCGACCCGCGCTCAGTGCGTTGGGATATGACATCAAAGAGACAGATGCGATTCTCAAATATGTGATGGGAACGCTGACACTTGATGAGAAAATCCCAGCAATAGACGGCAGTGCTTCAGGCGGATTCCAAAGCCAAACGCTGACCGAATTCCTGCTTGAGAAGGGTTTCACCAGCGAAGAATTGGTCAAAGTCGAAAATGGTTTGCCGACCGTCTTTGAATTGTCATTCGCCTTCACTGCGTGGTCGATTCCAGAACGCATTCTGACAGGACTTGGAATCAACGCAGAAAAAGCCCGTGCGGACGAGAAATTCAATGGTCTTCGTGTGCTTGGACTGAATGGACGACAACTCGACGCGCTCAATCGAACGATCTGCGGAACGCAGACAATCGAAGGCGCGCCACATCTTCTGCCAGAACATCTTGCGGTCTTTGATTGCGCCAACCGTTGCGGAACACTTGGAACTCGATTCATACCGCCGAGTGGGCACATTCACATGATGGCTGCCGCGCAACCATTCATCTCGGGGGCAATCTCCAAGACTGTCAATCTGCCCAACGATGCGACGGTCGAAGAAATCGGCGCGTGCTATCAACTCTCTTGGGAACTTGGAATCAAGGCGAACGCGCTTTACCGAGATGGTTGCAAGTTGAGCCAACCACTTTCGACAAAGTCCGAAGCTTCCGATCATGCGGAGGAAGAGGACCTTGAAGGACTTGCAGAAGAAAGTGAAAACGCAGAGAAGACACAGGTCGCCATCCTTGCGCTCGAACCTCGAATCATCGAAGTCGAACGCATCGTCGAGCGTGTTGTCGAACGAGTTGTCGAACGAGTGATCGAAAGACCGATGCGTCGGCGATTGCTCGATACACGCCACTCGATCACTCATAAATTTAATGTGGGTGGTCACGAGGGATATCTCATCGTTGGCCTGTATGAAGATGGGCGGCCTGGAGAGTTGTTCATCACGATGGCAAAGGAAGGATCCACAATCGGCGGTCTTATGGACTCGCTGGGAACTGCGATCAGCGTTGCCTTGCAATACGGCGTTCCAGTCGAAAGTCTTGTCACGAAATTCGCTCATCAGCGATTCGAACCGATGGGAATCACGACGAATTCCGACATTCCATTCGCAAAGAGTTTGGTCGATTACATCTTCCGATGGTTCGGAATGCAATTCATTCAGGGTTACCGCGATGCGAATGCGCCAAAGCGTATTTCAGCAAGCGGACATTCCAATGATGGATTCTCGCCGATGGACGTTGGGCATATGGATCATTCCATGACAACGCCAACTTCGGCATCAGCGCCAGTTGCGACAAAAATTCAGACACCAACTCAGACACCAACTCAGACGCCAACTCAGGAGACAACAACATGGTCGAGCAATCGGCTCACAACAACTCTCGATACACAGACAAAGATGACCGAAAGTGGAACTCACATCATTGGTCGAACTTCCGACGGGGAGAAGATCGCAGACATCTCGTCTTCATCGAGAATCACAACCTTTTTGCATGCGGACGATACGAAGAGCAACGACGGATCCGCGATGACGCCGATGACACCAATAATCGTCGAGCACGGAGAAATGCGATCGCTGGGACATCCAGCGCAAACGCTCGGAAGCCCGACGCTCACAGCAGCTGATCAGGCGAACGCCCAGTTGATGGGCGATGCGCCTGCGTGCGATTCTTGTGGATCAATCACCGTTCGAAATGGCACGTGCTATCGCTGTTTGAATTGCGGTAGCAGCATGGGGTGCAGTTGATTGGTGATGATGAAAATTTCAACGACTCAAACGGGATCGGGCATCGATCTACTCCGACGATGCCTGATTTCCATGATTTTCGTAGTGGTTCTGGTCAGGGTTTTTTGAAACGGTTGGCGAGTGAATGGATTTTCCTTGCACTGGTTGGATACGCACGGAAACGGTGGATTCCAACCCCCTTAATGGCGGGGAGAACCTGTCCGATTCAGGGTGACCGACTCTCAGGCTTGACCACTGCGGAATATTGATCGAGATCCAGGACGGAACTCGACGTTTGTACCCCGCCGTAGCGCACGCGCGCTGCGGCGGGCTTTTTTTTATAGAAGCTATGCTTCTGCACCCACGCACCTTTGCACCGCGATGAACCAGACTTCTGTCAACACACCTCAGTCGAAAAAGAATCATGTGATCACGGTTTCGCAAGAACGAATTCTTGACGTGATCGGGCAGGGATTGGCAGATACCACAGACTTCACTCGATCACTCCGCCTCATCCGGCTCCTGTTGCGCACTGAAATCGATAAACAATCGATCGATATTCGACAGCGACTCGACACGATTGTGCATCCTCTGGAAAGCAAACTTTCGAGTACGCAAAGAGATGACTCAAGCTCAAGGCTCACGGAGGACATTCGTTCAATTCTGGTTCGAGCGAATTATGTGCAACTTGAAGAGGGAGAATTTGAAACTGCGCTCACAACACAATCACTCATCCGACTGAATATTCGAATCAACCGCAAACTCTGGAATCGCTCCGTCATTTTCGTGCGTGGCAAACATATCTCCTCCCAAACAATTCGAACTTGGTTTGGATTACGCAAGAAAACCATTCAAATAGAGGTCTTTGATCGACTTTTTCTCTATGTGGAGCACCAACAGAAAACCCGCGCAAGGCAGAAGCCCGAAACACTCTTGGAAACCCCGTCGTTCTATGTGCGACTCTTCGAAAACATCCCCGTCGCGGATATGGAAATGCTCTTTCCAAACTGCTCGGTTGGGATGCGAAACTTTGACAAATGCATTATGTTTGGACCAGCTATTTTTGCCGTGATCGGAATTTCTGCGGTCATTCGCGCAAGTTGGCTTGCGCTGTATGGTTCGGCGCGTTGGCAACTGGGAATCGATTCCGCGCCTCCAGATATTCCCGGTGGCGCGCTTGCTGCCATCGGTGGCGGATTGGTCGCGCTGATCATCTGGGGTTATACGCAATTCAGTCGATACCAAAAAATGCGCTTGAAGTATCTCAACATTCTCTCGGACATGATTCTGTATCGAATGCTCGACCGAGATATGGGGGCAGCCGCTCGCATCTTGGATGAAGCGAGTGAAGAGGAAGCGAAAGAGGCAATTCTTGGCTATCGATTCCTGCTCGACGGACCATCGACTGCGAATGCACTTGACGCAAAAATTGAAAGCTGGCTTCAAAAAAACTTCCAAGTGGAGATCGACTTCGAGGTGGACGACGCACTTGCGAAACTCGAGCGACTTGGGATTGCGTCAAACTCGAATGGTGTTTGGACCGCAAAGTCTCCATCATCCACAATGCCAAATTTGCTCGCTCGGTGGAATGCGTTGGCGGAGTAAACTGACTCCATGCGAAAACTTTTACGCCTGATCAGCCGCGAATCACTCTCTTTTTTATGCCCTTCGACCGCCCTCTTTTTCGCGGCCGCTTTGATCTCTTGCGGTGCCCCTGCACTGCCGCCAAGCGGAACACTTCCACCAAACACCAGCGCATCACAAGCCAGAGCATCCGCCACTTCAGGGCAAGCGATCCAGCATCTCGTGCTGATCAAATTGAAAGACACGAATGATCGGGCGGCTCTTGAAAAAGATTGCAACGAGAAACTCTCTTCGATTCCAGGCGTCGTCGGCTTTTCACTCGCCCGCCCAATTGACATTGGCCGCAAAAATGTAGACGGCGATTATGACGTTGCCGTCTCTGTGGAGTTCGCATCCACCGACGCATACAAGGCATATCTTGTCCATCCCGATCATCTTGCACTCGTCAATGCTTGGAAAGAAAAATCGAAAACAATGCGAATCTACGACTTCGGCAATTGAGTTTCGACTGGGTTCAAATCGCCACTTATGACAGATGCCGCATCACAGCTTTGACTTCATCACTGCTTCCCAGAACAAGCGGAACCCGCTCGTGCAGTTTTTTCGGTTGGACATCCAAAGTCGGCGTTGTGCCGCAGATGCTCATACCACCAGCTTGTTCCATGATCATCGCCATCGGATTGGCTTCGTACAGCAATCGCAATTTGCCATCTGGGTGTGAAGTCGTCGGCGGATAGAGAAAGACCCCGCCATTGATCAGGATGCGGTGCACATCTGCGCACAAACTTCCGATGTAACGAGATGAATAATAGTTTGCATGCGCCCACTTCAAATACTCCTGATATCCATCGGGAAACGAAGAGGAATATGCTTCGTTGACCGAATAGACGCGCTTCGTTGGCGGAATGCGCATTCCTTTTTTGACCAAGATGAACGATCCAATATTTGGATTGAGTTCGAAGAGATCGACTCCAGAACCAGTTGTGATCACGAACGCCGTCGAAGGACCATACAAGATGTATCCCGCGGCAATTTGCTTTCGCCCCGGCTGACAAACCGTTCGCTCGGCTGACTCGATCATCGGATCATTTCGCAAGATTGTAAAAATCGTTCCCACTGCGCCGTTCGTGTCGAGCGTGCTTGATCCATCGAGTGGATCGAAGAGCACGCAATATTTTCCGCCTTCCGTGCCGCGCCGCATGATCGTGGGTTCTTCGTCTTCCTCGCTGGCCAACACGGCGATGGACGCGCGCGAACCAAGGCATCGCATCAAAATGTCATTGGCAATCACATCCATCCGTTGCTGCGATTCTCCTTGCACATTGGTCGCCCCTTGATCGCCAAGCACATTTTCCAAGCGCGCGCGACGGACCCGGTCGGCAATCGCTTTGCCTGCAAGCGAGATTGCGCTGATGATCCACGAGAAGTCACCGCTTGCTCCAGGGTGAAGCGTCTCTTCGGAGAGAATGTGACTCTGAAGCGAAAACAGATTGCTGGTGCTTGATCCAGATTGGTCCATGCGAAAATCTCCTGCGAGTCATTGAACCATAAATTGTGGTCTTCAGATTGAGAGGCGATGTATCCTTGTGCGCTGTTCAAAAAAACCATCGATCAACGAAATCGCCCTGCATGGCAGTCTTTCTTTCGAGATAAAAAAGACCGCACAACCCAAAGGGTCGAACGGTCAAGGAGCAAACAATTGAGGTCGCACGCTGCGTCCTCGTTGAATTTGATACGCCTCGAATTGCAGGGAGTTCAAGTGTCCGGAGCATTTTTCTTGTGGCAAATTCGCACTTTTCGACGATCGGTGTACTCTTCCGCCCCGATCGACCCCGTCGCATCGCTCGCAGCTTCCAGAGATCCCACCGCTTTCACAGACGAAGGAGATTCAGATGTCACAACCGCTCATTCTCGCCGCTCGCAGAACACCAACTGGCAAATTTCAGGGATCGCTTGCGCGAATTCCAGCTCCGCAACTCGGCGCTTTCGCCATCGCGGCTGCCCTCGCGGATGTTCCAGGCTCTGTAGCAAAGATCGACGAGTGCATTATGGGATGCGTCTTGCAAGCAGGCGTCGGTCAGAACCCAGCCCGTCAAGCGGGACTGCGCGCTGGACTCCCTTCGTCGCTCAGCGCCGTCACTGTCAATAAAGTTTGTGGGTCTGGTCTGCACGCTGTGATGATGGCCGCGCAGTCGATTCGCGCGGGCGACAACCATGTCGTCGTTGCGGGCGGAATGGAAAACATGGATTTGGCGCCGCACTTGGCGTCCGTTCGATCTGGTGTGCGTTATGGCAAGTTTGAAGCGCTCGATCATATGGAATATGACGGTCTTCGCTGTGCTTTCGAAGGATGGGGGATGGGTCTTGCGGCAGAACATATCGCAACATCTCACGGCATCTCTCGCGCGGAACAGGATCGATTCAGCGCGCAGAGTCACGTGCGCGCCGCGTACGCCACCACGCAAGGATGGTTTCGCAAAGAAATCGTCGCGCTGACCGCGGAACAAATCAAGCAGAAGACTGGGCTTGATATGGACGAAGGTTTCCGCGCTGAAAGTACTGTCGAAACACTTGCGAAACTGAAACCCGCATTCAAACCTGACGGTTCTGTCACCGCGGCGAATGCGAGTCAAATCTCCGACGGTGCGGCGGCTTTGATCGTGGCATCAGAAGCGGCGGCGAAATCGCTCAACGCGAAGGCGCTCGCACGCATCTTGGGTTCCAACACGGTTGGTGTCGAACCAAAGGAACTCTTTTTCGCACCTGCTCTGGGCATCGAAAAAATCCTCAAGGATCATTCGCTTTCTGTGGATGACATCGATCTCTTCGAGATCAACGAGGCGTTTGCCGCGCAGGTTCTTTGCAACACGAAATACCTGAAAATCAGCGAAGAAAAGGTCAATGTTGGCGGTGGCGGAATTGCGATGGGACATCCCATCGGCGCAAGCGGCGCGCGCGTTCTGGTCACACTTGTTCACCACCTCATCCGAACCAATGGACGCAGAGGAATTTGCAGTCTGTGCTTGGGTGGTGGAAACGCGGTGACAATGTTGATCGAACGAGTCTGAAAAAATTTGCGCTTGGCGCAGAGGAATCACTCGCCTGAATCAGATTCGATGCTTGCGATTTCGCCTGCGACTTTTTTCTGCGCATACTTGCGGAGCCAATTCTCCCAGCTTTTTCCCGCCGCCGTATCGCGCCCAGAAAATTCCAGCGACTCGATTTCGTTGTATCGAACAACGATTCGCTCATCGCTCGTTCCAGTCAGAATTCTGACAAACGAATCTCCAAGAGTCTTTCCCGAGCGAAGATCGAAAATGTATCCCTCGATGCGGCGCGCATCTTTGGTGAGAATCGTCACATCGCCGCGATAACCAAAGGCTTCATCAAGCGCGGCTTGAAGCGCCGCCATATCCGCTTGGGTCACAAGACTTCCTTGGGCAAGGTTGGAAACATTTTGAGAGGACGCGGTGGCAGCGGAATTGACGACAACAGTTGTTTGGGAATTTTGTTCGATCTGACTCATGACTTCTTTTCTACTTGCTCCGGTGATTTCTTGCCAGATGCAAGTTTGATTTCGATCAAACGAATCATCGCCGCGACTTCCGCTGCGCCGCGCGCAAGGCTATTGCTTCCAGTGACGGACTCCAATGCGTCCACGCGACCTTGAGCCGCCGCTTGCTGGGCAACATCTCGGGAAGCGCTCCGCAGACATTCCTCGGTGACCTTGGCGGATTGCAATAAATCGAGCAACGAATCAACGCCGCCAAGATTGGAGGGCGTGCATCGTCCCGCAGAGTTGGTACTCGCTTGGTTGGAAGGCTTGGAAGAGGTGCCCTGTGGGTCCGCTACCGTCGAGAAAGAACCCCTCACTTCGTGCATCGCGACATTCTCCCATAGCACCGTTGACGATGCAAGGGTCAATCTTTGGATAGCCTTTGGAGATGCCCTTTGGGAGCCCAAAACGCATCTTGGTGACTGGTGGAGCTGGATATATCGGCTCCCATATGGCGCTTCGACTGGCCGAATCCGGATATTCGGTGACCATCGTGGACAATTGTTTTCGCGGCCATCTTGGTGCGGTCGATGCACTGCGCAAGGCTGCGCCCAATTCCACAATCGCATTCGAGCACATTTCAATTCACGAAACCGATCGCCTCGCTCACATTATGCGCGAGAGTCGGATCGATGCGGTCATTCATTTTGCTGCGCTTGCGTATGTCGGCGAATCTGTCGAGCGTCCGCTGGATTATTGGTGGACCAATCTGGGTGGCACTCTTTCACTTCTCAAGGCGATGGAATCTGCGAAAGTTGGCCGACTGATTTTCAGTTCAACATGTGCGACATATGGTGTTCCTGTTGAGGGCGCAAACGCGATTGACGAATCCTGTCCTCAGCATCCAATCAATCCATATGGCGCTGCAAAGTTGGCGGCGGAGCGTGCGATTGCTGATCATCAGAATTCCATCTTGCGCAGCGGCGGCGAATTTGCATTTGCTGCGCTGCGATATTTCAATGTCATCGGAAGCGATCCTCAAGGACGCATCGGCGAAGATCACAGACCCGAATCGCATCTTGTTCCATCGTGCCTGCTGGCAATTCTGGGCAGGCGCGATCCACTTTGCATTATGGGAGATGACTATCCCACAAACGATGGAACTTGCGTTCGCGATTATGTCGATGTTGGAGATCTCTGCGAAGCGCATCTTGCGGCACTCAATGCGTTGACCGCTCGCGAATCTCTGCGCTTGAATGTTGGAACTGGTCGAGGTCACTCCGTTCTGGAAGTTCTGCAAGCTTGTGAAAGAGTTTGTCAACGCGCAGTGCCTGCGGTGCGGGGGGCGAGACGCGATGGAGATCCACCAATGCTCGTTGCGAATTCGAGACAAATTCAGCGGGTTTTACGCTGGTCCCCTGCTGTGCAAACACTCGACGAATCAATCAAAAACGCTTGGAAATGGATGTCCGCCAATCCCAAAGGGTATGGTTGAATCAGAGGGGTTGAATCAGAGGGGTTGAATCAGAAAGGCACACTGAGCATCACATAGCCCATCAGGCTATTGCGTCCAGGATTCGTATCGCCTGTGTTGGCATTGGAGATGTGATACCAACGCGCGCCGACCATCATTCGTAGATCGCGACAAATCTCCCACGAAACTCCCACCCCTGCTTGCGGCGTGAAGTTGAGCGATGTTCCCCCTGATGGAGTGTCATACGCCGTTGCGATCAAGCCCGAACCTGCGTCGCCATAAATCGACCATGTATCCATACTGATGAAATGCCAACGAAAAAGAATTGTGGCTCCACCGCCCCAAGTGTTCTGAACAGGTTGCTCGATGTAATCTCCTTCGATCTGGAAATCAATCGAGAGGTTGTCGACAAAGAACCAGCTCAAACTCCCACCAAATTCTCCTTGATTCGCACCATCGAAATCCGTTGCAACTGCATCGAGCAACTGCCAACGCCAAGAACCTTCCTCGCCGAATCGCGCCTTTGCGGATGATGCCGGAGCGGGCGTCGCCGCAGTCGGCGCAGGCGATGATGATTGACCAGCATCCGCAGCCAACTGCACGCCCGAGTTGACATGATTCGGGGTGAAGGAGAAATCAATCGCGCTCACTTCTTGATTCAGGCAAGCGAGTCCGCAGATCACAAGAGAGAGGAATTGCATTCGATTTTGTTGCAACATATACGCAGAGTATGTCAATAAAAAAAACCGCTCGGTCGCTCCGACACGACCGAACGGCATTGATCACAACTTCCATTGGAAGCTGTAAAGAAGGCAAAGGGGGAGATGCACAGTATCTTCTCCACTCTGTGGCGGTCAATGGCATAAAACAATCTTTTTCCTCCATTTGTAAGCCGTTCTCTGAAAAACACTTATGAACCACCGCCCAAGCCAATTCGAGCAAATCCCTTCCCCGAGCGGTTCTTTTATTGATGTGGCGCTCGTAGCCCTTCGCCGCAAGGGGATTTCGCGGGAAAATATCGAAATCCTGGTCGCCAAGCGCCCAGACGACGCTGAAATTCTCGCGGGAGCTTGGGAAATCCCAGGCGGTAAGGTCGATGCAGGCGAAGCGCCAAATATCGCCGCCGCGAGAGAATTGTTGGAGGAGACTGGAGTGGATTGCACCGATCCATCCTGCGTGTGGATTCGAATTGGAATCGTCGAGCCCCCCGCGCCACTTGGCAGACCTGCTCCTCGATTTCATATCTATTCGGTCGAGTTGCCTTTGGGTTCGGTGCCTCGAGCGTTGGCTGCTTCAAGCATCGCGTGGGTCGAGTTGGAGATGCTGCACAAGATCGATTGGCCGGCAACGAATCACGCAGTTGTCAAGGCGCTGAGCGATGCGATACAAAAAATAAAATGAACACAGCGAATCAGATTTCAGCCCAGAGCTCGGGGCTAGAGTTTGGGGCTAGAGTTCGGGGAGAGAGTTCGTGGCGAGAGCTCGGATTTCACGCAGCGTTATTCGGTGCGGAATTCGGCGCTTTACCAGGAACATCAGGCGGCAATTCAGTTGGAGGCACAGGGACCGCAGATGAACCCTTGGGAGGCATTGCACCCTGCTCATTTTTCACGGGCGCAAAAATCGCATCCTGCACCGTTGTATGTGGCTTTTGGATTTCGACTGCTGGAACAATTTCTTCAGATTCGCTGCGGGCAGCAACTTGCATTTGGCGTGCTCTTGCAAGCAAATCAACTGGATCGTTGTTGGCAGGTATGAAATCGAAATGCCAATCAACGCGGCTCTCCAAATCGAGCGGCACAACTTCGACAATCAAATCGGCGCCGATAAAATCCCAGACTGGCGCGGATGCGGTTCCAGAACCAACGATCGATTCGTACCCTTCATGCTTCAATCGCACGTCGTATTCGCCATAGAAAAGGAAATCGACTTCGCAGGGAGTTCGACCAACTTCACGGTCGTTGACAAAGACCAATGCGTCAGATGGAGTTGATGTAATGGCGATTGTTCGGCGGACACAACCTGCGCAGAGCACGGTTGCGAGCGCTGTCAAGGACAAGACGAGGATTCGGCAGCTGCCCATAAGGCAACTATTCTATCGTCCCTCTACACTTCCTAATGTGGCGCTGCTTGAAACACATGGACTGGTGAAAAGTTATAACGGCCGTAGAGTCGTTGACAATGTCTCTTTCACTGTGGATGCGGGAGAAATCGTTGGTCTTCTAGGCAGAAATGGCGCAGGCAAGACCACCAGTTTTCGCATGGCAATTGGAATGATCTCGCCCGAGGCTGGTCGCGTGACCTTCGCAGGCAAGGATATGACCAACGATCCGATGTACATCCACGCGCGCGCAGGCATGGGATATCTCTCTCAAGAGCCGAGCGTTTTTCAGCGTCTCTCGGTCGAAGACAACTTGATGGCCATTTTGCAAACGCGACCAATGACCCGCGCCGAACAACGGGCGACCTGCCAAAGTCTGCTCGCGCAGTTTGGATTGGAACACAAACGCAAGGAACAAGCACGGACATGTTCTGGTGGCGAACGACGGCGTCTGGAAATCGCTCGTTCGCTGATCACCCGTCCTCGTTTGATCCTGCTCGATGAACCATTTGCCGCGGTCGATCCGCACACGGTCGAAGAATTGCAATCCGAAGTTCGCCGTTTGGCTGAACAAGGAATTGCAATTCTCGTCACTGACCATAATGTTCAACAGACACTGCGTATCTGCACACGCGCATACATCATTCACGAGGGGAAAAATCTGCGCGATGGCGATCCGAAATCAATCATCAACGATCCACTTGTGCGCGAGGCATATCTTGCATCAACATTCAAAGGCGATGAATTTGGTTAATGGCCAGAGGATGGCGCGCGATGCTTTTCAGATTGCTGAAGCAATTCGATTCGAATCTTGACCACGCGGACTGGCGTCGCAGAAAGCACCGTGAATCGTGCGCCATAACGGGAGAATGCTTCGCCCACAAGCGGAATGCGACCAAAGTTCAAGAGAATCAAACCGGCGATCGTGTCGAAATCTTCTTCGGTCGGCAATTCCAAACCAGTCGCGGCGGCGATATCAACCAGCGGAATTCGGCCATCAGATTCCCATCCTGACAGAGCGGATCCCGTCAATTGAGGTTCGATTTCACTCGAAGGCTCGTGCTCGTCATAAATTTCGCCAACGATTTCTTCAAGCACATCTTCGATTGTGATCAATCCCGCCGTACCACCAAATTCGTCGACCACCAATGCGAGATGAACTTCAGTGCGCTGAAATTCGCTCAAGAGTTCGCTGACAGGTTTCGTCTCTGGAACGCGCGGCGGCTGTCGAAGGAGAGTTTGCAACTTAAAGTCGGTTGGCGTTTGCCCAAGAAAACGAACAAGATCTTTGAAGTACAAGATGCCAACAACATGATCCATATTTTCTTGATAAACCGGCACGCGTGAATGGCCCGCGGTTTCGATAAACGCTCGAATGACTGCGATATCGTCGGTGTATGCGATTCCTTCGATCTGCGTGCGAGGTGTCATCACCTCCGAGACCACCGTACCGTGAAACTCCACGGCATTTTGGATGATTCGCGCAGAGAGCGCGTCAATTCCGCCTGCTCGCGCGCTGTCCGTGATCGAATGAATCAGATCTTGTTCGAGTGTTTCGTGATTCGGCAGCGCTCCAAGCAGACGCCGCACGGCTTCATCAATGAATCCACCGACCCAAAGAATTGGATGCGTCAACCAATAAAAGATTCGCAGTATGGGATATGTGCCAATCACTAATCCCACTCCTCCATACCGAGCTATTGCGACTGCAATGACGCTGGTTGTCAACCACACCACGATGCTTGCAGTTGCGAGTGCCATCAGAATCGAAGGCCACTCAAAAGGAATGGTCAGATCCGTCGGACGAAACATGGCTAGAACCACAAGCAAACATGAAAGTCGACCGAAAGTTCTGAAAAACGCGACGGAATGTTCGAGCGAGGTCGAGTGCGCGAGAATCCAGACTCCAGCTTGAACGCGTCCATACAAAACGCAGCGCCGCTCGATCGCAGTTGCGCTCGTTGTGCCAAGCGCAAGGTTGAGCGCTGAGAGAAAAGTGGTGACAAACAGCAGTCCAACAAGAATCAGAACCAGTCCAGTCGTCATGAGCGCTCTCCTCGAGGTGCATAGACCGCGCCGAGACCTAGCGAAGTGAGAATGCGATCTTCTTCGGCATGCATTTGGCGAGCATGAACTTCATCCTGATCGTCAAGCCCAATTGCGTGAAGAAGTCCATGCACGGCGTATAAGGCTAATTCATTCTCGACAGAATGTCCCAACTCCGCAGACCGTCGCCCCGCTTCGTCGGCGCACAGCGCAAGATCGACTTCGATCCCTTTGTCCGAGTTTCCTTGCACAAAGGTCAAAACATCAGTGGTTCCAGCGACATTTGAATATTTTTCATGCAGTCGCGACATCTCGTCATCACGCACTATGCGAATCGAGATTTGAGAAAATCTGTTGACCTTCCCATCCGTCGCTGGCAACAGTTCGATCATGCCACGAACCAATTCGATCATTCTTGCCTCGGCCAGCGGGACCGCGGAAAACAAATCGATTGATGTGCGCGGAGTGCTCAACGGGCGACGAGATGCACTGGAATGAATTTCGGCTTCACACGCCGTTCAAATTCACCACGGAACTTGTTCACGATTGTTCGCACGAGCCAATTATTTCCATCCGCCAAACCGCAAATCGTGGTCCCTTCAGAAAGTCCCATCGAACCGCCGAGTTCCAAAAGCAAATCCAAATCGGCGCTTGTGGCATCACCACGCTCGATGCGTGTGAGCAACTTATAAATCCAACCAGACCCTTCGCGGCACGGGGTGCACTGACCGCAGGACTCGTTCATAAAGAAACGCGCGCAATTGCGGGCGACGGCGACCATATCGGTGTCTTCATCGAAGATCGTTGGGCATGCAGTTCCAAGACCAAGCACATCGCATCGACGACCGATATCGAAGTCCATCGCCGCGTCGAATTGATCTGTGCCAAGCACGCCCATCGACACGCCACCTGCGATTGCACCTTTGAATTTTTTCCCGCCCCGCATTCCGCCACAATATTCGTTCACAAGCGTGCTGAGGGGGATTCCAAGTGGTGCTTCGAAGCATCCAGGACGAGCGACATGACCGGAAACTCCCATCAATTTCGTGCCATACGAAGGCATTCCGCCAAATGAACTTTCCACGCCGATCGACTTCCACCACGCAACTCCTCGGAGCAAGATGTCTGGAACTGCGGCAAGTGTTTCAACATTGTTCACAATCGTTGGACGACCAAAGACTCCTTTGACTGCGGGGAATGGGGGCTTGACTCGAGGCCAACCGCGCTTGCCTTCGATCGCTTCAAGCAATCCAGTTTCTTCGCCACAAATATATGCACCAGCACTGCGATGCAAATAGCACTCGACTGCATGCTTTGACTTGCCGCGCATCAGCCCCTGCTTGCCGAAAATTCCCGCCGCATACGCTTCTTGAATTGCGCGTTCCATCACTCGGGCTTGATGGTGATACTCGCCTCGAATGAAGAAGTATGCGACATCCAACTTGCACGCCCAGCACGCGATTGCAATTCCTTCAAGAACAAGATGTGGATCGAAATCAACGAGCAGTCGATCTTTGAAAGTTCCTGGTTCGGCTTCGTCGCAGTTGATGCAGAGATATCGCAGACCCTTGCCATCGTCTGGCGCAAGGAAAGACCACTTCAATCCCGCTGGGAAACCAGCGCCGCCGCGCCCGCGCAGAATCGCATCCTTCACGGTTGCGACAACTTGCGTGGGTTCCATATCCAGCGACTTTTCGAGGGCTTTATATCCATCGGTCTTCACAAACTCGTCGTATCCGACGATGTGCCGAGTCTTTGGATCTCCGTGAGGAAATGACGGAATGCGCTTGGTCAGGATTGGCTCTGAAAGTTTCATAAAGTTGTGTCTTTTGGCATTTCTGATGAATCGAGTTGAACGACTTGGTCGATGACGATGCGGCGATGCAAGACCGCGCCAACTTGTTCTTCGCGAACAGCAGCACGCACGGTTTGAATATTTTCTTGATGAGGCGCAGGAGTGACCGGCTTCACCGGCGTCTTGATTGCCTTGAGAATATGACCGATGCATTCACCGCAACTGCGTGCAAGGCTGTGCGAATTGGCTGGTTGCGGAGTGGTCATAGTTGGCGTGATGATCATGCGTGTTTTGCAGACTGTGATTTCTGAGCCAACACTTCATCGATGAGTTGATCGATCTTCGCGACAGTCAATCCTTCGTGCAAAACATCGTTGAACAATGCGACGGGCGCGGTGTCGCACGAACCAAGACATTCCATCGTCAACAATGTGAACGCTCCATCATCGGTGGTTTCGTGCGGCTCGATTCCCAACCTCTGACGCACACGATCGAGAATCGCTTGATGTCCGCAAACTTCACAAGCGAATGTGTGGCAGATTCCAATGATGCATTTTCCCATTGGTTCAAGCGTGTATTCCTCATAAAACGAGACCGTATCAAGCACATCAGATGGCGCGATCTTGAGAAAATTGGCGATCTCAATCATCGCCTGATATGGAACGTGTCGGTATGTGTGTTGCACATCATGCAGAATCGGCATCAGTGCGCCGTGCGTCGTCGCATACTTCGGCAGCGTGGTGCTCTGCCATCGTGCCAGCATTTGGGCTGTGCAGTAAGGCTCGGTTCGAGTTGGCACCTTCATAGTGCCCGATGGTTTTGTCTTCCAAGACATTCGTTTTCTCCAGTTGGACCGCGATCAGCGATCGAGCTCTGCGGCGATGATGTTCAGAGAACCCAAGACCGCCACCGCATCGGCGAGTTGGTGCCCTTCAATCAGTTTCGGGAACAACTGAAAATTATAAAAGATTGGCGGTCGCACACGAACGCGCCACGGACATCGTCCGCCATCCGCGACGATGAGATATCCCAATTCTCCGTTGGGACCTTCAATGCCGCCATATGCTTCGCCGACAGGCGTATCCCATCCGCGATTGTGCATCATCAATTCGAATTGCTGGATGGTCCCTTCGATCGAACCATAGACATCACCTTTGTCTGGAAGCCGAGCTTTATTGTTCGCCGAAGAATCGATTGGTCCCTTGGGAATGCGATCGATCAGTTGACGAATGATCGCGACGGATTGCTTCAATTCCTCGAGCCGAACGAGGTATCTGGACAAACAATCTCCAGTAGTCGCGACGGGAACATTGAACTTGACTGCCTCTGCGCCTTCGCCGTCCCAATTGTTTGCGAAGCACAAGTATGGATCATCTTTACGCATATCGCGGCGAACGCCAGAGGCGCGCGCGATCGGACCGCTCGCTCCCCATGCGATTGCATCGGCGGCTGAAATCGAGCCGACTCCTTCGAGTCGATCCACGAAAATGCGATTGCGATTGAGCAGTGTTTCGATATCTCCGATTGCCTTGGCCATGCGAACATTGATGAACTCCTTCACCATGCGAATGAAAACCTCATCATCGGGAAGATCGCGCCAAGCACCGCCGACGCGAGTCCAATCTGGATGGAAGCGCTGACCAGAGACATAATCCAGAATGTCATAGATGAATTCGCGTTCGTTGAATCCATATAAAAATCCGGTGAATGCGCCCAAATCCAAGCCTGCTGCGCCGACGCACAACAAATGATTCTGAATGCGACCGAGTTCGGCCATGATCGTGCGAATCACTTTGCAACGCGGGGTCAGATCGACATCAAAGAGTGTCTCGACCGCACTGTGCCATGCAACATCGTTGCAAATCGGAGAGGCATAATCCATTCGACTGATCGTGCAGACATATTGGTTGTAATCATGATGCTCGCCAAGTTTCTCGAAACCTGAATGCAGATATCCGATGTGCGGAGTCGCGCGCGCGATGCGCTCGCCATCCAACTCGAGCACCAATCGCAATGTGGTGTGCGTTGCGGGATGTTGAGGACCGAAGTTGAGAATCCAACGGTCAGGCGATTGAAAATGGTCCTTCAGGTATTCGGTGCTCTCGATATCGAGCCCGTAACCCTCATCAGGCTGCAAAGTGAACGGCATAGAACCACAAGTATAGGAACTAGCCGCGGAACACGGCGCCCAAACGTTTCCCCAAGACGGAGCTGGCCGCCATCAGGGTGGCAGCCAACAAAAGCATCGCCCAGGTTCCCATGGCACTTGCGATTGCAGGCCCATCGCCGAGTCGATCAAAGAGGGTATAGATCGCCTTTGTCACGGGGAAATCCCCCTCCCGCTGCGCCAGCAAGAGCGAATCGGAAACCTCCAACATGGACAGACTGAACGCGAGAAGCGCCCCCGCAATCATGTTGGCGGCGACCAATGGCACGACGATCTTGCGCAAGATGCGACCTGGCTTTGCTCCGACGCTTGCCGCGGCCTCTTCGAGATCGACGGGAGTCTGTTCCAACCCTGCAACGGTCGATCGCACAACATATGGCAATCGCCGAATGGCATAAGCGACGATCAGGAATGGAAATGGATTTGGCTCGGCGCCGACGATGTTTCCCCACGAAGCGAGCGGCGCTTGCGAGAACCACATCCACCAAGATGTCGGCAGAATCGACTGCATCCAACCAAGCCATGATGGAGCCGTCGCAGCGAACGGCCACTCCAAACTCATCGAGACGAATCCAAATGCAAGCACGAGACCGGGAACTGCGATGGGCAACATCACCATCACATCGAGAAGCCAGCGAAGTGGAAGCTTTGTTCGCACCAAGATTCGCGCTGCTGCGACACCAAGGATCAGATCGAGCAAGACCGCAAATCCCGCAAGAAAAAGCGAATTGCGAATGGCTCCTGCTGCTAGTGGATGTTGCAAAGCGTGGGCAAAATTGTCCAATGTCCACGCCTGCGGAAGAATCGTTTGATACCAACTGCCCGAGACGCTGAAAGCAGAAAGCACAACGCCGATATGAGGCAGACACGCGATGAATGCGATGCCCCCAAGCAACGCCCACGCACCGATTGAACCTTTCCATCCCAGCGGAGTTTCGACTCTTCCAACGGACGCCTTTGTGGATGTCGTCCCACGAGATCGCCCGAGTGTTGATCTTCCAATGAGATAAATGCTCGTCGCCACGACAAACATCACCACAGTCAGCGCGTATGGCTGTCGCGATGTTTCGATTTCTTTCAGTCCATCGAAAATTTGCACACTGGTCACGGTGCGAAAACCAAACATCAGCGGCGTGCCGAGTTCGGTGAAGCTCCACACAAATACGATTGTTGCTCCCGCAAAAAACCCTGGCCGCAGCATCGGCAATGTGATCTGTGCGAATCTGCGCCAAGGTCCAGCGCCAACATTGCGGGCGGCTTCTTCCAATCCCGGATCAATATTTGCCAGCGACGCCAAGAGATTCAGATAGAGAATCGGATACAGATGCAACCCCTGCAGCAAGATGATGAACACAAATCCACCATCGAGCAGAAAGTCCAATGGCGCAGAAATCGCACCAATATGCAGCAGAATTGCATTCAGGCTTCCTGTTCGCCCGATGATCGCCTCGATGCCAATCGCCCCCACGAATGGCGGCAGAATGAGCGGAGCCAAGAGCAGCGCATTGAGAAAACCCTTGCCCGCAAATGCACAGCGTGCAGAGACCATCGCCATTGGAATCGAGACGACTGCCGCGATGAGAGTCGTCAGCAGACCAATCGCCAGCGCGTTCCAAAGTCCAAGTCGAAGTTGCGGATCTCGAAAGACATCAAGAATGTGAAAGAGAGTCCATCCCTTGGAATCATGCAACGCGCCATGAACGGAATACCAAATTGGAAGTAATAAAAAAACACCCAGAATTGTCAGGAGTACTGCGAGAATGATGAAGTCAATTCGACGCGTTGGCAAGATGGTGCAAGAGTAACCCCAAACTGAAGCACTCAACCCCAGTTGGAAAGCAATGCAGCAAGATCGAGACCATCCGTGTTGCCATCACCATTCACGTCTCCACCACTGCCGCCCCAACCACTCAGGAGAGTCGTAAGGTCTATTCCGTCGACCCTTCCATCTTGGTTCAGATCGCCAATCATCGGCTGCATAATCCATGCGAGCGCGAACGATGTTGCGGTGGTTGCAGTTCCAATTCGTTTCACTTCGATTAAATACTCTCCTGCAACGAGGTTCTTCACATAGAGATGTTCGACATTGTCGACCGTTGATCTGCTTGCGACATTTCCGCCCGAAAAGTAGGCGGCACCTTGATCACCCTCAAGTGACCAAACTCCACCCGTGCTATCCAAACGAAGCAATGTGAGGTTGATGTCCGCGACTGTCGGCACCGAAACCGAAGTCAACAACGATCGATTCCATGTTGCAAGAACCGAGAGTTCTGGAATTGTTTGCGACGAGCGAATTCGCCAATATCGTGTTGCGCCGGATGGAATGACCTCGAAATCCCAGCCTGCTGGTGGCGCAAAAGTCGGAGGCACTGTTGCCAGACCATCACGCTCTGCTCCAGTCAAGATGCGATGACTTCGGTCAACATTGACAACATCTGCGCCATAAATCGCATCGAGCGGCTTCACCGTCAGTCCACGCGTCAGCCCGCTTGTTGCAGGATTGTTCGTCCAACCAGTTCGATGTCGCGCGCCCGCCATCATGATTGCTTTGATCACAGTCGTCTCGTCCGCATTGGGATTCATCGAAACGCTTGGATGCGTTGCCGCCGTCTGAAAAAGTAGCGCGGCAACGGAACTGACTACTGGTGTTGCCCAACTCGTGAAACTTCCTGGAGCAACAATTTCAGGCTTCATTCGACCAACACCATCAGCACCTGTTGGAACATTTCCGTGCGAGTGATTGCCGTCCATCAATCCAACTGAAAGACCGTGATAACCCATCGCCATCAATGGATAGGTAACCGAGGTCGCACCGTTGTTCATTCCCACCATATAAAGCGTGTCATCACGATTCATCGCGAAATCAGCGCGGCGAAGAATTTCGTTATCAACAGCGGTTGGGGTCGATCCAGATGCGCCACCAATCCAACTGTTGTTGTAAATCTTCAATGCAGTCGATGGAGGGACTGAGGGCGAAACAGAGGCTCCTTGACCATATCTCAGAGCAGAATTGATAAAACTGTTCGCCTCCCAAAGATAAATTTGTGTCACACCGCTGGCGATGCTTCCAGTATTTGAATAATAAGATTGGGCAACAGTATTCGCATGCGAACTGACTACGGGCACTCCACTCTGGGGCAAGAATGTCTTGCCAGAAAATTCGGGGGCGGTTTGATTTGGTCCATAGTTTGCCGCAGCCCCTTCACCAGCTTCAACTTGTGCGACATTGATTCCCGCGCCATTTGGAATCGCCTGACCACTCAATCGCGCAACCAATGTGTCATAGCCAATCTCATCGGCAAGAACACCTGTTGTAAAGGCCAAGGAAAAAGTGCTTCCAACAAATAGATGCAGGAAAATGAATCGATATTTTCCCAAACAGACTCGCCTCATATGAATACCGTAGCATTGCCAGTGCAAAAGGCAAAAAATGAGTGCAAAGAATCCAAAGATTTTAGTCTGCGAACCCCTTGCACAAGCCCCAATGGCTTGGTTAAAGGGCGTTTCGCAGGTCGTGGAGTGTGGCTGTGCATCGGAGGCCTTCGCCGCAAACGCCCCGGATGCGACTGGTTTGGTGGTGCGAACCTATACCCGAGTCGACCGCGCACTTTTGGAACGCCTGCCGAATTTGAAAGTCGTGGGACGGGCGGGCGTCGGTGTGGACAACATCGATCTTGATGCGTGCGCAAAACGCGGCGTGGTCGTTGTTCACACTCCAGATGCAAACACCCAAGCAGTGGTTGAATATGTCGTCTGCCTTTTGGCGGATGCCCTGCGCCCTCGGGTTTTTCTTGATCATGCGTTGCCACTTGATCAGTGGGAAAATGCACGCAGTGAAATTGTTGCAAGTCGCCAAATGAACGAACTCACGCTGGGAATTCTTGGATGCGGTCGCGTGGGAAGTCGTCTTGCTGAAGTTGCGCAGGCGATTGGTTTTCGCGTTCTCTTCAATGACCTGCTGAATGTCACGCCAACAAACGCCGCCAGCGCTTTGCGCGTCGATGCCGCGACGCTTTTCCGCGAATCGGACATTCTCTCGATTCACATCGACGGTCGACCATCGAATCGTGATTTCGTCGGCGCCCCTTTGATCGGGCTTATGCGCTCGGATGTGCTTGTGATCAATACAAGTCGGGGGATGGTTCTGCAGACCGAAGCACTTACGCTCTTTCTTCAAGCGAATCCAAAATCGCGGGCGATTCTGGATGTGCACGATCCAGAGCCATTCACATCCGACAATCCACTTGTGAAATTGCCAAATGCATTTCTCGCGCCACACTTGGCCAGTCGCACAGAGACAGCAATGACCAATATGAGTTGGGTCGTGCGAGATGTGATTGAAGTGGCGATGGGACGAAGCCCCCAATTTCCAACTTGATTCCCAGTTGGATTTTCAGTTGGATTTCAGTTGGATTTTCAACTTCTGCGAAATGACTCAGCGTCCGCTCGAAGAAGAGCCTGAACAGACTGCGGCACCTTCTGCAACTCCTTCTGTAGCAGTCGAAGCAACATCGGTTGCAAGTCCAAGCTGCACAAGATGCGCGCGAGGTCCATGCAACTTCTTCGCTTCTTCTTTCAATGCGCGCTTCGCTTGTGGATTGGCATAGGTGCTGAAGACCATCGCCTTGACCGTCGCCCAAAGCCCTGGAACTCCAGAGAATGTGTAATCCACGGCCGTAGGTTCGTGTCCGCAGTGCACCATACAATTCTGGCACTTGGCATTTCCAGAGGCGCGACCATAACGCTCCCACTCAGTTTCTTCCATCAACTCGGCGAATGTGTCGACATATCCCTCGTTCAAGAGATAGCAAGGCTTCTGCCAACCAAACAAGTTGTATGTTGGATTTCCCCATGGAGTGCATTCGAACGAACGCTTGCCCATCAGAAATTCGAGAAACAATGCGGACTGATTGAATCGCCAACGATTGCGTCCATCACGACGATTTGACAGAACCATTTGAAAAAGTTCGTGAGTCTTCTGACGCTTCAAGAAACTCTTTTGGTCAGGTGCTTTGTCGTATGCGTAACCAGGACTGACCATCATTCCTTCAACGCCGAGATCCATCATCTGATCGAAGAACTCGCGAATCGCGTTGGGATCTGCGCCATCGAAGAGAGTCGTGTTTGTGGTGACACGGAATCCGCGATCAACCGCCATACGAATTCCTTCAATCGCCTTTTGGAAAGTTCCCTCGCGGCATACTGCGAAATCGTGATGTTCCTCGACGCCATCCATATGCACGCTGAAAGTCAGATACTTGCTCGGCTCGAACCAACCTGCTTCAAGTTTTTCCTTCAAGAGAAGCGCATTCGTGCAGAGATAGATGTACTTCTTGCGCTTGACCAATTCCTTGACGATTTGGGAGATCTGGGGATGCAGGAGTGGTTCGCCGCCTGGGATCGAAACCATCGGCGCGCCACACTCGTCCACGGCCTTCATGCACTCCGCAACGGAGAGGTCTCGCTTGAGAATATGAGCCGGGAACTGGATCTTGCCGCATCCTGCGCATGCCAAATTACAGCGCAGAAGGGGTTCGAGCATCAGAACGAGGGGGTATTTGCGTCGACCACGAAGCTTCTGTCCGAGGACATAACTTGCGACCGTCCACATCTGGCTAATTGGTACTGGCATATAAAATAGTTCCGAACAAGAATAAGTTATTGATCGTAGCAGGAGCATGACGATTTGTGGAGTCTCTTCTTCCGCTGGCAACGACCAGAGTTCCAGCCTGACTGAGACTCTTTTCACCATCGCTTTAAGTGCCCTCAAACCCGCTCCAACTCGAAGTCCGAATCGACGCTCATCCAAGGTCGCAAGGCAACCAATTACTACTTCAGTTTGGTCGAGTACCTTCCCAAACATAATGGCGTCGCGCGTTGAAGAAGTTCGTTCTGATGAGTTACTTCTTCAGTTGCATCTTGAGGGTGACGCTGGAGCATTCCCCGCTCTTCTTGGGCGCTACAAAAATGAACTCCACGGGTTCCTTGCAAAGTTTCTTGGATCTACAACAGCCGCTGACGATGTCTTTCAAGAATCGTTTTTGCAAATCCATTTGTCCGCAGCAACCTTCGACCAAACGAGAAAGTTTAAGCCGTGGCTTTACACTATCGCGGCAAACAAGGCTCGCGACTTTCACCGCAAGCGAAGGCGAAGGACGATGGCAAGCCTTGAAGCTCCTCTGGGAAAAAATCCTGACAGCGCCACGCTGCTTGATATGTTGCAGTCGGATCAAGAGCAACCCGATGTGCAAAGCGAAATCGCGGACGAGCAGGCGTTGGTCAAGCGCGTGGTTGATGGTCTTCCAGATCATCACCGTGAAGTCATTCTGCTTGGATATTTCCAGCGAATGAGCTATCAACAAGTCGCGGATGTGTTGCAAATTCCACTGGGAACTGTGAAGAGCAGACTTCATGCGGCTGTGGCACTTTTTTCCACGCATTGGCGTATAGCAACAAAAAAACAAATGGGCGCAAGTGAGAACGAATGAATAGACCAGAAGAAACAAAGATTGATCCTGTCGAAGCGGAAGCGCTCGACTTTCTTATTGCCGCAGAATTTGATCCGACCGCGGTCGAACGAATGCCCGAGAATCTTCGAGCGCATGCACGAAGACTCCTTGGAGAACTGCAACATATCAAGGCGTATCCAATCGCTCCACCAAGCGATTCACTGATCGATGCGACGCTGGCAAGAATCGCGCAGGAAGAGCGGCGGCAATCAGAGCGCATGAGTTTTTCGAATTCACCGCCCTCGCTGCGAAGGAGACTTGGCATTCCAAATATTGTTGCGGTCGCTGCGATGCTGATTATTGCGGCTGGAGTGGCAGTTCCGCTGACGAATCAAGTGCGCCAGAGCCAATCACAATTGATGTGCGCCAACGGCCTTCGAAGTGTGGGATCGGGGCTTTCAGCCTACGCCGCTGACAACCGCGGAGTCTTGCCGATGACCGCGGGACTCGGGTCATTTCTGAGTGATTCCACTTCGTCGGATAGCGGAATCATCGAGAACGCTCAACATCTAGATATGCTTTCGAAGAACGGATATTGCGATTCCAAATGCACGCGTTGCAATGGCTCTCGGAATTTGTCTTATCGCATTCCGATGCATAAGTCTCAAACCAACCTTTCGTCGATGCAGCGCAGCCCAGTCGCAGCGGACGCAAATCCACTGCAGACGATGGTGCGAAGAGGAGTGACTCCAGTCAATTTTTCGATGAGTTCGCAGAATCATGCTCAACGCGGACAGAACGTTCTTTTTTCCGATGGAAGCGTCATCTGGATGGTGACGCCAAATTTGTCTAACGGACCCAAAGGGCTCTTCGACAATATTTGGGTGATTCGCGATAAAAATGGCATCGAAACCATCAATCTGAGGGCGAACCCCAAACACGCGCTCGAGATCCTGTTGGCCAACTGAGTCTGGACTCAGTCGCTCATTCAGTCGCCAATTGAAATGGTTCTTGCGGAAATCGGCCATCTCCTGTACCCTTCTCGACCCAACGAATGGTTACATATGCCAAAGCAAAAGACACACAAAGGTTTAGCGAAGCGGATTAAAGTCACCAAGACCGGCAAGGTTCGGTTCTTCGGTCCAAATAGCCGCCATCTCAAAAGTAACAAACGAGGCACAACTGTGCAGACGTATCGCAAGGCTCGCTTCGCGCGCAATGGCGATACGAAGATGTACGGCAAACTTCTCAATCGTTCGCTGCTCTCGCAGCAACAACACACTGCGGCGAAAGTCGCACGTGAAGACAAAGCCGCCGAAGGCGGTTGATTTTTCGCACTGCCCGCCGGGTTCGAAAGTCCGTTCAAGTGAACGGCCCCGTCGAGCGCAAACCCAAAGGACTGCAAACTTTGGATATAGCAGGAGTATCGAATGCCAAGAGCACGAAAAGGTGCCGCACGCACCCAAGCCCGACGAAAATTACTGCGCGAAGCGCGTGGATACTTCGGGACCAAGAGTCGCCTGAAACAACAAGCCAAGGTTGCGCTGATGCGCGCTGGACGCAATGCGTGGATTCATCGACGCCTTCGTCGCCGAGATTTCCGCAGTCTTTGGATCACTCGTATCACCGCTGCATGCAGAATGCGCGGAATTCGATACAGCCAATTCATCGCGGCTCTCAGCAATGCGAACATTTTGCTCAATCGCAAGATGCTCAGTGAAATTGCAATTCATGATCCGATGACCTTCGACAGTCTTGCAGCGCATGTGCCAGGAGCGCACAAGCCGCACGCTGAAGCCCTCGCGAAATGACTCGAAAAAAGCTGGGTCAGTCTGAAGACCTTGCTTCATCTGGAAATCCACCCCGCAATTCGCCTCGTGCGAGTGTGCGGGGTTTTTTATTTCGCGGCTTGTTTCTTGGGGAAAATCGAATCGCCCGCGCTCTTGCACTTGGACTGCTTGTTGTGTGGATTTGGATCGGTGGTGCGCTGACGATTGATGAATCACCTCGAGGGATGACCGCGATACTTCGATTCCTGCTTCATCTGCCTGGACCGCTTGCATGGATGCTCTCCGCACTGGGGCTTGGAGTTGCGGTTGTAAAAATTCTTGCACTGGAACGAATGCGATGGGGATTTTCTCTCGCACTCGGATGCGCCACGATGCTTTTCTTGGACGCTGCCGCGGGTGCGCTGGGTTTTTTTGGGCTTCGACTCTTTGGTCTCGCAGGCGGCCAAATTCCTGCGGCAATTCTCTTGTTACCTGGAATCTTTTCGCTTTGGAAAAACTTCGATCCGAACTGGGCTGTCGCGCTGAACACTGGAAAGAGTGATGGGAACGATGTGGCAAGGGAAAAAACCACGAATGGCGCGTGGATGGCCTGGACGATGACGCCAGCGCTTGCGACATTGCTTCTTGCCGCAGTGACAACACCGGGTTGGCTTTGGTCGACCGAGTTCGGAGGCTATGACGCTCTCTCGTATCACCTGCAACTTCCGCGCGAATGGCTCGCGTTTGGCAGAGTGCAGACACTTTCGCACAATATCTATTCGACATTTCCGTCGTTCGTTGAATGCGCGTACTTGCACGTGATGGCGATGCGTGGATCGGCTTCTGCTGGCGCACTCGATGCGCAAATCCTGCATGGATTGTTCACACTTGTGACTGCCGTAATGATTGCCGAACTTGCGATGGCTTGCCAGGATCGATGCTTTGATGCACAGGATCTTGCACTTACTCGGCGAATACGCACGATCGTCGGTTGGTGTGCCGCGGCGCTTTTTCTTGGATTGCCGTGGATCATTGTGACGGGCTCGCTTGCATACGACGAGATGCCGATGGTGTTGATGTTGACAGCGGCACTTTGGCTGATTGTCTCGCGCACATCGGATGCGTCGAAGCGAGGAATATTCACCGCCCTCGCAATTCTCTGTGCCGCTGCGATGGGCGCAAAATTGACAGCCGCACTCTTTGTTGCTTCCCCTGTTGCACTCTTGGCGATTGCCTGGCTCGTATGTTTGATTCGAGATGGCCGCGCAACAGTTCGATATGCAATACGCGTGATCACGATCGCGTTGATTGCTGGAATCGTCGTGCTCTCGCCGTGGTGGATGCGTGGCGCGATCACCAATGGCTCCGCATTTTTTCCAATTGTTGGCAGTGGCGGATTGAGCGCAATTCAAGCTGAAATATTCCATCGCGCGCATGGATCGATACCCGCGAGTGAGTGGTGGAACGCCCTGCACGACCAATTTTTCTTTGCCGGATTGACAGCGACTGCGCCAAGCGCGGAACCTTGGCGTCCATTCTGGTCGATCCTGCCTTGGTTGGGTGTGATCAGTGGGATTGTTCTGCTCGTTCGACGCGAATCACGATCGATCGCTGTGCAGTTGTCGCTTGTGGCTTGCATTCAAGTGTCCTTGTGGCTTTTGTTGACCCATGCAAAGGGACGCTTTCTGATTCCAACTGCAATTCCGTTGGTTGTTCTTGTTGCACTCGTCCTTGCAAATTTGGAACGCTTCAGGTGGCTTGGTCGCGCCGCGCTTTGCAGCATCCTTGCAGGTTGGTGCATGCAACCTCTGCTCGCATATGCAACCGACGGACCTGTGATCGAAAATCGATTCACCCCGGCAACTGGTATCGGACTCGAGCCAATTTTTACAGGCGCGAGTGGCGGCGATGGATTGCCTTCTGCGCTTTTTCGATTGCCCGCGAGTGCGCGGGTTGTTTCACTTGGTGGCTCTGCAGTTTTCTGGTGGCCGATGATTCCAGGATATTCAACAGTATGGAATGAAAATCCCGTAGGGCGCGCGATTGCGTCAAGCGGTGGCGATCCAGAAATTGCGATTGCGGATTTGCGCCGCGCAGGGTGGACGCATGTTGTGATCGACGAAAATATGCTTCGAATCTGGAAAAAATCTGGGTGGCTTGACTCCACAATCACCCCAGAGGCAGTTGCGGCATTCACCGCAAGATTGAAGCCGATTTGCGCAACCGGTGGCGGTGCGCTTTACCCACTACAGCGTGAATAAAAAGTCGAAGTACGCTCAAGACCGAAAGATGAACGCGAATCGACGACCAACCAAACGAGCAATGTGCCAAAAGTTTTTGTGTCTTTGCGCAGTTGTCGGTGCGGGATGTTCGACAGAACCGCGGGGACTCGATTCTTTTCCCTCTGACACAAATCCTTCGCCACGAAGCACAATCGTTGCGGGTTCTGCCGCGAAACCAATTTCCACAAGCGATCGTCCACCTGTAATCTTCGACGGTGATGTGATCTCGTGGGACGAAATGCAACCGCGACTGTATGAAGTCTCGGGCGGTCAAGTGATTGAAGAAATTGTCCTCGAACGATTGCTCCGCCAAGAATTGCGGCTCGCGAACATCGCAATCGACGAGGCGGCGATTGCACTCGAAGAAAAAACCGCACTTGAAGCGCTTTCAACCGATCCCGCTCGCGCGGCTCAGTTGCTGACGGCGCTACGAAACGCGCAATCACTTGGACCCACGCGTTGGGCGGCTCTTTTGTGGAGGAACGCGGCAATGCGTGCGTTGGCGAAACGAGAGATCACCATCACCGATGACACGATTCGCCAAGCGTATGACACTGCTCACGGACCAAGGCGGATTGCGAGGCTGATTGTTGTGTCGGATATTGCAACGGCAGAAAAAGTGCGAACACGACTGAATGCTGGCGAACCATTTTCGGAAGTTGCAGCGCAATTGTCGATTGATTCGAGCGCTGAACGCGGCGGGCTGTTGGCGCCGATCGCTCGGCTTGATCCTTCATTTCCCCCTGCTTTTCGAGAGGTTTTATTCACGATCAAACCAGGCGAAAATTCCGCTGCGATCCTCTTGGAAAATGGTTATGCCATCATCCAACTGCGCGAGGAAATTTCTGGCGATGGAGTGAATCCAGCGACAACGCGCGCTGAGGATGAACGATCCGCGCGCCGAGCGCAAGAACGAGTTGAGATGGATCGGCTTGCGCGAACACTTTTGCGCAAAGCGCGACCGACGATCTTTGACGATTCGCTTTCGGATTCGTGGAATCGCAGACCGCGCACGGAAAACTAGACGAATGCGTCGCGTACTGATTCGTCCTGAAGCTCAGACATCCCGCGCCTTGCAAAATTTCAAATCACTCCGCCGCCAAGGTTGCGAATAAAATTCTCCCTCGACCGATTTTCATATCTGTCGCACTTGAATACTTATGCGATTGCGTGGCTGTGTCCGTGGCTGTGCCCGTGGCTGTATCCGTGGCTGTATCCGTGGCTGTATCCGTGGCGGGATCCGTGGCTGTGTCCGTGGCTGTATCCGTGGCTGTATCCGTTGCTCGATTCCGTTTGCGTCTCCAGCCGTTGGAAAGTCCTCTCGGGCTAGTTCCGCAGGCGGCCGACGGCGCTTGTAAATAAATTTTCGAAAACTGGATTG
>SXSS01000121.1 GCA_005792145.1 Planctomycetia bacterium | reverse complement strand
CACAAGTGCATCGCCAAAGAGTCCGACGCGGTCGCCAAAGATGTCAATCGTTCCGCCTTTGCCTGTGCTGCTTGAAGCATCAAGAGTTCCGTTGACTGCAAGCACTCCACCCTTGCCGCCGCGTGCTGCGATGCTCTTGCCCACGATCGTTCCTGAAAGATCCATCGCGAGCGAATAGAAATCGCCATTCGCCATGGTCACGCTGCCTTCGCCAGCATCAATCGTTCCGGTATTTGAAATTGCAGCCTTCGTTCCCGCGCCCGAACCATCAGCTCCCATTTGCGATCGACTGACTGTGACCATCACGGGTCCAGTTCCATCTTGAATGAAAACCTTGTCGCCTGCTCCCATCGCGACATATCCATCACTCACATCGATCGTTCCGCGGTTGGCGACATACTGTCCAACAAGCGCAACGGATTTTGCTTGAATGAGACCTTCGTTGGTCACCTCACCAACAAGGTTTGTGAATCGATTACGCCCTGAAATGAAGTCGCTATTGCTCATCGCTCCAGCCGCGGCGAAGAACCCGCCAACATTGATGACTGCGCCATTTCCGATGCGAAAACCCTGCGGATTGACGAGATAGACAATTCCATTTGAGAGCAATGATCCGTCGATGCGCGTTAACTCGGAACCAGTCACACGATTCAACACGCGCGAACTTGAACTCGGCTGAATGAACTGCATGATCTGTCCGGCTTCCACAGAGAGCCGGTCGTATTCGATGATCGCGCCATTGCTGGCGCGAACAATCAGTCGATTGCCATCTTGCGAGAAGGAAACATTCCCGCGCCGAACGCGCGCGCCTTGCGCTCCACCTGCATCGGCCAAGCTGGTGATCACCAACAAGCTCGCGCAAGCAAATGCGGCGACATTCAGCGATGTGCGCAACCACGACAAACCGAAGGAAGACGAGATGAAAGTAGAATTGACGTTCTTCATAGTGTATTTTTCTTTTGCAATAAAAATCAGTAAACAAATGAAGCCGAGAACCAAACCTGACTGCTTCCGCTTTGGACATCAAGTGCTTCGATGGAATTGAGCGCCCACGCCCAATCAACTCCGATGGAAACATTGTCGAGAATCGAAAGATCAAGACCAACACCTGCGCTATACATCGGTGTATTCACTTCGAATTCAAACGCATTACTGTTCGAGATCGTGCCGCCGTCAAAGAAAGTGCTTAAGACAAGATCCCAATCTGGGCTTGCGCCATTGGAACTATCCGGCGCCCAGCGAAACGGACGATCAACAAATGGAAACTTGCTCGTCGGCGTTGTTGCTGCAAACATCCGAGGAAGATGCATTCGATATTCAACCGTGCCGACCAATGCGCTATCACCTGCATTAATCGAAGTGGCAAATCCACGAACTGTATAGAGGCCTCCCATCGTGTACTGCGACAGTGGCGTCAAGCGATAATCAAATGCGTATTGTCCACGCAACGAACCAAAGAGTTCGTGAACCAATGGCTTGTACATCCCAGAATTTTTCCCCCACGCTGAATCAAACCAAGGATCCAAATAGATCGACCCATAGACCGAACCATTGATCGTGGTCCAATTGGGCGAAGTGTCCGTGCGACCCAGATTGTCGAGCGACTCCTGATCGGCATTCGTTGCTGTGTATGAAGCGCCAAGGCTGCCTTGAATGGCCCACGTGTCGCCAATAGCAAGCGCGTTCAATGTTCCGGATACTGTCACAAAGTTTGCGTCGCCAGTTGTTTGAAAGAGTTCGTTATTCGTATAGGAATTCCAGACTCGACCAGAGCCATCGAAGTCAAGAAAAAAGTTTTGCTTCTGATAAAAAGTCCAAATCAAATCGCCTTGAAATCCCCAATTGCTGCCGTTGAAATCTTCACCTGCAAGACCAACATCGGACGAGTTGTAATTCCCCCAATTCCCTGTCACTCTCCAACGGAGATTTTTCATCGTCCCAACGCGCGCGTCGTAATAGCCGCTGACGGACTGCGTCTCAGTGAAACTTGCGGTCTGATATTCGACAGCAAGAATGTCATCATTGTTTGACAACTGCGTCGCCAAGATTCCAACTCTCTGCTGCCAATAGCTTGTCTGTTCCGTTCCCGTATTCGAAACCGATGCGTAAATATCAAAGACATTTTTTTCTTGGACGTAATAATCCAAAACCACCTGCGCCGAAGATGGTTCGCTGGTCACGGCGGCACTGACGGTACGACCAGGAAATCGACTGAGCGAGTAGAGGTAATCGTCTAGGACCGCTTTTTCAAGCAGATCCCCTTCTTGGATAGGAGATTCTTCCTTGATCGTGGATTGCCGTTGATCGTTGACCGATTCCTCTTTCGAATCACTCCGCACACCAGAAGTGACAGTACGCACACTGCCAACTTGCGCAACGACGACATTGACTGTGTTTGGAGTATCGGCAGTCGGCGCGGCATCCATAATGCAAGCAACACCATTCACGCCACCGGCATTGACTGTTGCGACAACTGCTTTCTGAATGGCGACTCGAGCGGAATCGGTCAGTGAACCCTTTGTCGCCGCAAGTTCGGCGAGAGTCATCTGGACCGAGGCCGCGTTGCTCAACGCGTTTCCTGAATAGCGCATGCCATTTGGTGAAGACGTTCGATAGAGCTTGACCGATGTTTGCATCAACTGATCAATGCTCGGTATTTGCGGATGATTCGCTGGCTGCAACTGAAAAATGAATTGAGTTGACTGAGAAAACAAACCTTCGTTGGACCATGTCGTTGCAGGCGCGGTCGGTTCTGCGGCGGGCGGAGTGGCGGGCGGTTGTGCAGCGGGCGGTTGCGCGGAAGATGGTTGCGATGGCTGAATATTCCGACCAGGTTTTCGCGCATCAGGAACAGCTGGAATTGCAGAAGGTGAGTATGACTGTGCCAAGGCGGTCGTTGCCATACAGCCAGTAACAAGAACAACAAGCAAGGACTGGTAAAGACCTTGCAGGTTGGTTGGCCTGAAAGAGAACAAGCCTTTACATAACTGGATTTGCATATCTCAATTCCTTAAATTTTATTGAATTTGCTCGGTAAACCAATCAATAAAATTGTACAGAATTGCTGCCGAATCCGCTTTGAGAGAGAGAGAGACAGAACTCAACCGATGCTTCAGTCACTCATTCCGGACATCCCCAGTTGCTGAGCAAAGTCGTGATATCTGGTCCGCTGACTACTCCGTCTTGACTCAAGTCAATCGTTGTCCCACCCCAATCTGCAAGTAAAGCTGAGAGATCGACACCACCAATACCGCAACGAGTGTCAAGCACATCGCGTCCAAGAATGCCGCTGGTCGTCAGAACGGAGTGACTTGTCCGACCTCCGTAGTATCCAATGCCTCCAATAGAAGGAGCATTTCGGCACCATAGCCCGTTGCCGCTTTGAATTGTCGAGCGCTTATCGTCAATGTATGCAACCATGTTGGGAATGTTCGCAACATGTCCGTCATAAAAAAGAGTGACGGGACGACTCACAAGGCTTTCGTTGTATCGACGGTTGGGAGTTGGGGCTCCTTGATTCCAGTTCTTTTCGAACATAAGAGTCTTCAGTTCTGGATATGCGGCACTTGCAAGTGATTGACGAGTGAATGCAGAGGGAAATGTCGGTGCCTGATAGCCACCACTCGTGGCTGGACGAAGCACTTCAGGACTCCACATCGCAGCAGCGGACATAAAATAACTAGACCAAGTTACTGGTGTTGAAAAAACGTATTCCGCTGGATTATTAAAGTGCACAGCAGCTGCGTTATAGACAGTCGTGTCGTTGGGGGCATAGAAACGCGAGTCATAAAATCGGCCGCCCAAATAGTTGTGGAAAGATCTGACATTGATCATCTGCGCAGATCCAAACCAATCTGAAGAACCAAAAGAATTTGGAAGTAGAGTTGACCAATTGCCACAAGATCCGAGAGAGGGAGAGGGGCAATAGGAACTCGATACCCAATACCCCCACAGTTCACCATCCGCAGTAGAGCCAAGAATCTGTTGAGGTGGGCATTGAATCTGAGAGGTATAAGTGGAACAATTGCCACCCGCTAATCCAAAGTTGTCCAAGTGCGCGCACCACTGCTTACCTGAATTGGATTCTGCATACGCAACATGCGATTGATGCAGCGCAGTCATGTTTGCTTTGGAAACCTGTTCGCCGGTTTCGCGACGCAACATCATCGCCGCGCCACTCAAGAGCGTGAGGATAAGTGCCACACAAGCGCAAGCAACTATTGTTTCGATCAGAGTAATTCCACGGTAGAAGATGCGAGAAACGGGAATAAATTTGATCATAGCGATGCCTCCTATCTTAAGTGTACGAGAGATGAAGACCAAATGATTCTATAAAAATTAAATTTTTATAGATCACCGCAAGAAATCACATCCTCTTGCCGTCGTTTATTGCTCCCAAGGAAAAAAACTTACCCCAGAGCATAAAAAACCCGCATACTCCTTATAGAAGTCTGCGGGAACTTATCTTTTAGTGGACCTGATCGGTCTCGAACCGACGACCTCTTCCATGCCATGGAAGCGCTCTACCAATTGAGCTACAGGCCCTGTGAAACAAATCGTATCAGAGAGATCACATCGCCGAATCAAGCGCGCCAGCCAAGACTGTCTTGGAAACTAATCCAACCATCTTCTTGTGAACCTGCCCGTTCTTCATAATGAGAAGTGTCGGGATGGACTGAATGCCGAATTGCAGCGCAACTTCGCGACTGTTGTCAACATTCACCTTGCCCACTTTCGCCTTGCCCTTGTAATCATTGGCGAGTTCGTCGATGGCTGGACCAAGCGCGCGACACGGTCCACACCATTCCGCCCAGAAATCGACCAAGACTGGAACTGTTGATTCCATCACGTCGGCCTTGAAGTTTCCATCAGTGAATTCGAGCGTGTTCTGACCAGCCATAAAATCGTCTCCAAAAAGGTTCCAGAAAAAGTGCGAGGGGGAAAATGCGAATCGAAATAGTATCACCGCTTGGTTGTCGAAGTATGCGGCATTTTCTTGGGGATTTCCCCGAGAATTTGAAGGTTGATCGCCGCCCGAATCCGAAAAGCGTCGGCATGAGCTCGAATGTCATGCGCCCGAACGACCGCGACTCCTGCTTGCACCATTTCAAGCGCTGCTGCAACGCTCGCCACAACCCGAGCCGATGGTTGCGACTCCCCTGTCGCTGCACCAAGAAATGATTTGCGACTTGCAGACACGACGACGGGGTATCCAAGCGCAACAACTTCGCGCATCCGCGCGATGAGTGAAAAGTTTTGCTCGACTGTTTTTCCAAATCCCAATCCAGGGTCGACTGCGATGACGTCGTGCGAAATGCCCGCGGCTTCAGCCGCATTCGCGCGATCTTGCAACCAAGCGCAGACTTGAGAAACAACATCGGAATATTTTGGCGCGTCTGCGTATTGATCGCTGTACGAATCCTTGCTCGGCTTGCAAAGACGGTGCATCAACACATATCCGCACTTGCGACGAGCGACAAGAGCGAACATCTCTGGATCATCTTGGCCTGCGCTCACATCATTGACGATCGTTGCGCCCGCATCGAGTGCCGCTTCGGCAACCTTCGCACGCGTGGTGTCGATCGAGATTGCGATATCTCGGCGGGCTTTGGCAATGTGGGCAATCACCGGCTGGGTTCGTGCGATCTGCTCGTCAACAGAAACGGACTTCGCGCCCGGGCGGGTGCTCTCGCCACCGATATCAAGAATGCGCGCGCCATCGTCGATGCAGGTTTGCGCGAATGCACACGCACGATGAAAATCGTTGTGTTCTCCGCCATCTGAAAATGAATCCGGCGTCACATTGATGATCGCCATAATGAGAGTGTTCGACGAAGGAATCGAAGCATCAGCGTTGCTCGACGAAAATTGCAGAATGCGATCGGGCGAGATGCGCCACGAAATCGCTGATTGACTTTCAGGGGGCGATCTTGACATTCCCGCCGTCTTTTTCCGCTTTGTTTGCATCTGTCTGCTTTGTCCGCCCACCACCAAACGCACCGCTCAATATCTGGTCGTATCCAGCCGCGAGCACCGCAGTTGGGATCATCACGGCTGCTTCGAATGATTGCGGATCAGATCGCAGTGCGATCGCGATTGGAGGACTGCGCGAAGGGATCGAAGGCAGTGCCATACCGCCACCGCCGAAGGAATCTGCGATTTGCTTGACGACTTTGAGAATCTGTCCGACAGAAATAAACGCTTCGACTTGTGCACCTGGCACGAGCCATGGTCGCATCGCGACCAACACACTTTCATCCTTGAGCGAATCACCGCCATTTGCAGCGGAAATCGCGCGATCGAGAACATCAGGTCGCTGACTGAAAGTAATCAGCACTGACTTTGGCATGACCTTGACGAATCCATGCATGCCGCGTGAACCAAAGATCGCTTGTCGAGTGATTTGACGCATTGCCACGCCGCTGAGATCCGCACCTTCTGCTTCACTTGGGCCAAGCGGAGTCTCCTTCAACTCGAATGCATCCGCAACGGTTCCATTTTTCAGAGTGCGACCATCTTCCCAGGAAGGCTCTTTTCGAACGCCATCAGATTTTCCAGCCTGCGCCATCAAAGAAGACTTGAAGAGATCGCGAATCACTTGCGGTTGTTCCGTCTCGATCAAAAATGCGCAATCATTCAACGCACCGCCAGCAAGAATTCCCAACTTCGATGGATAGGCCGCGAATCGAATAGATCGCACGCCTTCCTTTGCTTGCGATAACCATGCTGGTACAAATTCAGAAACACCCAGCGCTGCGGTCAACGCGTCGATTTTGTTTGCGCCACCAAGCGCCTGCGCGTCGATTGCAGCGGCGAGATAGAAAGAAGACTTCGGCAATCCTGAAAGCGTCGCCGCGGCATTGCCGGTCACGGGCTTCGCGTCTGAAGCGATCTTCGTCAATTCACTCTCTGGGAGATAGACCGAATATGCACGCACTGAAAGTCCAAGTGCGTCGGCATCGAGAACCAGCAAACCATCGGAAACTCCCGCAAATAATTCACGAAACTTCTCTGTGCGACCCGCGAAACCAGCGGCGATTCCTTCTGGCATCTGTCCACTTTGCTGCGCTTGTTCGGTTGCTGCTGCTTGCGATTCTGCCAGCGCGATCGCACTTGCCCACGCGACTAAATCACCGCCGTGGGCCAGAGCCATACCGCGCTCGCCAATTTTCTTTGCAAGCACTGAACCGATTCCACCAGCAGCGTCATATCCATCGACCGCGGTCTTTGATGTGGAAACGATGACATGCTTTGCCAGAGTGCGCGAATAGACCTTCTCGTTTCGGAAAGTTCCAACACCATCATCGCCGGGGGCAAGATTTGCTTTCACAAATGCATCGGGATCTTCGCTGGGAATGAGCAACACAAAGGGACGAGCGCGAACTTCGCCAGGCTTGGCATCGCCGCTGGGAAGGCTTGTTGTCCACGCCGCCATCGATCCGCGCTCATCGAACGATTCGCGAATGCCAAGCATTCCACGCAGCTGATCCACGGGCCGACCTGCGATCACTGTCTCCTTGCGATCCATTCCAGCAACGCACGCATCAATGTCGCCTGAAATTTTCGCAAGACTTGGAATGACAATCAAGCTTGCCGCATCTTTGGGGATGAAAGCAAGGACATCATCGAGAGCGTCGCCACTCGAAGAAGCGCATGCAATAAAAGTCAGCGCGATAGCGCAGGCGTTCAGATCATTACGCGATTGACGCAAATAGCTGGATTTCAACAGACATTTCATGGATTGGCTGGTTGAGGCGCAGAAGTTGGCGATGTCGCTGCAAGCGCGGTGTCAATGCACTTCTTCAATTCTGCGCTGTCGGGCTTTGTTGAGCTACCGAAAAATTCGATCGGCTTTCCATCTTTGCCGATCACATACTTTGAAAAGTTCCATCCTGGCAACTTGCCGGTATTCGTCCCAAGAAACTCATAAATCTGCGATTGACCTTCGCCGGCTTTGGTCTGCGACTTTTCCATCATTGGAAATGTCACGCCATAATTTTTACTGCAGAAGGATTGAATATCTGCTGCCGATCCTGGTTCTTGTCCACCGAAATCGTTGCTTGGAATGCCGATGACCACAACACCCTTGCTCTTCATTTCGTCATACAACTTCTGCATGCCCGCATACTGAGGCGTATATCCACACTTGCTTGCGACGTTGACGATCACGACAACTTTCCCCTTGAACTGAGCGAGATCGACCGACTTTCCATCGAGATCTTTGATTGGGATTGTGTACATAGATTTATCTTTCCATTTCTCTGTGAGTGCTGGAGTTTGCGGAGCAGTTTGCGCGCACGCGATACCAGTAGCGAGCAGAATTGCGGAGACGACGGTGTGGCGAATGGCTGAGATCATGTTGTTCCTTTTTTGAAAGTCGATCACGCGACCATCACTCGACGGTCACGCTCTTGGCAAGATTTCGTGGTTTGTCCACATCTTTCCCGCGAAGAACTGCGGCATGATAGGCAAGCAGTTGCAGCGGAATCACAGAAACAAGCGGCTGCAACTGTTCGATGACATCCGGCACATAGAAAACTTCTTCTGAAACCGTACGAATATGTTCGTCACCCTCGGTGGCAACGGCGATGACATGCCCGCCGCGACTGCGAACTTCTGAAATGTTCGCGAGGACTTTTTCATATTGCGAGTTTCGTGTCGCCACGAAAACCACTGGCATCCCCTTGTCGATCAACGCGATCGGACCATGCTTCATTTCCGCTGCAGGCATTCCTTCTGCGTGGATGTAAGAAATTTCTTTCAACTTCAGCGCGCCTTCGAGTGCGACGGGATAGTTGACTCCGCGACCAAGAAAGAGCCAGTTCTCGCGCTCAACATATTTTGCGGTGGCCTTGCGAATTGCGTCGGTTGTTTCCAGCACGCGCTGAATCTTCTGGGGAATCTCAATCATCTCTTTCAAGAAAGATGTGACATAATCCTGACTGAGATATCGACGGCGACCAATATAAAGAGACAACATCGCTAGGGCAAGAATTTGTCCTGTGAATGCTTTCGTGCTTGCGACTCCGATTTCAGGACCGACGCGCAAATAAACGCCCGCATCGGATTCGCGTGCGATGGTGGAACCGACAACATTCACAACACCAAGCGTCAGCGCGCCGCGTTGTTTCGCCTCTTGCAAAGCTGCGAGGGTGTCGGCAGTTTCTCCGGACTGGCTGACGGCAATAACGCAAGTTCCAAAGTCGACGATGGGATTGCGATATCGGAATTCGCTGGCGAAATCGTTTTCCGCAGCAATTTTCGCGAGATCTTCCATCAGATATTTTCCAACCATGCTGGCATGCAACGCCGTTCCTTGACCAACCATCACGATGCGCTTGGCATTGGCCAGCGTGCGCGCATGGTCAGCAATGCCGCCAAGCACAATCGATCCCGTGCGCTCGTCGACTCGACCTTGCATGGTCATGCGAAGAGATCGAGGCTGCTCGAAAATCTCCTTGAGCATGTAATGCTCGTATGGACCCAAGTCGATTTCTGCGAGTTCGAATTCCAACTCGCGGACTTCAGTGGTGATCGGCACATCGTCAATCGTCGCGGTTCGGAAGGAGTCACGAGTCAGCTTGGCGACCGTGAAATCTGGCAGCGTGAAAGCCTGGGTGGTGTGAGCGACGATCGCGCTCGAATCACTCGCCACGATGTACTCGCCATTGCCCACGCCAACCATCAGAGGTGAACCCTTGCGAGCGACCACCAGTGTGTCTGGTTCCTTTGCGCACATCACGGCGATGGCGTATGCGCCAGTGACTTCGCGAAGGGCTGCCTGAACGGCTTTCTCCAAATCACCGTGATAGAGCTCGCCAATGAGGTGCGAAAGCACTTCCGTGTCAGTCTCGCTGATAAAAGTATGTCCCTTTTCCTCCAAATACTTCTTTAATGTCGCGTAATTCTCGATGATGCCGTTGTGGATGATCGCGATTCCATGTCCCTGCTTGGCATCGTCTTGGTGCGGATGAGCGTTTGCCTCGGTCACACCTCCGTGAGTTGCCCAGCGAGTGTGAGCAATGCCGATCGTGCCGCTGAGACCTTCAGTCACCTGCGTCTTATCTTCCAGCACTCGCACCCGGCCGACCGACTTGCAAATGTGCACGCCGTGATTCATCAAGCCAATTCCTGCGGAGTCATAACCGCGGTACTCCAAGCGCTTCAAACCTTCCAGAAGGATTGGCATTGCTTGCTTGCGACCGATATAGGCGACGATTCCACACATACGCGACAACTCCTTTGTTGAAAACTCATACCACGAACCCAACCATAAGGTAGCGTATATGTGTATGAGGCAGCACGCGTGTGCGGCCGATTGGCAGGACGCCTTCTTCGAGGTCTTTGACGCATGGATGCGTCGCATACTCCTCACGACATTACCGATCGCAAGAACGCGATTCGATCCGAAATGCGCACGCGCCTCGCGACGCTCACGGCGGATCAACGCGCTGAGTGGTCGACTGCAGCTTGCGCGAGATTGATTCGCTCGGATGCGTTTGACCGCGCGAGTCGTGTCATGCTTTATATGCCGATGCGAAGTGAGGTCGATGTCATTTCTGTCGCGCTTGAAGCCTTTCGACTGGGAAAATCGGTCTGCGTCCCACGCGTAGAAATTGCGCGAAAGACAATGAATGCAGTCGATATAAGTTCATTCGATGACGAGTCGATGGATTCGGACGCGCTTGGAGTCCGTGCGCCGATGGTCGGCCAAGAAATCCCGCACGGAGAGATTGACTTGATCATCGTTCCAGGCGTCGCATTTGATATGGGCGGTTTTCGCTTGGGTCGTGGAGGTGGATATTACGATCGATACCTCGCGCGTTTTCCTCGCAGTACAGCCACCATTGGAGTGTGCTTCGACATTCAATTCGTCCAAATGATCCCAACAGAGCCAACTGATATCGCCGTTCATGCCGTCGTGAGTGATCGCCGCGCAGTCCAGCGCGACCCATCGCTTGCATTACTCGCAGTCCAAGATCGAAACCTCATTTAGAACTCATTCAAAGGAATCCCCCATCCATGACACTCGACAGCCAACAACCACGATCCTCGTCCGCAACTCTCTTTGGAACAAATCGCCGCAAGCTGATTCCCATCGCACTTGCGCTGGTTGGTGCAACTGCAGTTGCAGGTGGAACACTTTACTTCACTGGAAATGATAAAACGCCAACCGCAGATCGTGTGTCGACCAACGCAGTGCCGCCGATGACTGCAATGACAACTACTGCGCCAATCGTCGCAGAAAAAACCCCTGAAATGCCAGTCATTTCCGCAAGTTCTGGCGCTCAGCCCGTGGCGATGACCGCGCCAATTTCTGCGCCTGCGCCCGCGGCGATCCAACCAGCCACATCATCGGCACCAACCACAACGAATCTTGCAACAACGCTGGCGATGACTCAGGCCGATCCAGTCGGCGCGCGACTTGCGCTGACGCGCTTGCTTGATCGCCGCGAATTGAATGCGGCTGATGAATTTGCTGCGATGACATCACTGAGGGAGTTGAACGCAAAACTATTTTTCTCGCCTGCGATGAGTGTTGGCGATCCACTTGTTCGCGTCTATACAGTGCAGTCGGGTGACACGCTTGCGAAGATCGCGAAGAAAAATGATGTGCAGACTGATTGGCGAATCATCCAGCGAATGAATGGGATGAAGAGCGAGAAGTCGCTCCGAATCGGACAGAAAATCAAACTTCCTGTCGGCGCGTTTCATGCGGAAGTTTCGAAAAGTAATTACCAAATGAAGATCTATGCTGGCGAAGGTCAAAGCCGCGTGCTGGTCGCGATCTTCCCTGTCGGACTTGGAGAGTTGAACTCGACACCGACTGGCGCATTTATGGTGCGACCAAAAAGTAAACTGATCAATCCAGAATGGAAGAACCCCCGCACTGGCGAACACTTTGCATCAGATGATCCGAAAAATCCAATCGGCGAACGATGGATCGGATTGATTGGCGTCGAAGCGCACAATCAAGGATTCAAAGGTTATGGAATTCACGGAACTGTTGATCCCGCTTCAATCGGAAAGCAAGCATCAATGGGATGCGTTCGCATGAGTGATGCGGATGTCGAAATGGTGTATGAACTCCTCACCGAACCAAACAGCACGATTGTGATTGCGCCGTAAATAAAATTGTGAATGGAAGTTGAATTTGGATTCCAATACAGCGCCGCGGGAGGCAGGCCCTGGCGCTCAAACATAATGCGCGCTGAAATCTAGCGCCCCCTCCGGCGCGCGCCAAGACAACTACGCGGACTCCAAGTCGGCTTGCAAAATCGCGCAGGACTTGCCTCCCGACGGCGCACACGCGAAACGATGTTCGCTTTCGCAACTGTGTGCTTGGCTCGATTCTTTTTGCGTCTCCAGCCGCTGGAAAGTTCTCTCGGGCGAGTTCCGCAGGCGGCCGACTGCGCTTGTGAAAAAATCGCAAATCGGATCGTGTCGGTCGCCGAGGACTGTTTGAGCCCCGAGAGAACTTTTCACGGCTGATCGCTTATGCATTTCCGCGGCTATGTCCGTGGCTGTATCCGTGGCTGTATCCGTGGCTGTGTCCGTGGCTCGAATCCGTTTGCGTCTCCAGCCGTTGGAAAGTTCTCTCGGGCGAGTTCCGCAGGCGACCGACTGCGCTTGCTAAAAAAATTCGTCAACTGGATCGTGTCGGTCGCCGAGGACTGTTTGAGCCCCGAGAGGACTTTTCACGGCTGATCGCTTATGCGATTCCGTGGCTGTTTCCGAAACTCGAGTTCGTATCACGACTCAGCCAGTCCACGGTCCGCTTGATGACCACTCGCCGCGCGCTGGACCATCTGGGTGATTACCACTT
>SXSS01000120.1 GCA_005792145.1 Planctomycetia bacterium | reverse complement strand
GCCTGCGCCAGAACCCGCGCCTGCGACAGAACCCGCGCCAAGTGATGAACCCGCGCCTGCGACAGAACCCGCGCCTGCGACAGAACCTGCGCCAAGTGATGAACCTGCGCCAAGTGATGAACCCGCGCCTGTGACAGAACCCGCGCCTGTGACAGAACCCGCGCCTGTGACAGAACCCGCGCCAAGTGATGAACCCGCGCCTGCGACAGAACCTGCGCCAAGTGATGAACCCGCGCCTGCGACAGAACCCGCGCCTGCGACAGAACCCGCGCCTGCGACAGAACCCGCGCCTGCGACAGAACCCGCGCCTGCGACAGAACCCGCGCCAAGTGATGAACCCGCGCCAAGTGATGAACCCGCGCCTGCGACAGAACCCGCGCCTGCGACAGATGAGAACCCCAGTATGACCGCGCAGGAACAAATGCTTGCGGAAATCAAAGCGCAATCAAGAGCACTCGAGGAGCGAGTAAAGGCTCTCGAATCCTTGGTCGAAAGACAAAATTTAGAACTTGCGAAAGCGCGGGCGCAAAAGGCTTCAAAACCAACCGAACCAGATAGAGTTCGAGCCAAGGAAACCGAACCTGTTACAACTGAAAAATCGGAAACAACTTTGGAAAATGAACCTGAAATGGTCGTAACAATTTCTAAAGACAGCCACGACGATTCAGAAGAAAACCCACAGACAAATCAACCTGTAAAAGTGCTCAATTCCAACCCATTCGAGAGTCCAGAAACACTGCTCCTAGAAATGACTCAACGCTACACCAAGCGCTTTGGAACTTCTCCAACAATTCAACCAAACCGCACGTTGGACTTCGACGACTTTTCGATCACTCTTCGCAAATGGGCTGTGGGACAAAATCGAATTCTCTCCCAGCCCATCAACTGGTCTGTCACAGTCTTGCGAACAGAAGCCTCAAAGAAAGCATCTGACAAAATTATTCTCCTTTGCCAAGCTGTTGATGCCAATGGATCAAATGTCGGCGATTCATTCCACGCGGAAATGGATCGGTCGCCTACTACAGAACTTATTCGATCGAGTCCAAAGGGAACTATTTTTCAACTGACCGGCGACATTGATCCACGCATCGATTTTTGTGCCGAGCATCAGACTTCCGAATCTTGGAGTCGTCATGGAACTTTCGTCGCGCCATATTGCGTTTCGCATTGGGTTGTCATTGGAAAAGAACTCACATCGAACACGGCTACAAGCGTTGAGTGATGGATCCTGACGATCATGTCTGTTTGTGTTTTCGAGTGAGCCTGCGCAAGCTGAATACATTTCTTGAATGCGAAAAGCCGCGCGTGGCAAGCCAACTCTCCGATTGCTTTGGGGCGGGAACTGGTTGCCATTGGTGCGTGCCATTTCTCAATCAATTGCATCGGCAATGGCAAGATGGACAAGCGCCGAACTTGAACGAATCCCCAGAGGATTATGCCGCACGGCGCAAGATCTATCGGGACGAAAAGAAGTGACTCTGACAAATCTCGGCAACCAATCAACCCCTCTGGATGGGTGGGAATCCCCTTCTTCGCCCTCTCGCGCACCTTCGAGTTGATATTGAGACTGAGTCTCAATACCATTTCTCGATGGCTCAACCCACGATCAGAATTCCACTCAGTCAACTCGCACGCGGACAACGTGCGACGGTGGAATGTTCGGCACTCGATTCATTGCCGAGCGAACATCGTTGCCTGCTTGCCGCAATGGGAATGGGCGAACAATGCGAAGTTCGCGTCTGCCGACCTGGGACGCCGTGCATCGTGCAAATTGATCGAACTCGATTAGGACTTCCACAGATTATTGCCGATCAAATAATGGTGACACCGATCGAGTCGACATCGCCGTGATTCCACGCATCGCACTGCTTGGCAATCCCAATACGGGAAAGAGCACGCTCTTCAACCGACTCTGTGGACTGCGATCAAAAACCGCAAATTTTCCTGGCAGCACTGTGGAGCATCAGGTAGGAAGATGTCTCACGAAGTCTGGACAGGAAATGGATCTGATCGATTTACCTGGAATTTATAGCTTAATGTTGGAGATGCCAGAAAGCAGGCTCTGTGCCGACTGCCTTGATGGACGAGTTGGCGATGGTCGACCTGATGCCGCGTTGTTGGTGCTTGACGCGAATAATCTTTCGCGCAACTTGCAGTTTGCCGCAAGCGCGCTGCGACGTGGACTTCCAAGTGTCGTTGCGATCAACATGGTCGACCTTGCGGAGCGCAGAGGATTGATCATTGATGAACACGCCGCATCGCAAGCTTTGGGAGTTCCAGTTGTCGCAGTTTCAGCGCGCAGCGGAAAAGGAATCGATCGATTGATTGCACAACTCTCGCAAACATCGAAAAGCAATGCCACTCCAAGTCCAGACATCGCCTATCCAACTTCCGAGCCCGGTTCGACGGCGAGCGCAATGTGGGCCGCAGACGTTTTTGCCCGAATTGCAGCGCATCCGAACGAAAAAAACGATGAACGAATGACGATTCATGATCGTCTCGACGCTGCGTTCACGCACCCGCTGCTGGGAATCATTTTCTTTGTGCTCATGATGTCACTGCTGTTCGCATCGATTTATTGGCTTGCGCAATTTCCGATGGAGGCAGTCGACGGCATTTTCGGTTGGCTTGGCAGTGGCGTTGAATCGATAATGCCAGAGGGAACACTGCGTGATCTGACGGTCAACGGAATCGTCGGTGGACTTTCAGCGACGGTTGTCTTTCTGCCGCAGATTCTGCTGCTCTTTTTTCTGCTTGCACTCTTGGAAGATTCTGGATACCTCGCACGCGCCGCGTTCGCAGTCGATCGCACGATGCGAAGATTTGGTTTGCCTGGTCAAGCGTTTATGCCTCTGCTCTCTTCGCATGCGTGCGCTCTGCCTGGAATTATGGCCACTCGGCTGATTCCAAATTATCGCGATCGACTCGCAACAATTCTTGTCGCGCCATTCATGAGTTGCAGCGCACGCGTTCCCGTCTATGCACTTCTGACGGGAGTGCTCTTCGCGGGACGACCCCTTGCAGCGGGATTTGCATTCACTGGCTGCTATGTGCTTGGTGGAATTGTTGGATTGGCAACTGCCGCCCTTCTGCGAAAGACAATATTGCGCGGACCAAGCACTCCGATGATGCTCGAACTTCCCGACTATCGCTTGCCAAGTATTCGCAATGCTCTGACAATCGCCGTGGATCGAGGGATGCTCTTTCTCAAGAACGCTGGCAGCGTGATTCTTTCCATCGCAATCGTGATGTGGTGGTTGAGCGCATATCCAAAATCCCAGCCGAGTCCAGAAAGTGTTGCGATCGAAATGCGCGCTGTCGAAGTTGCGCAAACTGATCCAACGACCGCCGAAAACCTGCGTTCACAGTCCCAACGATTGAACGAACGCACGCAACAAAGTGGATCATTTGCAGGGCAAATTGGCGCAATCTGTCAGCCTGCTTTCGCGCCCATCGGGCTCGATCGACAATTGACTGTCGCGGTTCTGACCAGTTTTTTGGCCCGCGAAGTTTTCACAACAACAGTCTTTGTATTGGCCGGAGCAGGCTCTGATGCCGATGGAGAAGATCAAGGAACGCTGGCGACTGTCCGCAGTGCAACGCGTGATGATGGAGTGCCTCTATTCACAATGGCGACATCTGCGTCGCTGCTGATCTTCTTCGTGCTTGCGATGCAATGCCTTCCGACTCTTGTTGTTGTCGCACGAGAAACAGGATCGTGGCGTTGGCCGCTCCTGCAATTCTGTTATATGACCATCATTGCATACACCGCCGCGTTCTTCGCATATCGTTTGATGTCATGAGCGCCTTCCCAATCAACGACTGGCAGTTCTGGATTGCGACAGTTGTCGTGATTGTCGCTCTGATATTCGTGATTCGACCTCTGCTGCCGCGCCGAGGTAAAAGTCCAGCGTGTCCAAATTGTCCATCGAGTTCTGCCCAAGGCCCGCCCGAGCCAAAGCGAACTGAATTGACGATGGAAGGAACGAAGATTCGATCCCGCGGATAGTCGCGCAACGCTCCGGGAAACGCGAAATCAAAAACGCTTATGCGCGGGTCGTTCATCCGGAGCGCGATGCCCCAAAATTGCGCGGACAATCGCTAAATCCGCGGTTGTTGTCACCTTGATATTGCGAGGGTCTCCTTCGACAACCAAAACATTTTCACCGAGGCGCTCGACCAACATCGCGTCATCCGTCGCACCAGCAAGGTCTTGCTGTGCGTACGCGCGGCGCAACACATCTGCGGAAAAAATTTGCGGAGTTTGGATTGCCATCAAACGAGTTCGATCCACAGTCGATTCCACACGGCGGCCTCGCACGGACTCGCGACCCGCATCGCCGAGAATCGCATCTGCGACTGCCTCATCTGGAGCTGCGGCGAATGTTTCAACAGTGACGCGCTTGAGAGTTGAACTGACTGGATCACCAGGAACCACCGCCGCGGCGACACGAGCCGCATCAAAAATCCGATTGAGCAGCGCGTCATTTGCGCCCGGTCTTGCCGCATCATGCACTGCAATATGAGTGCAATCCATCGGCACGACTGCCAGTGCATTGCGAACACTCTCCCAACGTTCAGCGCGCCCACCAGCAACGATGATGACTCCGTGAAAACCAAGTTGCGCGCCATATCGACTGCGAAAATCATCGATCGATTCTGGCGGAGCGGCGACCACGATCGCACTGACTTCTTCGCGCTTTGTGAACAATTCCACGGTTCGCAAAAGAAGCGGCCGACCACCAAGGTCTTGACCGAGTTTGTCTCCTCCAAAGCGCGTTCCTTGACCAGCTGCTGGAATGATGACCGCTACTTTCAAATCACTCATGTTTTCCTCGTGTTCTTTGGGGTGGAAATTGGCGTGGATACAGAAGTGGGAATCGCGCGCAAACTTTTTGAGATTGATTGTTCGTGCATCGCGACGCTGGCTCGATCAAGCTCTTCCTTCGCTTGTTGAAACGCATTCGCATCGACATCGTGCGGAGAGGTATGCGCAAGCGATACAAATCCTTTCAATCGGGTGATGAGAACTTCAAGTGAATCTACATACGCCACAGAAAGATCGTCACGAGTTCTCAGCAGTGCATCACCAATCCATTTGATATCAAGCGTCGAATTGACCGCAAGATCAACGACTCGATGATGATGCATATCCGATCGTGCATGAACGATACTCTCGCGTTCGATTCGTTCGATCTCTTCGTTGGTCAATCCAAAGCTGGGAACGACTTGAACGGTCGCTCGCCGTCCACTGCGCCTTTCCCCAGCAGTGACATGCAAGACACCGTTGGCATCCACCAAGAATTCGACTTCGATTTGAGGAATGCCTGCGGGCATTGGCGGGATGTCACGCAATTCGAAGCGGGCCAAAGAACGGCAATCACTGACCATCTCGCGCTCACCCTGCAGGACATGCAATTGCACATGACTTTGATTATCCACGCTTGTTGAAAACATTTCCTTCGCTCGCGCTGGGATGGTCGCATTGCGTGTCAGCAACTTTGCGACTGCCCCACCGACGGTTTCGATTCCAAGCGAAAGTGGAATCACATCAAGCAGCAACACATCGCTGCGCGCACCTTGCAAAACCGCTGCCTGTGCTGCAGCACCAAGAGCGACCACGCAATCAGGGTCGAGCGCGGTGTAAGGATCCAATCCAAAAAACTCGCCAACGCGCTTGCGAACAAGGGGAATTCTTGTCGAACCACCCACGAGAATGACACGGTCGATGGGGATTCCACCCGCATCTTGCAGAACACGCTCGCATGCGCGAATTGTTCGCTCAATGAATGGACTTGCAAGTGCTTCGAATTCCACTCGCGAAACTGTTCTTTGCAGACGCACTCCACTGCCCAGATCGATGTCGACCTGCGCGCTCTCGCGCTGTGACAAAGCGATCTTCGTTGACTCCGCAAAGTCACGGAGCGCTTGCCGAGCTGCCGGGGCAACTTTGACATTCTTGCCAGCCGACGACGCCATCCCGGCATCTTTCAGCAGTTGTTGTGCAAGCGCGTGATCCAAATCATCTCCACCCAACTGTGTATCCCCCGCGGTTGCAATCACTCGAAACAAATCACCATCACCTGATGCGCTCTCGGGAATGACCTGCAAAATCGAAACGTCGAATGTTCCTCCGCCGAAGTCATACACCGCGATCGTCTGCGCATAACCGCGTCGACCGATGCCATATGCCAGAGCCGCAGCAGTTGGTTCATTGACGACTCGCACAGCATCTAAACCAGCCAATCGTGCGGCGTCGCGTGTTGCTTGTCTTTGACCATCATCAAAATATGCGGGCACGGTGATGACCGCTCGACGAACCTTGCAACCCAATTGCAATTCAGCGGTCCGCCGCAACTCGCTCAAAATGACTGCCGCGACTTCTTGCGGCAGAACACGAGCGCCGCCCGCAGAAATTGCAGCAAGCCCGCGTATTCCTTCCACCACTTCGAATTGAAAACCACTGAGCATCGACTTCGATTCTTCAAATGATCGCCCCATCAATCGCTTGGCGCTCAAGACCGTGTCGAGCGGAAATTCCACCGCGTTTCGTCGAGCATCGCCGCCCACTTGGACCGCGACTCCTCCTTGATATCTCACTGCGGAGGCCACCATGCGATCACCATCTTCATTGGAAAGAATGCGTGGACCAGCAGCGTCGCAAAAGGCAACAAGCGAATGCGTTGTGCCTAAATCGATGCCAACAATCGGATCTGAAATTGTCACAGCGTCAGTCATTCGCCGACGATTCTAGGTCGAGACTTCCCCAGCCGTGTCGTCAATAGCGCACCGAGCAGACGCCGCATCGGACGGCTTCTTTCTAGGGTCAGTTCGCACGGTGCGCTCATCGTCACGAATCAAGATTTCGCGAAGCGCAATCAACGCACGATGCCTGCGAACTCCAAAGCAGTTCTCGTCACATCCAAGTGACTTTGAACCATCGTGTCGCCGGACATTTTCTGTACAAATCAATCGCAGCACATCCTGTTGCTTGGGCGACAACTGCCTCAGAGCGGAAGCAAGTTGCTGTTCATCAAATTCTGGATCGCCACCATGCAATGGATCGCTCTTAGAATCAGTGTACTGGTTTGATTCGATTGCTCCTTTGCGGCAAGCATTTCGAGTCGATTCGAGACGGCGCTGATCATTTCCAAGCGTGCGCAAAAGTCTTCGACGAATGCACTCGAAGAGATATGCCGCGCCAAGAGCTACTTCTCTATCAACTGCGGATTTTGGCATTCTGCAAAGCAGCTGCGCAAAAATTTCCTGCATCGCATCTTCCACCGCAGGCATCGGATATTTCGCACGCAGAAGATCTATAATTCTCCCACGGTTTTCCCGATATGAAGCTTCAAGTCTTTTGCCCCACTGCTCAGCTTCGCGGGTGTCGTTTTCGTCGATCATTTGAAATGATTTCCTTGGCGCCCGAGAAAGCGTATGAGCGCGAAATAAAAGAATCAAAAAAAATGCCTTTTTTTATTTCCAACTTATCCCCCACCAATCCACCGCCCCACCACAGCGAGCTACTTTGGCTGCTCTCCAGCTGTCGGCAAACGATCAAGCGATCGCTGAAATCGAACATCTGATATCTGGGTCAGAAAATCCGTCAAAAATTTGACCGAAGTTTGATCTCCGCTTGCGGTGAATTGCTGTCGACCACCATCCCAATTGACCGCGATATCCGCCACAAGATCACCTTTTTCTGGCGAACTCGACGGCGGAGATGCGCTGAACCATCCACCATCCTCTGCGCACTGGCGGATCTTCTGGCATTGTTCAGGACTGAGGTCCGTCTGCCAAAACGTTTTCATATTCAGCGCAGTTACTCCTGCTCCATATGCGAAAACACCGCCATCAATTGTGAAATATTGATACTGCGAAGTCTTTGGCTGGCGCAACCAAATGACCAAGCCAATTCCACATTTTCCATAATTGCGCTCTTGTGTCGGCAGTGTGTTGCACGATGCCAACAATGTTGTTGCAACAAGCGTGATGACCGCGAATGTCCAGGCGAAATTCTTTCGAAGGCTCATCAAGTTCAACCCATCACGGCTTCACAGGTGTTGACTTTGCGAATGACCAAGGAGGCGCCTTCGTGAATCCTTCATACGGATTGGGACCAAAGTCATATCGATACGGAAGATTTCGGTCGGGACTGCGATCCGTCGACCACGCCAAGGCGCAAAGGCTTCGAACGAAAGTGACTGCGTGTGGATCTGGAATATCCGAAGTTTGGAAACGTCGAACGAACCACCAATCCATTCCATCTGCGTGAAAGAAGAGGATGTAAATTATTTCATTCTTCGATGGTCGCAACGACCCTGGCCAGACATCAATGGTTGATGCCGATGTCTCGAGCCACCCTTCATCTCTTGCCAATTTCCAAATTCCGTCGATTTGACTTTGATACAACCAACGCGTCGGGGCCGGGCGCGTCAAGAAGTTCAGACTGTCGCCATAATCGCTGCGCAAACTTCCATCAGAAAGGACAGTGAACTTTCCCTGACGAAGATGCGCTTGCGGCAGATCCTTTGCTGAGATTCCAGTCAGAATCGTGACATCCACCGACAGATCGTCGGGTGTCTTTGAGGAATCGACGCGCGCGGTTCGCACATCGGTGCAACCCACAAAGGTGCAAGTGAGCGCAACGACACTGGACAATAGAAAGGGCACCGCAGATCGACCGAACCATCTCGTCATGGCGAGAGAGTAGCACGACGAAGCATTCGGTAGTCTTACCCCGCACATGCGAACAAGCGTGAAATGGATCAACGAATATTTGTCCTCCCCCGCCTCGGCGTCGGAGCAAGCTGATGTTCTCACCGCGGTCGGTTTTCCTTGCGAATCTTCCGAGCCAGTTGCGGGAGATGACATCGCTCAGGAGGTCGAGACCACCAGCAATCGTGGTGATTGCCTTTCGCACCTCGGCCTCGCGCGCGAAATCGCCGCCGCGACGAATCGGACGATTCAACTTCCGCGTGTGAACGCTCCTCGGTCGAAGGAATCCTCGTCCAGCGCGATCACGGTCGAGAATCATGATCCACTTCGTTGTCCTCGATACACAGCGCGTGTCATTCGTGGCGTGAAGATCGGTCCAAGTCCCGCATGGCTCCAACAACGGCTCATCGCCATCGGCCAAATTCCACGCAATAATGTGGTTGATTGCACCAACTTTGTGCTCTTCGAATATGGCCAGCCTTCGCATGTCTTCGATCTTGCAACTTTGCGTGGCCGTGCGATTCATATTCGCAGCGCGACTGCGGGCGAAGATTTTCTTCCAATCGGCGATGGAGCAAAGCCAATAAAACTTCTTGGCGGTGAATTGGTGATCGCCGACAGCGAGCGCCCTGTTGCGCTGGCTGGAGTGAAAGGCGGCGCGCTTACCGCAGTCACGGACAAGACGACAGATGTGGTCATCGAAGCTGCGTCGTTCGATCCAGTTGCAGTTCGTCGCACCGGTCGAAGCACTCGAATCTCCAGCGATTCCAGCTATCGCTTCGAACGCGGCGTTCATCCATCCGAAGTCGACGAAGCCGCAGAGCGATTGGTTTCTTTGATTCTCGAAACTGCTGGCGGTACCGCGCTTGATGGCTCAATTGCTGCCGGATCACCGCTTCCCGCAATCAACACTGTCAACTTGCGAATCGAGAGGCTTCTTTCCATCGCGGGCTTTGAAATTGCGCAAAGTGAAATCGTGCGAATACTCACTGTTCTTGGCTTTGCGCCGAGCGTCACTGGAAAAATAATTGCCTGCAAGATTCCTCCAAGGCGGATCGACATCACCCGCGAAATCGACTTGATCGAAGAAGTGGTGCGACTTGTTGGACTGGACCGAGTTCCTATGAATGACCGTGTCAGTATTCGACCCGTCGGACCTCAACCTGCGGTCGATGCAGTCCAAGCGGCGAAAAATTGCCTCGCAGGACTTGGCTATGTTGAAACCGTTTCTCCAACGCTCATTTCGGAGCGCGCGGCGAGCGCCTTCGCGACAAGCGCGGTCGGAACTCTTCGCATCGAAGACGAACGCGCGCTTGGCGAGCCAATCTTGCGTCCATCTTTGCTTGCGAGTCTCTTGCAATCTCTCAAATTGAATCGAGATCGTGGCAACACGAATGTCCGACTCTTCGAATATGCGGCGACTTTCTGGCTTGCGTCACAGAGTCATCAAGAACGACGAATGATCGGAATGGTTGTCGGCGAAACTGGAGATGCAGAATCGCTCTATCGGCTCGTGCGCGGATCAGCCGAACGAGTCGCACGAGAATTGCGTGGAGCGCACGCGCGTATCGAAGTGCGAGCCGCACCAATCGGCGGGTTCGAATCAGTTGCAGCGAATGCGCTTGATCCTGTGGGGTATCTCGTCATCGACGAAAATGTGGTGGGCGTGTTGGGGTTGGTCAATGCGAAGGCACTCGCCTCTGCGGGATTGGATGCGCCAATCGCCGCGGCAGAACTTGACTGGGCGCTTCTTGCACAGGGATATCCACCCACACCGCGTGCTCAACCGCTTGCAAACAGCCCAACTCTCGATCGAGATCTTTCTGTGATTCTTGCCAACAACGTCACATGGGCGCAACTGGAGTCAACTGTGCGCGCGGCAGAATTGCCACACCTCGAATCGATTTCATTCGTCGGGAATTGGCGCGGAAAAAAGATTGGCGATGACCGCAAATCAGTCACCTTCCGGATGGACTTTCGCGCGGCGGATCGAACACTTCGCCGTGAAGAAATCGATCCGCATATTGCGCGCCTTGTCACAATTCTCACCACACAACTGAGCGGAGAAATCCGAGTATGACGCAAACCCAAATTGCAAAGATGACAGTTGATCAATTCGTCACTGCACTTGCGGCAAAGCAACCCGTCCCAGGCGGTGGCGCAGCGGCCGCGTGCATTCTTGCGCAAGCAGCCGCGCTGGGATCAATGGTCATCGCATACACACTTGGGAAACCGAAATTTGAACAACATAAAAGTCGTTTGGAAAATCTCGAAATGATTTTTATTGGCGCGCGCATCGATGCGCTCGACCTCGCGGACCGCGATGCAAACGCATATTTGAAATTGAATTCACTTTGGAAAATCCCCGCAGATCAACGCAACGCGCTTCCAGAATGGCACGACGCAGTGAACGAAGCGATCGCGGCTCCAAGTGCAATTGCGGATCTATCTGTGGCTGTTCTCGCTGCCCTTGCAACGATGTCCAAGATCACTTCCGCGCAACTTGCAAGCGATCTGCGTATCGCCCAACTTTTTGCGCACACTGCAATGGAAAGCGCCCTCTTGAATGTCCAAGTCAATCTTCCTCAACTCAGCGACACCGCCGCACGCACATCAGGCGAGACATTTCTGGCAACTCGCCGCAGCGAAGGCGCCCGGCTGGTTGCATTGCCAACCACGCGTTCATAAAGATCACTCGTGGGTCTTGCACTTCTATTTTTCGTCGGAGGATTCTTTGCGGGAGTGATTTTTCTCTGGGGAATTGTCCGCGACGCTCGATTTCCATCCCGCGCCACGATGGGATGGGCTCTTGGACGTGGAATCCCCGTTGATCCAACAGCGATGGGCTTGCAATCCACCGAAGAGAAATGGAAAAAAGATCAATTTGCGTGGCGCCTTCGTGGTGGCGACCCCGATGGCGTCATCACCATCATCATTCATGGATGGCGCAGATCACGCATCGACTCGCTTCGTCGCGTTGATCCGTGGTTGAAGGCAAGTTCTGAAGTTTGGCTGATCGATCTCGATGGACACGGAGAATCCCCCATCGGACCAACGACCCTTGGATCAGGTGATGCGCCTGCGATCGTGGCATTTGTCCACGACCTTCTCGCAGGTGCGAAGAGCGAATCGCGAACATGCAATCGCGTCCTGTTGGTTGGTCATTCACTTGGCGCAAGTATCGCTTTGCGTGTTGCATCCCTGCTGCCTGCGGCTTCCATCGCAGGTGTAGTCGCATTTGCGCCTTATGAATCGCTGAAAGAACCTCTTGGAAATCGTTTGAAAGCAAGAGCGTTGCCTGCAATTCCATTCGCCAAACTTGCGGAGATATGCCTGCATTTGATCTGCGGAAGAGAATCAAGCACCACTGCCGCGCTCAAGAAAATTCACACACAGAATGTTCCACTCTTGATTGTCAGTTCACAACTTGACCAAGTTGTTTCACTCGATCATGTTCGTGGCATGGCTGATCTTGCGGGCGCCGCGATCACCGTCGATTCCACTTGCGGGCACGACGATCTTGGAACCCAACTGAACGCAAATCCAAATTGTCCAACATCTCAGGCCGCGCGGACATTCCTGCAAAGGATTGGGTGCGCTGCGTCATAAGCGACTGCAAAGATAAAGTTGTAGATTCAGACAGACTTCGAAACTGCAGAACTTCGCAGGCGAATCTGGGGTTTGAAGTCCGATCCAAAACTCGTCAGTTCCACTTCGATATCTCGGTCGAGATCCCGAACCACTGGCCGACTGGTCGAGTCGTTCTTTGAGGGCCGAATTCGAGCGGCCGGACCAACCGACGAGGCAACGGTTGACTTCACAGCGGTTGAATTCTCAACCGAGGGGGTCAAAGATGAAGATTGGGTCGTTGACATGGACACGTGAAACTTCTTTCGTGTACAGCAATTCGGTCAAATTAGACCGAGAGATGCACAATTCGCTGAACTACTATATCCCGCCCCCGCTTCATTTCCACTTTTCTTTCATCTTTTCTTCAATTATCAGTTATTACGGACCAACTCGATGACATCAAAACCACCACTGAAAGCCGATGAAGGGCGTTTTATTCGAGTAAAAGGAGCACGCGAACACAACCTGCGTGGCATAGATGTTCACGTGCCGCGCGATCAATTTGTTGTGATAACAGGGGTTTCTGGCAGTGGAAAGAGCTCGCTGGCATTCGACACGATCTTCGCCGAGGGCCAACGAAAGTACATGGAGAGCCTCAGCGCTTATGCGCGGCAGTTTCTCGACCAGATGAAGAAGCCAAATGTGGAATCGGTCGATGGCCTGCCCCCCACCATCGCCATCGAGCAACGCTCTGGAGGTCACACGCCCCGCTCAACTGTGGCGACGACCACCGAGATCTATGACTATCTGCGCCTGCTTTTGGCTCGATGCGGCGATCCTCGTTGTTGGCACCGCGATGCAAAGGGATCGCAATGTGGCAAGCCGATCTCCGCAACGACTGCGACGCAGATTGTTGAAAATATTTTGTCCACGTTCGAGGGACAGAAGATTATGGTCTGCGCGCCGATCATTCGCTCGAAGAAGGGCTATCACAAGGATGTCGCCGAGGAACTGCAACGAGGCGGATTTGTACGGATTCGTGTTGACGCAAAGATCATCGACCTGCGCGACGCGTTGAAGGCGGGTGGCGAAAATCCCCTAAAACTGAAGCGTTATGAGATGCACGACATCGAGGCCGTCGTCGATCGATTGGTCCCCATTGCCGCTGAACGACAGCGACTTTCTGAAAGCGTCGAGACTGCTTTGCGCACGGGATCTGGCGCGTTATTGATTCTCGTCGAGTCCGGCGAAACATTGAAAGAAATTCGGTACAGCGAAAAATTCTCTTGCCCCGATCATCCAGAGTGTTCACTTGAAGAGATGGAGCCTCGCTTGTTCTCATTCAATTCTCCCCACGGAGCCTGCCCCGCGTGCGCTGGACTTGGTTGCGTCGATGAGTTTGACGAAGCACTTGTGGTTGCGGATCCATCACGCGGCGTGGCCGAAGGCGCGATCGAACCTTGGCGCAAAAATGGGCGCAGAATGAATATCTGGTATTCGAGAACGCTGAAAAGATTCTGTGCGGACACACAGACGGATCCTTCCACTCCATATGCGAAACTCCCGCAGCGCGTTCGGCAGATGCTCATGCATGGAATCACGGAAGAAGAGGAGGCGAAGTTAGGGTTCTCCTTCGAAGGCGTCCTGCCCAACTTGCGCAGGCGATACATCGAAACAGAAAGCGCCTTCGTTCGAGAACGACTTCACGCATACACCGGCAATCGTCCTTGCGAATCATGCGGCGGAAGTCGACTTCGACCCGAAGCACGCGCGGTTCTGCTGCACGGCAAGAAACAGGCGATGAATATCGCCCAGATTTCCTCGCTTTCCATCGAATTTGCCCGCCAATTTCTCTCGACTCTCACCCTGACTCCAGCCCAGGCAACAATCTCCGAACCAATTTTGAAAGAGATTGATGCACGCTTGGGATTCTTGAACTCTGTTGGACTGAACTATTTGACTCTCGATCGCACATCCTCCACTCTTTCAGGCGGCGAGGCACAGCGCATTCGATTGGCAACTCAAGTGGGCTCTGGCCTTGTTGGTGTTTGCTATGTCTTGGACGAGCCAACAATTGGATTGCATCAACGCGACAACGACCGTTTGGTGGCGACGCTTCGCAGGCTGACCACTATCGGCAACACCGTCCTCGTCGTCGAGCATGATGAAGACACGATTCGCGCAGCGGATCATCTGATCGATGTTGGTCCAGGACCTGGTCGCCACGGCGGGCTGATCGTTGCGCAAGGTTCTTTCAACGATATTTGCGCGACACCCCAGAGCGTCACTGGAAAATATCTCAGTGGAGAACTCTCCATTCCAGTTCCTGCCCAGCGCACGCCGCTCAAGGCAAAGCGATCAATCACCATCAAGGGCGCGAGCGAGAACAATCTGAAAAGTATTGATGTCTCGTTTCCGCTTGGTGGCCTTATCTGCGTGACTGGAGTTTCCGGCAGCGGCAAGAGCACCTTGGTGGGCGACATTCTTCTGCGCGCGGCGCAGCGTGACGTTTCAGGAATGCGCGTGGTTCCCGGCAAGCATTCTTCGGTCCACGGATTCGACCAAGTCGACCGGGTGATCGAAGTGGATCAGTCCCCGATTGGACGGACTCCAAGATCAAATCCCGCCACATATACGGGAATTTTCGACCATATTCGCCAGGTATACGCCCGCGTTCCAGAAGCGAAAATCCGTGGCTATCCCATCGGACGATTTTCGTTCAATGTCAAAGGTGGACGATGTGAAACCTGCCAGGGTCAAGGCATGCGAAGAATCGAAATGCATTTCCTTCCAGATGTATTTGTGGAATGCGAGGCGTGCCGAGGCACACGATTCAATCGAGAGACACTTGAGATTCGATATCGAGGCAAGTCGATTGCGGATGTGCTGAACATGACGGTCGACGATGCGTGCTTGTTCTTCGAGGCAAACACCAAAATTTCGCGCATGCTTGCATGCCTGCGTGATGTTGGACTTGGATATCTGCAACTCGGACAAGCATCGACCACAATGTCTGGTGGCGAGGCGCAGCGCATCAAACTGGCGACTGAACTTGGCAGTCAATCGAATGGTCACACGCTCTATGTTCTTGACGAACCTACAACTGGATTGCATTTCGCAGATGTTGCTCGATTGCTGACCGTCCTGCAACGATTGCGCGATTCTGGACACACCCTGGTGGTCATCGAACATAATTTGGATGTTGTCAAATCGGCGGATTGGATTATCGATCTCGGGCCCGAAGGCGGTGATGCAGGTGGGTCGCTCATTACTGTCGGCACGCCAGAAGATGTCGCAGCGCACGCAACGAGCAGTACCGGGCACTATCTGCGCCGTTTGCTTGGTGCGCCCGCGAAAAAGTTGGCGGCACCGGCGAGAAAAAAATCCGCCGTCGTAGGGAAAGTAAAAAACCCCCGCAAAGCAGCGGAAAAAGCAACATTGCGCCAAGCCTGACTCCTTGATCTGCAGCGGTTACGATCGTAATTATGTCGCATCCAGATGGTGAACTTGTTCTTCGTGTGATGACTATGCCGCGAGATACCAATCACAGCGGCACGGTCTTTGGTGGTGTGATCATGAGCTATATCGATCAAGCTGCCTATGTGCATGCCAGATCAATGGGCTTGCACCGCTGGGTCACGGTCGTGGTGGAACGCGTCGAATTTGTCGCTCCAGTTTTTGTCGGCGAGTTGGTCACACTTCGAGCCAAGACAGTTGCGACGGGTCGATCATCCGTCACGATCCGCGTACTTGTCGATGCTGAACGATATTCAACTGGAGAAAATGTGCGGGTCACGGATTCGACAATCAAGATGGTTGCACTCGATGCGAATCATAAACCAATCCCATACACGAATCCGCCCACACTAAATTCCGACGACGGACATTCACTCAAGTGAGCGACCCTGGTCGAATTTTCGCCGCGGCCGTTCTTGTTTCGGGTGGTGGATCAACTGCTCTCAACCTGATTGCGTGCGCAGAACGCGGCGAGATTCCAATTCATATCGCGCTGATCGTCGCTCATCGTGCCGAGATTCCGGCGGTCACACGCTGTGCTGGCGGTGGTCGCGAAGTCGTCGTTCTTCCAGGCAATTCTTCTCCCGCCGCAAGCGACACATTGGATGAACTGCTGCGCGACCACGGCATCGAATTGGTCCTTCTCGGCGGATATTTGCGCGCTCTGCGGGTTGGACCATGGACAGGTCGCGCGCTCAACATTCATCCCGCACTGCTTCCTGCTTTCGGCGGCCAAGGAATGTTTGGCCGACATGTGCATGAAGCCGTCATCGCAAGCGGAGCGCGCGAATCAGGTTGCACAGTGCATCTCGTGGATGATCGATATGACCATGGCGAAACAATTGTGCAGCGCAAAGTTCCAGTCTTGCCAAGCGACAGTGCGGACTCGCTTGCAAAGCGCATCGCTATCGAAGAACACATTGCTTTTCCAGAGGCCATTCGAATCTGGGCCGCGCGACAGCACTAACATATTGCGATGCGAAGATGGTTGATAGCGTTGGTACTCGGCTTGCTTGCAATGCCAGCGCTTGGAATCTCAGTTCCACCATCCAAGGAACAACTGGAACTTGCCCTGCCCCGACTGCTCGCTTCGGATCGTGGAAGTGATGCACTTGTAATGATCGAATCGTATCTTTCGATTCACCCCCAAGATGCTCAAGTGCTCTTCGATGCGTCGAGAATTGCATCACGCAGCGGTGATTCTCGAGGAGCAGCGGTCTATGCGATCCGATCTTTGCGCGCAGGTTGGTTGGATGACAAGGCGCTTGACGAACATTCCGATTTGAATCGCCTGCGCGAACATGAATCTTGGCAACAAGTGCTTGCGATTCGCAAACAAATTCGCGACTCTGCGCTGATTCCGCAGGATGCCAATGATGCAACTGACGCATCAAAAACCCGCGCGAATTCAGGAGGAAACGACACCATCGCTCGGCGCTCGCTGCAATCCTGGCTTGCTCAATTCGGGGGCGGTCGATACCGAATCGAAGAGAAACCATCGCTCAATCTCATCTTGGCATACTCCGTCGAGCCTGAAGGATTTCGACGGACTATGAAGACGATCGAAAAATTGTCGGCGACACTTTCGAAGATTCTCTTCGGCGAAATCCAAGCCCAGAGCGTCTTGTTGGTGATCGCGACACCTGAAGATGCGACGAAGTTTCTTGGTGACCCGCAGAACGGTGGTCTTTATGTTCACGAAGATCGGCGTTTGGTCGCACGAGATACTGGAGCGTCACTTCGGCACGAGTACACGCACGTCCGACACTATGGTCAGATGCAACGCCTGCAACAATTGCATCCCGTTTGGATACAAGAGGGACTTGCGACGCTCTTCGAGGATTGGCAGTTGGGTCCAAGCGGCGAACTGGTCATCCTTCCAAATCTGCGAACAAATGATGCGTTCGATCGCCTTAAACAGCGCAATACAATGCCGTGGGTGGATTTCTTCCAACTTGATTCCAAATCTTTTATGGCTCAAGCAAGATGGAATTATGCCCAAGCACGATCCATGTTGATGTACCTCGCTTCGCAAGGGAAATTGACCAGTTGGTATCAGATCTATACCGCCAGTTGGGCGGAGGATTCGACGGGTCGGCGCGCTCTGGAAGCATCATTTGGCGTGCCGATTGGAAAAATCGAGGCTCAGTGGAAGGCTTGGGTCCACGATGGAGGCCGGCAGGATTCAACGATCGACCCTGGTGACGGGGTCATGGGAACGACGATTTCCAATCTGCCAGATGGGGTGCGAATCGACTCCCTTCAAGCCGGCGGACCCGCGGCGAAGGCTGGAATTCGCGTCGGCGATGTGATTACGGAAATCGGCTCCATCGAAATCCGCTCGGTTGGGGATTATTTACTTGCAATGTCCGAGCGACGATCTGGAGAAAATCTCAAAGTTC
>SXSS01000119.1 GCA_005792145.1 Planctomycetia bacterium | reverse complement strand
GTTTCGAGATTTGTCATGGCAGGTCGATATGTGCATTGTGGTTGGTTGACTGGTCCCGATGCCGTTGATCGCTCGGTCGTGCAAGAAACACTTGCGCAGTTGGATCTTTCGAACATCGCACAGCAATCCATCGGCGAACTTTCGGGCGGACAACAACAGCGCGTTCTACTTGCGCGAGCCGTTGCGCAAGGATCGGATCTTCTTCTGCTCGATGAACCACTCAACGCTGTCGATTCTGCATCGCGCATTCTTGTCGCTCAACTTCTTGATCGTCTGAAGATTCAAGGCAAGTCGATTATCGTTTCGACGCACGATGTCGGCATTCACGATCAACCATTCGATGGAGTTCTATCGCTCGAATATGGCACGATGCGGGAGGTGACGCATGGCGTGGATTCTTGAACCGTGGTCGATGGGATTTATGCGCGACGGATTGTTCGCAGGATTGATCACCGGACTTTCATGCGCGCTTCTTGGCGTCTATGTCGTCTTTCGACGCATGGCATTTGCCGGCGAAGCAATGTCGCACACAACACTTCCTGGACTGGTCCTTGCGCAGATGTATGGATGGAGCTTGACGCTTGGCGCGCTTGCAAGCAATCTGGCAACCGCGATCGGTATCAGCATCTTGTCAGCGGGAGGATCGCGTCGTCGGGGGGTGCGCGAAGATGCGGCAATCGGCGTGACATTCACAGGAATGTTCGCGCTTGGCGTGATCCTGACAAGTTTTGGCGGATCGTGGCGCGATCTTTCTCATCTGCTCTTTGGAAACATCTTGGCAGTCGCTCCCGGTGACTTTTGGTTTATGGTCATCGCAGCATTTGCGATCGTTGTTGCGCTTGTACTACTGCACAAAGAATTCGAACTCAGTTCGTACGATTCGAATTATGCAGATCTGATTGGAATCGGAGCAAGCCGTTTGCGCTTGGCAATTCTTGTATTGATTTCATTGGCGGTCGTCTCTGGCGTGCAGGTTGTGGGTGTGATTCTCACAAGCGCACTGCTCATCACGCCTGCAGCAACGGCTGCAATGTTCGCTCGAAGATTGATTCCATTGATGGCGCTTTCCGTCGTCGTCTCATGGACCTCGATCGTGTGCGGGCTCTACGCGTCCTATTTCTGGTCGCTGCCACCAGGCGCAACAATCGTCTTTGTCGCCACGATGATTTTTGTTGGATCGTGGATTTGGCGAAAGTTTGCGGGATAAAAGCACTGCCTACAGATGCACGCGCTTCATTTTGGCATATCCCACTTCTTGTTTGAAAGAAAATTGTTGCAAGAAGAGTCGCAAGGAATTTTGAGCCCGTCCTCGATAGACTTGTTTTGCTATGGCGCAATCGTCAAATAAAGGATCAATCGAATCTGTCCGCGTGATCTGTTCTATGTTGAACATCACCAAGACGATCAACCGCAAAGAAATTCTCAAGGACATTTCACTTTCGTATTACTACGGCGCAAAGATTGGCGTGCTTGGATTGAATGGCAGCGGAAAGTCCACGCTCCTTCGCATTATGGCGGGTGTGGACAAGGAATTCGACGGCAAGATCGAACGAACCCAAGGATTCACGACAGGCTTTCTGGAACAAGAGCCACTCGCAAATGAAAAGCGCACTGTGTTGGAAGTTGTGCGCGAAGGCGCGCAGGGGATCTATGACTTGCTGGCGGAGTTTGATGAGATCAACGCGAAGTTCGGCGAAGAAATGTCCAGCGACGAGATGGACAAATTGATGGAAAAACAGGCGAAAGTCCAAGAGAAACTGGACACATTCGATGCGTGGACGATTGACAATCAGATCGAGATGGCGATGGAAGCATTGCGCTGTCCGCCGTCCGATCAGACGCTGGACAAAGTCTCTGGAGGAGAACGCAGACGCGTTGCGCTGACTCGATTGTTGATGCAGCATCCTGACATCCTGTTGCTCGACGAACCAACAAACCATTTGGATGCGGAAAGCGTCGCGTGGTTGGAGCAACACCTCGCGCGATATCCCGGCACCGTCATCGCGGTCACGCACGATCGATACTTTCTCGACAATGTTGCGGGATGGATTCTCGAACTTGATCGCGGTATGGGCATTCCATACAAGGGCAATTACACCGACTGGTTGGAACAGAAGCACAAACGAATGGCGGTCGAAGAAAAGCAAGCAAGTATGCGCCAGAAATCGCTTGCGCGAGAACTGGATTGGATTCGCCAGAATCCCAAGGGACGCCAAGCGAAGAGCAAGGCGCGCATTTCGAATTATGAGCGGATGCTCAGTGATGATCAATCGCGCGCGAAGGCGGCGGAGATTGAAATTTTTATTCCGCCTGGTCCGCGCCTTGGAAATGTTGTCATTCACGCCAAGGATGTCACGAAATCCTTTGGAGATCGACTGCTGCTTGATCGCTCGACATTCGAGATTCCACCTGGCGCGATTGTCGGCGTGATCGGGCCAAACGGAGCGGGAAAGACGACGCTCTTCAAGATGATTCTCGGAAGCGAGAAAGTCGACGGCGGAGAATTCGTCGTTGGAGAAACAGTGAAGTTGGGTTACATCGAACAACTTCGAGATGCGATGTCGCCCACCGACAGCATTTGGCAAGCGATTTCGGATGGTCAAGAAGAAATCCAGCTTGGACCAGTGAAGGTCAACAGCCGCGCATATGTCGCGCGATTCGGTTTCACGGGAACTGAACAGCAGAAGTTGTGCGGAAATCTTTCGGGTGGTGAGCGCAACCGCGTTCATCTTGCGCGCATGCTGCATCAAGGCAACAATGTGATTCTCTTCGACGAGCCGACGAACGATTTGGATGTGAACACGATGCGTGCGCTTGAAGAGGCGATCGAAAACTTCGGCGGGACCGCGGTGATTGTCAGTCATGATCGATGGTTCCTTGATCGCGTCGCGACGCACATTCTTGCATTCGAAGGCGACAGTCAGACATTCTTCTTCAATGGAAACTTTTCAGAGTATGAAGAAGATCGTGTTCGACGACTTGGTGAAAACACCGCTCCAAGTCGGGTGAAATATCGCAAGCTGACGAGGGCGTGAGCGGGAGCATTTTTAGATCTTGCCAAAGCAGCCACGCACACAGCCACGGAAATGCATAAGTGATCAGCCGTGAAAAGTCCTCACGGGGCTCAAATAGTCCTCGGCGACCGACACGATCCGATTTGCGAAAATTTTGTTGCAAGTTCAGTCGGGGGTCTGCGGAACTCGCCCGAGAGAACTTTCCAACGGCTGGAGACGCAAACAGATTCGAGCCAAACACACAGCTGCGAAAACGCACATCGTTTCGCGTGTGCGCCGTCGGGAGGCATGTTTGCAAGCCGAGCCGGAGTCCGCGTAGGCGAGGCGCAGCATGTTTGAGCGCAAGGGCATGTCTCCCGCGGCGCTCGCACAAAACACTCCGTCTTCGTGTGAGCACACATACATACCTCCCGCGGCAGTCGCACAAATCATTCCGCGACAAAACATCGCATCACAAAAAATTCGAGTGGCAGAAAGATATGAATACTCCCT
>SXSS01000118.1 GCA_005792145.1 Planctomycetia bacterium | reverse complement strand
CATTTCCCTGTGCTTTCAGGTCATTTTGGAAGGCGAGTATCGCCTCTCCAACTTCGCGCATCAAATTTCCGTGGCTGCCGGCTTGTCCGCTATGGGTATCAAATCCAGCAATCGAAACGTAATACACACGCGTCTTCATCTGATCGCGAATCATCGCGCCAACGGATCTCAACTGAGTCGCCAACTTGGTGTTGGGATACGCGACGAGTGGTGTCTTCGCCATCGCACCTCGAATGCGATCACTCGAAAGTTGCGCATCAAGCGCAGTGCGCATCAAGAACGCGCTTTGCGAACCAGGCTTGACTCCATCAAGCGCGCCGGCGCGATTGATCGCTTCATACGGATCAGTCATATCGCTTGGAAGGTCTTTGCCCATCCACTGAAACAACTTCGCATTCTCGAATGAAACTGGTTTACTGACAGAACCAATCATCGCCAGAGGTGCAGTGCGCCCAATCGCAATCTCCGCATCCGCTTGCGGCGATCCGTTGCACGAACAATCCACATAACGACCGATCCATCCATCGCCACGACCTTTGGAAGATCCTGTATGCCAAATATCCATCGATGCAAAGTGCGAACGATTTGGATTTGGATAGCCAACTCCTTGGATCACCGCAAGTCGATCAGAATCAAAAAGCTCTTTGAAACCAGTCAAATTTGGATGCAATCCAATGCCGATCTTTTTATCAAGTTCGATCGCGCCATTATTTTTCCCAGGCGCCAAGATTCCCAGCTGTGGACGCGAGCGGTAATAATCATCGCTGCCATATGGAATGACAGTATTCAATCCGTCGTTGCCGCCGCCTAATTGAACCACCACAAGAATCTTGTCCTCGGAAACTCCAGCGTGGCTGGAAACTCTTCCATCGGCAGGAAGTATTCCAAGCGCCGAGTGCTGTAAGAACCAAGGGATCGAGGCGACCATCGAAGCAAGCGTGACGCCTTGTTGCAAAAAGATTCGGCGCGAGAATGGTTTGGTTGGTTCCATAGTTGTCTTTCAGTTTGGTCAGCAGAGTTGATACTCGGGCATCGCGGTCACCAGGCAGAGCGCGGCCACAAGTCGTTCGCCCTTCAATGGTCCATTGAGTGTTTGCACATACTTCTTGAATTGCTCGCGGCGAGAGGCTGGCGCATCGATCGCCAACGCGATGTCCATCAGCGCATCCGCTTCTTTGGACGCATCTCCATTTGTTCGTGCGGCAATCGCAGCTTCAAGCGCGCTTGTGTTCCAGTGCGCCAAACTTTCATCCCAGTCAAACGCATCGGGTCGCTTGCCGGTAATCAAATAGACCGCGAGATTCTGCCGAACAAAGAAAGTGCTTGTATTGATCCACGCTTGCCCGCAATCCCAGCCTTTCACGTTTGGAGGCATAAAAAGACTCTGCCCCATCAAGTCCGTTGCGGAATTCAGTGTCGACAAATCACGCGGCGGAACTCCCAGTTCGCGAATTGTTTGAATCGTCAATTGCACAGGACTCTTGATCGTCGAGCCCATATTCGCCGTGTCATAAAAATGCTGACTACGAAAGAGCATTCGCAGTACGGGTTTCATTTCGTATTGTTTCTTTCGCATTTCTTCAGCCAAAGCCTTGGTGACTGCGGCAACTTTCGCATCTGGCATTCCAGGTCCATCATTGACAAAGAATCGATAGAGCTTTCGGCAGAGGAAATCTGAAGACTCTTTGCGAGACAAAATAATCCGCGCGAAATCGTCACCATCCCATTCGCCAGTCTGCCCCAAGATGGTCTTGGATTCGCCGTCGTGCTGACCGGCATTGAACTTGAAAGCATCATCCTCGAAGGTGTATCCAGTCAGCGCGCGCGCGCCTTCCTTGATGTCGTTTTCCGAATACGCGTTGCCCTCGCCAAGCACGAAGAGTTCCATCAATTCGCGGGCGAGATTTTCATTCGGTCGTCCCTTGCGGCTTTCGTCATTGTCAAGATATTTCAGCATCGCAGGATCGCGCAGAATTCGCATAACCAACTGCGAAAAATTGCCGACGGCGTGCTTTCGAAAAAGCTGATTCTGCTGAAACATGTGATAGCTGTCTTCGATCGTGCGATATCCAGTTGCAAAGTGTCCATGCCAGAAGAGCGTCATCTTTTCCTCGAATGGTCGACCCGTTTCGATCATCCGTCGAAGCCACCACTTCTGAACTTCTTGCGCTTGCTTGCGATCGAGTCCATCGCGTTCGTTTCTTAATTTCTGAATCTGAGCAAGCGCATCTTCGTCATTGGACTTGCGCGCCTGCTGAACCATCGAACGCTCTTCATCGTTGAGCGGCCTTCGAATGTCACGATCAAATTGTGTGTCGCTGATCGTCTCCTCTGGGAGAGAGTTATAGTTGAGCAAGTAATCCACAGCGCCATCAGGACCCATCGCAACCAACGCCTCGATTTGCGCAGTTGTCCCACCGAAGCCAGCTCGATTGAGCAGATGCCGCGCAGTGGTTGCATTCCACTGAGACTTGCTGATTGGACTCATCGAAAGACTGATCATTTGTTTGTTCGTGCCTTCAATATCCTTTTGTCTGAATATGCAATAAGTAGGACAAAAATCAACCCAATTGGTACGAAAAGCATATCGGTGCGGTTCTGCATAAACCCGAGTTCATAAAAAGGCGAACTTGCTGCGATGGTCAGCCAACCAAGCCAGTCGGGGATTTTCCGAAGGCGAAAGAGCAGAAAGAATGGGAAAACAAGCCCATAAAGCACCAGTAAGCGCAAATATGTCGCTTCGCCGCCGCCCATCCAATCAGCAGGGGCGAGTCGTGTCATCCATCCCAGTGCCAGACCGAGCAGTAACACCCAAATCCCAGCCAGTCGCCAACGCGGCCGAACTTCTCTCGCATGCGCGCCAATGGTGAAGCAAAGTTGGATTGCCCAAAGTGCAAGCAGAGCGAAAGTGATCGTCGGTCCATTCGCCTTGGAACTCAAATGAGCATTCCAAAACGAGGCCACCCCAAAGAGTGTCGCGCCAAAGACAATTCCAAAGACCAGAAATGCATGTCGACTCGGCGATTTTTCCAGCGCGCGGTGAAAGGTCAAATCCAAATATGGACACGCTATAAATCCAAGCGCGATGACTGGGATGAGCCCAAGCAAGGAATCAGGTGGATTCGTGCCGCTGGTTGGCAAATGCATCAGCGATTGCGCACCGTTGCCAGAGAAAAATTCCGATGCGAAACACGCCGCGCTTCCAGCGGTGACGATCACTGCAAGACGAACCCATCCGCGATCGCCAAATGATCCTGCGAGCAAAATTGCAATCACAACAACTCCAAATGCAATCGGTGGATCGAGCATCCAACCGGCGAAGAATGCTTGATACGCAATCGTTGCGAGTGAAAACCAAAGACAGACTCCGGCGCATCTTTCGCGCACAAATTGTTGACGCGCTGGAGTGAGCACATATCCAAACGCCGCACAGCCGAGAACATTTGGAATGAGAAATGCGAAGAATCCTGGCAATCCGAATTGCCCAAGCAGCACGAAGGGCAGAAACATTCCGATGCACCACGTCCAACTTGCGGCGCAAAAGATTCCCCATCCGATGGTGGGAAGTGCTCGATTACTCATCGTCGCGCTGAATGCTTGGCGGACCTTTCCCCGCCTTCTTTTCCCACGTTCCATTTCCAGCTCGTTCGTACTTGGTGAATCCAAGTCGATCGAGATTCTTGTTCGAGAGTCGCTGACTATCGCTGCCGAATTGGATTTGACTCGCAACCGGCACGCGCCGAACGGGCAGACCGCTTTCTGGATGCTCCGTCAACGCATCTTCCGACATGGTTTGAAAAACTTCGAAGTGCTCTCCATCGTTGCCATCGGGAAGCACAACGCAGTAAAGGTAGGTCGGCATAGTCAGTTGATTGTATGAACAAGCCCGCGCACGAGATCGCGCGCACGCACGATGTCCTCGTCACGGCACGCACCCGATTCGCGCTCGATGATCATGTCGATTCCTTCGCCTGCGATTCGAATGTTGTTGACGCTTTCGAGAAATGACTTCCACGGCACACTGCCTGTGCCAACTGGAACTTCTTTTCCCCAAGTTCCAGGAGTTTTCGTGGCAATTGCATCCTTGATGTGAACTTGCCGAAGCCACGGCGCAAGCGTTCCAATCGCATCAAGCGGATCGCCCATGCCATACAGAATCATATTCGCAGGATCGAAATTCACTCCCACCGAAGGACGATCAAGTTCGTACAGCGCCTGCGCCAATGTGGTCGCGCTCTCTTGGCCTGTTTCAAGCGCGATGCCAATGCCGCGTTGACCGAAGATGTCCGCGATTGTCCGCAGTCGATCGAGCATCGTTCGGCGAATTGGATCGTTCGTTTCGTGCGGCAGAAATCCACCGTGCAAAGTGACGAGATGAACGCCAGTTTGCTCCGCAAGATCTGCGACACGAAATGCGCGATCAAGATTTTCGCCCCACTTCAGATCGCTGCGCACGCCGCCAGTTTGTGCGATTGATTCGAGCGTGGAATAATCCTCTCCGGCCATCGCAAGCATGCCGCTGATAACTTCAACTCCCTCGCCACGCAGAATGTCGATTGCCCCTCGCCAATGCTCTTGATCGATGCAGGGATTCAGCGCAAGCTGGACGCGAGGGATGCCCAAAGAGATCACTCTTTGCGCCAAATCCATGGCGTCCAAAGGTCGCAAACTCCAAGAACAAATGCCCAATTTCGCCATAGAAAGGTTCTCGCAAGAGTCGATGCTATCATCATCACTCAACGAGACTTGCCAGTGACCACCATCAAATCCGAGCATCCTCCTCTCACACTTGCCGAACGATTCGAGGCATATGTTTCTCGTCTTTCGACGCGCAACAATTTTTGGCATCGAGTCTGTTCCCTCATTTGGTTGCCGTATGCATTTCGTTCGGGCATCTCGATGAAGAGTCTTGGGACAGATCGATTCGTAGCGATCCTTCCATTTCGTCGCATCAATCGAAATTGGTACAACGCGATGGCGGGCGCCGCGCTTTTGGCGAACAGCGAAGTGGCTGGAGGTATGTATCTCTTCTCCCGTTGCGGCGGCGAGTACATCGTGGTCTGCAAGAAACTGAGTTACAACTTTCTGCGTCCATGCGTTGGCCCCGCGGTCTATCACGTCATTTGCAAAGAAGACCTCGCCGAGAAAATTGCGGTTGGTCGGGAATTCAACATCGACATCGAACTTGAAATCTTGCAACAAGTTGCTGGAATTGGCTCGGGCAAGGAAAAACGAGTCGGTCGATGCGATGCAACTTTTCACTGCGCTCCCAAGGCAATGTTGAAGGCACGCCGCCTCGCGCGACGCTGATCTTTCGCGGATGGATCAAATCCCCAAGTCGAAGGTCGAAGAACTTCGCGAACTCCTCAATCGTGCGAATGCCGCGTATTACGTGGACGCAGAACCGTTGATGCCGGATTCGGAGTATGACCGTTTGCTGCGCGAACTTGCCGCGCTGGAAGAAAAATTCCCGCAACTCGAAGATCCTGCCAGTCCGACCAAGCGCGTTGGTGGGAAACCGATCGAAGGATTCGTGCAGATCACTCATCGACGCCCGATGCAGTCGATCGACAATACATATGACATTGATGGATTTCGCGCCTGGGTCGCACGATGCGAGAAGACGCTCGGTCATTCGCCGACTTTGATCGCGGATCCCAAGATCGACGGAGTCGCGGTCAGCTTGCGCTATGTGCAAGGTGCGCTGGAATATGCGGCGACGCGTGGAGATGGCGAGATTGGTGATGATGTCACTGCAAATGTCCGTGCGATTCGGGCGGTGCCACTGCGTCTTTCGCGCACGGGGAAAAGATCGCTTGCGTTGCCTGATGTGCTTGAAGTACGCGGCGAAATCTATATGCCCAATGCGGAGTTTCATCGCATCAACGCAGAGCGCGCTTTGCGTGATGAACCGCCGCTTGCAAATGCGCGAAATGCGACGGCCGGAACGCTCAAGAGTCTTGATCCTGCCGTTGCCGCATCGCGCAGGCTTGCTTTCATCGCGCATGGCCGTGGCGAAAGTATTGGCGGACCACAAATTGACAGTCACAGCGAATATATCGCGGCCCTGAAAGAGTGGCATATTCCGACCAATCGTCTCTCTGTTCAATGCGCGACACCTGACGACGCCATCGCCGCGATCGAGTCCTTCGCATCTCAGAGAGCATCGCTTGCATTTGGCGTTGATGGAATGGTGGTGCGCGTTGACAATTTCGCAGAGCAGGAATTGCTTGGAGTGACAGAGAAGAGTCCGCGGTGGATTGTTGCCTTCAAGTATCCCGCGCAGCGCGAGGTGACCACATTGATCCATGTCGATTGGCAAGTCGGTAAAGGTGGAACGCTGACTCCTCGTGCGACGATGGAGCCCGTTGTTGTTTCGGGTTCGACAGTGTCCCACGCAACGCTGCATAACATCGAGGAAATCCGCAGAAAAGACATCCGAATCGGAGACCGAGTCGAAGTGGAAAAGGCGGGAGAAGTTATTCCGCAGGTTGTCGCCCCTGTGCTGAGTGCGCGCGTGGGAACCGAACGCACCATCGAGCCACCAACCGAGTGTCCTTCGTGCGGTGGGCCGATCATTCAAGATGGTCCAAAGATTTTCTGCGCGAATGCAAATTGTCCTGCTCAATTTCTCGAACGACTGAAGTGGTTCGTAGGTCGCGATCAAATGGCAATCGAAGGTTTGGGTGATCGATTGATCGAGCAACTTGTCCAAGCGAAGATCGTGACGCACTTCGCGGATCTTTTTCGATTGCCAAGAGATGTGATGGCAAATCTCGAATCGTCAAGCGTCACAAAATCTGGCAAGGCATCAATGCGCCGCATCGGGGAAAAGACCGTCGATGCGATCATCGCAAGCGCCAACGAAGCGCGTGGTCGTGGATTGGCGCGCGTGCTTGCTTCGCTGGGCATTCGACATCTCGGAACGAGCGCGGGAAAAACACTTGCGCGCAAATATCCGGATGCCAACGCCTTGATGGCCGCCACAACGCAGGACCTTGAAGCGCTTGACGACATTGGACAGATCACCGCGGCTGCGTTGACGCGAGATTTTTCAGACCCTGTGATGCGCGAGACTTTTCGGCGACTTGCAGAGTGTGGGGTCGATATGAAAAGCAAGGAATACAACTTGGATTCGACGCATTCTGCATCGGCAGATAGTTCCGATCCATTTCGTGCAAAGACAATCGTGTTGACAGGAACCCTTGCGACATTCGACCGTCGTGCGTTGACAGAATTGCTGGAACAACGCGGCGCAAAAATTAGCGGGAGTGTGTCGGCGAAGACTCACATTGTGATCGCTGGCGAGGAAGCAGGATCAAAGCTTGCGCGTGCGAAGGAACTTGGAGTCGAAGTGTGGGACGAAAATCGTCTCCGCGCGGCACTCGATTCGCCTTCGCAGTCCTGAACTTCATTCCACGATTACTTTTTTTCAGCGGGGGTGCCAGCGGGGGTGACAGCGGGGTTGCCAGCGGGGTTGCCAGCGGGGTTGCCAGCGGGGGTGACAGCGGGGGTGACAGCAACCGTAGATGAACCGAGCGCTGTAAAAAGTTCCTGCTGATTATTCCACTGATGCGTTGCAATTCTTCCTTGTGCATCGATCTGTGCACTCCACCAAGTTGTGATATTTTTCTGTTCGCTTTCGATACCGAACAACATCGACCCAGATTGCATCAGGGGTCCTTGAAGATTTCTCCAAATTCCGGCGACGCTCAAATCGGCGACCGTTTCATCGCCCTTTGCGTCAACTCGAATCAGCCTCCACTGCACAGCAGAAGGTCCGCGACCATTCCCTGTGACTTGCGCGTGCCACTTTGCTCCTTGCCATTCGAAGGCAGGGGAATTGACGACTTGCGATCCTGGAAAAATCGAACCGCCAATAAACCAGGCAAAAAGTCCTGCGAGCACGACAAATACAACGATCTTGATTGCAAGACTTCTCAGGCCAAGAACCAGTTGGACATACGAGGACACGAACGCAGAATAGGCGAATTGTGTTTCTCTGCCCTTTTACCCCAAACGCAAGCGGATTAGAAATGAACCCATCCTTGATAAAGCCCCAAACAGACGACCGCCGCAAGCGAAACTCTCCACCAACCAAAGAGCGCGAATCCGCCACGGCCGAGATAGCCGACGAGCCAATACACACTCAGCGCTGCGCTGATGAATGCGGCGATCAAACCCACTGTCATCGGAAGCCAGCCGCCAAGTTGTTCGATCATGCCACCGGTCTTGATGAGCCCAAGCGATTTGTATGCGCACGCGGAGCCGAGCGTTGGCAGCGCCAAGAGAAAAGAATATTTCGCGGCTTCGCGGGGAGACATACCAGTTGCAAGCGATCCAAGAATCGTCACCATCGATCTGCTTGTTCCTGGGAAAAGTGCGAGGCACTGCATGAGTCCAATTCCAAGCGCCGCTGGAATGGTCAGCGACGATCCATCGCGTCCAGTTTCCGATGCGTTTCGAGCGCGCGCGCGCACCCACGGCGCGAGTGCGATCATCACGACTCCGCCCAAAGCAAGCGCAGCAATCACTGGACCTGGCGCAAAGAATCGCTCCTCAAACCAGTCACCCAATGTCTTGCCAATGATCGCCGCGGGAAGAAACGAAAGAAAAAGATTGCGTGCCAATCGCAAATCGCGTCGATGCGTTTCGGATTCTCGGCGCAACCGAACCGATGCGAGCATTGCTCGAATCATTCGCACAACATCAAATCGATAGAGTCCAAGCACCGCAAGAACTGCCGCTCCTTGCACGACAATATTGAAAGTGTCGATTGATTTTCTTGCCTCCTCGCTGCCAGCCAATCCAAGCCAACGCGAAACCAAGATCAAATGCCCAGTCGAACTGACAGGCAAATATTCCGTAATTCCTTCGACGATTCCAAGAATGAGAGCATCAAAGGGTGTCATCGGATGTCTATCGGCAATTTACGCTGACTTTGTCCCATCAGCGTTCTTCAGCCACGGCAGCATCGAACGAAGTTGTCGGCCCGCATCTTCCATCGGGTGATTCGATGCCGCAGTCCGATCCGCATTCAATTTCGGCGAGCCCTTCTGTGCATCGGCAATGACTCGCTTGGCAAATGCACCACTCTGAATCTCTCGAAGCACATCTTTCATACGCGCTCGCACCAACGAATCGATCACGCGTGGGCCCGCATCGATCGCGCCAAATCGCGCAGTCGCCGAAATTGCCGAACTCATTCCAGCGATTCCACGGTCGCAAATCAAGTCCGCAATTTGCTTCACTTCATGGCAACATTCGGTATATGCCAAGAGCGGGGGATAGCCCTCTTCAACCAAGATCTCATATGCGTTTCGAATCAGTTCAACCACTCCACCGCAGAGAACAGTTTGTTCGCCAAACAAATCCGTTTCAGTTTCATCGCGAAAAGTCGTCCGAACGATCCCAGCACGACCACTGCCGATGCCGTTCGCCCAACCGATCGCAATCGCCTCGGTTTGTTTGGGATTCTTTCCTCCTTGATGCACCGCGAGCAGACTTGGAATTCCCATTCCTTGCAAATAACGCTCGCGCAGAGCTGTTCCTGGTCCCTTTGGAGCAACGAGCACAATCGCACGATCTTTCGGAGGAACAACTTGTCCAAAATGCACAGAAAACCCGTGCAAAAATCCCATGACTGCGGTCGGTTTCATAGCCTCGAACAAGTTCGGACAGACGACCCCATGGACTTCGTCCGGAAGCGAGACAATCACAAGGTCCGCCTCGGCAACGGCTTGGAGGTGATCGTGGGATTGGAATCCATCGGCGAGAGCCTGATTGCAGGAGATAGAGCCAATTCGACCGCCGACAACGACAGAAATTCCACTCTCCCGAAGGTTCAGCGCGTGGGCGCGACCCTGATTCCCATAGCCAACAATGGCAACTCGTTTGTCAGAAATGACTTCCGCCCCATAAAGGAGATCAGAATTTGCAACAATTTCGCTACCAAGCACAAAAAAAATCGTATCAGAGAAGAGATCTATTTGCATTGGTGTAATTCAATGCCATATTTAGAGTGTCTATGCGTTGTGTTTGCATAATTCAAGAATCCATCAAATACTGGACGATAACAAAGTGACAATGGTCGGAACACTCATCCATGAAGAAAATCGCCGTGCGGCAGACAGATTTGCCCCGATGACTGGATATACACGGGTGATAATCGCTCCCGAACAAAAAGCGCCAGAACATACCGAATTTGAGGGTCATGCCTATGACGTTTCGCTCAACGGCTTGCGCTTCGAACTCGACGAACCCCTCGAAGAGGGTTCGAGTGTGGATATTGAACTTCACCTTCCTGGTCTTTTGAGCTCGATTCGTTCGAAGGCTCGTGTTGTGCGAATCTTCGATGAAGATGGCGACCATGGCCCGCGCAGAATGGCCGCAACTTTTCAGAGTTTTCATTCGCCGCTCGATGCCTCACGATTGACGAACCATCTTGGGAGTGGTTACTTCGGCCCCGAGAAGTAATCTTCGATCCTCGTGATCGTTTGCCCCCAATTTTCTGATTGCTTTGACACTCTTCAGAATGGTGTTGCATTGGAGACTTTCAATTGACCATTGACGATTCAGTACGACAGCAGGTCCAAAGCGCCGTGGGGCATATCTTTGCGGATCCATCGCTGATCAAACGCGCGTTGACGCATGCTTCATTCGTTTCGCAGCGAATTGAGAGCAATGAGCGACTTGAGTTGCTCGGAGATAGTGTGCTTGGCCTCGTGGTCTGCGATCACTTGTATGAGCGTTATCCAGATGCAGACGAAGGTGAATTGACCAAGATCAAGTCGTATCTCGTCAGTCGTTTGAAGTGCGCTGAGTATGCCAACGAAGCTGGCGTTGTATCACTCGTTGTCTTGGGAAAAGGATTCGCAGGTTCTGTGATCCCTTCATCGATCGCGGGATCTGTTTTCGAAGCGCTGATCGCCGCGGTCTATCTCGATGGAGGTATGGAGTGTGCGCGACGATTCATTCTTCGATTCGTCGAACCTCATGTTGACTTGACCGAACGGATGGGGCATCAGATGAATTTCAAGAGTGTGCTTCAACAAGTTGCGCAGTCGATAGACGATGGAACGCCGAACTATTTGGTGATTGATCAGAAGGGGCCAGATCACGCAAAAACCTTTGAAATATGCGTGGAAGTGGGGCGTCGGCGATTTGCCAGTTGTTGGGGAATGAACAAGAAAAGCGCGGAACAAGCCGCCGCACTCTTGGCGCTTCGTGAATTGGGATATGCCGATGGCGAAGAGCCGAATGTCAGAATCAGTTGGGGAATCGCGCTTGCGAATCAGTTGAAAGCGAGCGCGGCAATTGCGGCGCAGACAACCGCAGGATCGGATGATCCATCGACCTCCGCATCCGCCAAGGTGGAATAGAAAACGAGTCGTTCTTGTGCAAGTTGAGCGAGCTCCTCGGCAAGTGGATGTTCGGTCAGCGCTGCGCGATCCCCCAAATCAATGCTCAGTCGCTTCACAAGCACATCAATCGGTGAAGTCATCAACACAATCCGCCATCCAACTTTTCGCGCATCTTGAAGCAGTCGCAAAGAGGAAGGATTTGCAGGAGCGCCACCCCCCACAGCAAGAATCGGTGGTGTATGGATGCGAGAGTCTTGGGATGGTTTCTGTTGCAGTCCAGCGGTCTGAAAATATTTGGCAAGCGCGGCAGTTTCAGCTTCGCGCCAGATTTGTTCGCCCTGAGTATGAAAGACATCGCGAACTGATGATGCACCCAAATAGTTCAACGACAAAGCGTCGAGATCGTCAAAGGATGATTTGAAATATTTCGCAACCAACTGACCAACAGTGGTCTTCCCGACACCGCGCATTCCGATGAGGACAATTCCTCGCAGAGGCGCAGCGGGAGAGGGAATCACCGAGGGTTGATGCGACGACCAAGCCGTCGCTTGCGGTTGATGATCTTTCGACCAGCGCTCGTCTTCATACGAGCGAGAAATCCGATTGCTCGAACTTTCTTTCTTTTGCTGACTTTATGTGGGTAATGCATGGCGAGCCAAGAAGTCTAGACGAAATTCCATAAACCGCAAGCCCCTTGACCATACCCCTCGCCAATGGAAGGGAAATCGGCAAGAAATTTGCAATAAATCTGCAAGAACTATGGGCGAAAATTGCGTATCAGTCCGGTTGATGTCGTACGACGCGACCTTCAATCAGGAAGATGACATCGTCCGCGACGTGCGCGGCAAGATCCGCGATTCGCTCGAAACGCTGGGCAATACTGAGGAATTCGATGGCCATCGACGCAGACTCGGAACTCTTTGGGATTTCCTCTCGCGCCCACACCAGAACAGTTTTGTGAATGTCGTCAATGCGTTGGTCGGATCGCCGAACTTGACGACAGAGTTGCGCATCTTCGCTGCCCATCGCAGAAAGGACATCTGAAAGCATTGTTCGCGAACCGAATGCAAGGTCGATCAGCGACGACGGCAATTCGACTGCGTCGACTTGGCTCAACTTGATGATTCGCTTGGCGATACCGCGTGCCAGATCGCCGATGCGTTCCAACTCGCCGCTGATTCGAATGACGGCAAGCACAAATCGAAGATCTGTTGCCACAGGATGCGCCAGAGCAAGCAAGCGCATGCACTGCGCTTCAATAGATACTTCCATCTGATCGATCTCATCATCACCGTTGCGAACGGCTTCCGCGGTCGCGAGATTTGAGTCGATCAACGAATCAACAATATCGTTGACGCGTTGTTCGACAAGCGCGCCCATGCTCAACAGCGAACGACGCAGTTCAATAATGTCATTTTGTAAATTGACTCCCATCGTGTTCTCCTTTGAATGAATCAGCCGAATCGACCGGTGACATAGTCCTCGGTTCGGCGTTCCTTTGGTGTCGTGAAAAGGACATCGGTCGGGCCAGTTTCGACCAATTTTCCCTCATAAAAGAAAGCTGTGGTGTCGGAAACACGAGATGCTTGCTGCATATTGTGAGTGACGATGACGATGGTGTATGTGGCGCGCAATTCGCGAATCAGTTCTTCGATGGATGCCGTCGATCGAGGATCGAGCGCGGAGCATGGTTCGTCCATAAGTAGAAGTTCGGGGCCAACTGCAATTGCGCGGGCAATACAGAGTCGTTGTTGTTGACCTCCAGAAAGTCCAAGCGCGGAACTCTCCAGGCGATCTTTGACTTCATCCCAAAGCGCAGAGGCGCGCAAGGATTCTTCGACCAACTCTTCCAGATCTGTTCGCGAATAGATGCGGTGCAGTCGAGGTCCGAAAGCGACATTATCGAAAATGGACTTTGGAAATGGATTGGGCTTCTGAAAAACCATTCCGACTCGGCGGCGCAGATCGACAACATCAAGAGTTGGATCGAGCAGGGAGACGCCGTGCAATAAAATTTTCCCATTCGCGCGCGCTCCAGGAATCGTGTCGTTCATTCGGTTCAGCCAGCGCAGGAGAGTGCTCTTGCCGCAACCAGATGGTCCAATCAATGCGCAGACTTGTTTGGCGGAAATATCCAAATCGATTGCGTGCAGAACTTGATTCTTGGAATACCACGCGGACAAATTTTGCATTTCGATTGCAATTTCTGCACGCGGAGCAACTGCCGAGCCCATGGCGGGCGCGGCAGATTGTTCGGCAGAAGTCGAAGTCGTTGTTGGTTGGTCCATATTCGTCTTGGGTAAGGGTATGGTCTTCATGACTGAAGCGGTCTCTGGAGTTTCTGGCGGATGATGATCGCAATCGAATTGAACGCAAGCAACACAATTAGTTGGACAATGATCGCAGCTGCGGCGATCTGGTGAAAATCAGTTTGCGGTCGTCCAGCCCAGTTATAAATTTGCAGGGGAAGGACTGTGAAATCGCTCATCAGATTTGTGGGAGTTTGGAAGACAAGCAAGAAGCCTCCGATGACGAGCAGAGGGGCGGCCTCGCCGATTGCGCGGCTCATCGACAGAATCGCACCTGTCATGATCGTTGGCAGAGCGGCTGGCAGAGTCACGTGCCACACAACTTGCCACTGTGTTGATCCCAGCGCGAGGGCCGCTTGCCTGAGTGATTGCGGAACAGCTCGCAGAGCTTCTTGACTGGCGATAATCATGATTGGCAAAACAACCAATGCCAGCGTCAGTCCACCTGCGATCACGCTGGGTCCAAATGGAATTTGAAGATAAAAAATGCTCTCCGCATTTCCAAATGTCCACGGGTCGTCCGCCGATCGAATGCCAAAGAATCGCACGAACGCGACGAGCGCCAAGATTCCATAGACGATGCTCGGCACGCCAGAAAGATTTGAGATGTTCAGTTGGATCAAGCTCTTGAGCCGTGATCGGCGTGCATATTCTTCCAGATAGATCGCAGTTCCAATGCCGACGGGAATTGCAACGACTGCACAAATTGCACAGACCCAGACTGATCCCATAAGCGGCGCAAGGATTCCTGCTTGCGCGGGTTTGCGCGATGCAAATGATGTCAAGAATGACCACGAAAGTGCGCCTGTTCCTTCGATCGCAATCGTGATCAACAGCGCAGACAGAACAAGCACGGCGATTGTCGTCGCACCAAGACAGGCCACCAACATCAACCTGTTGGAGAGCATTCGCCTTGACTGGGCAATGGGTCGTCCAGTTTTCATTCGTATTCCTCGCGGTATCGCTTCAAGATGATCGCGCCCGTCCAAGTCATAATGAAGGTGATTAGAAAGAGCGTGAATGCAACGGCATAACTTGATCGATATTCCACTCCTGCGGCTGGAGCATCGCCGAGAAAAATCTGCACCATATACGCCGTCATTGTTTGAACTTGTTGGCTTGGATTGGCCGTCAAATGAGCCAAGCCTCCTGCGGCAAGCGCGACGATCATGGTTTCACCGATCGCGCGAGTCAATGCGAGAAGAAACGCGGCGACGACTCCAGAAAGTCCTGCGGGAATGACAACTTTCGCCGTGACATCGGACTTGGTCGCTCCAAGCGCATAGGCGCCATCGCGCAGTGATTGTGGCACGGCGCGCAGAGCGTCTTCGGAAAGTGAGCAGACGATCGGCAGAATCATGATGCCCACTGCAATGCCTGCGCCCATCGCGTTGTATGTTCCAAATGATGTGGAAAGCGGTTGCAAGAGATATGGCGTGATGAATGTGAGCGCGAAGAATCCATAAACAACAGTCGGTACGCCGGCGAGAACTTCAAGCACTGATTTGAGAATCGTTCGTGTGCGAGGCGAGGCATATTCACTGAGAAAGACCGCGGTGAGCAGTCCGACGGGCATCGCGAAAATGCCGGCGATTGCTGTGACCAGAAGAGTTCCAGAAATAAGCGGCAGAACTCCAAAGAGAGGTTTGGCTCCAAGCAGTGGGCTCCATTCGGTGCCAGTGAAGAAACTCCAGATCGAAATTTCTGGATGATCAGACATCGTGAAAAATCCGATGGTCTCTTCGATTAAGACCGCGATGATTGCAATTGTTGTGAGAACGCTCAGCAGTGTGAGCGCGGTCAGGACGACTTTAATCGAGCCTTCAAAAAAACCTTGAAACGCGGCAGAACGAAGTCGTCCGCGCTGGGAGATTTCTGCTGCGTTTCGAGCTGCGATCGAGGTCATATAAAGCTCCCACTCAAAGACATTTTACTTATAGATCGTTGAAAAAGATCCATCGACTTTTTTGTCGTCCTTGACGAACTGCGTCCCGAGTCGTCGAGCCTTCCAATTCGCGTTGCTCTTGGCGAGAATGTCAGCAGGCAGCATGACATAGCCCACTTCGCTGACAAGATCGTCGGCTTTGTCAAGATAAAAATCGATGAACGCGACAACTTCGGCTTTGCTTGCGCTCTTCGAGTTCACATAGATGAAGAGTGGTCGCGAGAGGGGATATGTCGCATCGTTGACTGTCGATGCTTGTGGGGCAACTGGTGAACCAGCAGCGCCGATCACGGGCACGGCGCGTAATTTGTCTTTGTTCTCCTCGAAGTATGCGAGGCCAAAGAATCCGATCGCATCTTGATCGCCACTCACTCCCAGAACAAGAACATTGTCATCTTCGGAGACGCTGATATCGGAGCGAACTTTGCCTTCTTTTCCAATGACTGCTTCCTTGAAATAGTCGAAGGTTCCAGAATCTGTACCGGGCGAATAGATTTTCATGGTTCGGTCGGGCCAGGTTGGGTCAATATCCTTCCATTTCTTCGGTCCACCGGCGGAATAAATCTGCTTCAGTTGTGCGATGGTGATGCTCTTCGCCCAATCGTTTTTCGGATTGGCGACGATCGCGAGCGCGTCGTATGCGATCGGGATTTCGATGAATTCGATTTTGTTTGTGGCGGCAAGTGCAACTTCACTTGGGGTGATCGGTCGCGATGCATCCGAAATTGCAGTTTCACCGGCACAAAATCGTTTGAAGCCTCCACCAGTTCCGGAGATTCCAACAGTGACATTCACCTTTGGAGCAACTTTCGAAAACTCTTCTGCGACTGCTTCGGTGATCGGATAGACCGTGGATGATCCGTCGATTCGAATCGATCCTTTCATTGTCGCTTGAGTTGGGGGCACATCTTGATTCGCCGCGAAGAGAATTGATGCCATTGACACGAAAACGACAAATGCTGAGCACTTGGCGAGCGTGCGGAGTGAACGGATTTCAACGAGGGATGTGATGTTCAGTTTCATGGGTGAGAGTATCGGCGACGAAGGTTTAGATTGCGTTTAGATTGTGTGAAGGGGGATGTAGAACTCTCGATCCTTGGGGAATTCTAATCGAAAAAATGGTTCCGCCTTCTTTGGGGCAGTTGACGCTGACCGAGCCTCCATGAAGCATTGCGATGTGTTTGACGATGGAAAGACCAAGACCTGTGCCGCCAAGTTCGCGACTTCGAGCAGTATCGACTCTGTAAAAGCGCTCAAACAATCGCGGGAGATGGAGCGCATCAATCCCAGGTCCTTCGTCACGGACGCGCAGTTCGATGTGCCCATCATCAAGTTCGGCGGAGATAAAAACGCTCGTATTTGGTGGAGAATATTTGAGGGCGTTCGAGATGAGATTGAGGAGTGCTTGCGAGAGCAAACTCGCGTTGACAACAAATCGCAAATCAGGATTGATTTGCAATTCAATCTTCATCTGCTTCGCGGCGCACACAATTTCAACTTGCTCGGTGGCATCACGCACAACGCTGAGTGGGTCGATACTGGCAAAGTCCACTTGCAAAATTGCTTTTGGTTGATCAAGAAACGCAAGAAGCAGGATGTCCTCGACCAGTGTGGAGAGACGGATCGTGTTGCGATGCATCACGCCAAGAAAGTGAGCGACTTGCTCTTGATCTTCCGCTCCAACTTGCATCAGAGTTTCCAGATATCCCTTGATGTTGGTGATTGGCGTGCGAAGTTCGTGCGAGACATTTGCGGCGAAGTCCGTTCGGACATTTTCGAGTCGGCGAATTTTGGTGACATCATCGAGTGCAAGCAAAACTCCATCCGGGGCGCCAGCAGAATCTTTGAGCGGATCCGCCGCCACGATGATTGACTCGACAGAGCCACCAGAGAGTTTGATTTCGCGGGTGGATGCTGTAGGTGCAGAGAGTGATTCTTCCGCGAAGCGCAAAAGTTCTGGCTGGCGGATCACCTCTGCAAGAAGTCGCCCACGATATTCACGCGAATCCAAACCGAGCATCTTTTCCGCAACTTCATTGGCACTTCGAAAGCGCAGTTGGGCATCGAGCGAAACAAGTCCAGTTTGAATTGCGCCAAGGAGAGTTTGAAGTTCGTCGCGTTCGATCTCTGCTTGTGCGAGTGCTTCTGCATACCCGCGCTGTGCGCGTGCGATTCCGCGCTGCATTCTCAGGGTCAATTCATCATTCGAATCCTCAAGCGAGGCTCCAAGTTCTCCATCGCCAATTCGACTGAGCAAGGCATACATCTGATCCACGCGTTTGCGATTGATTTTTTGTGTCGCCCAAGCCCACACTCCTCCCATAATGAGCATACTGATGATGCTTGTGATCACGCTGATCCCGCAGAGTGCAAGAATTGCAGAGGAGAGAAAAATGACTATTGCACAAACACGCGCGAAAAGAGGCAAGAAGTTCGAGTTCGACGGAACCATTGATGCGGTGCAAGGTATCCGTTGACGAGGGATGTCGGGCGATGTCAGAAGGAGCTATCCCTGATCGCCGTCGGAGAATCGATATCCCACGCCGCGGACGGTTTCGATTGAATCGCCCAATTCATTCAACTTTCTGCGAATGGCAGTGATGTGAACATCGATTGTCCTCTGCGAGAGCACGGTCAGTGGACCGTGAACGGTTGAAATAATCTGATCGCGCGTGCGAACGAATCCCGGTCGCTTTGCAAGCATAAAAAGCATTTCAAATTCAGTGTTTGTCAGAGAAATCGTTTCGCCGTTGCGAGTCACAATATGTCGTTCTTTGTCAATACACAATTTGCCGCCGCAGCGCACAAGAACGCCATCCTGTTGTTCAACTCCAGGAATACCACTCTTGCGCATTGCATTTTGCAGACGCGCCATTAAAACGCGCGGACTGAATGGCTTGGTGACATAATCGTCAGCGCCTATTTCAATTCCCGCGACAATGTCCGCTTCGCTTCCACGCGCAGTCAGCATGACGACAGGAATTTTCTTGGTCTCGTCATTTTCCTTCAGTCGACGACAGACCTCAAGTCCATCAAGATCTGGCAACATCAAATCAAGCACCAGCAAGTCTGGAATTGATTTGCGCGCAAGTTCCAAAGCGCGTCGACCCGATCGAGTGATCGTCACCGTAACCCCTTCGCGCTCGAGATGAAACTTCACAAGATCTGCAATTTCCGGTTCGTCTTCTACAACAAGCGCAGTTCGATTTGTATTGATCATCAATTTGGTCCTTCCGTGGGTGGATAGGCATTATGAGGTTTGCGACACTTTGACGCATCGAACTTGTGTGAAGATTGAGTGAATTGATTTTACGGGACAAGCAAGAAAGCGCCGTCAATCGCTCGGATCGCCTGTCTGCCGGTCACCGCTGGCAGTGTGATGGACACTCCGTCTGTTGCGAGGACCCCCAAAAGAGCCATTGCAGTGGTTTCGCGAGCATCGCTTGGCACGCCATATTCGTCGGTTGTTCGCACCGAACCCTTCCAAGAACCGCTGGATTTTATGGCACGTCGCATCGCACTCATCAACCCTGCATTTCGCACTCCGCCTCCAGCGAAAAGCACAAGCACGCGGGAAGTGCGTTGATTTGCGGGGAGTGTTTCGGCAATCGCGTGAGAGATAGTTTGTGCGATTGCTTGCGCTGCAGTTGCAAGCGCGTCGGCAGGCGATAAACCAGAAAGATGCGCTGAAGCTTGCGCCACAATTTCGTCTGTTGTTCCCAGTGATCGTCCTGATCTGCGTTGGTGATCGAGAAGATTGTGCAGAGGTTCGAGAGCGGAAGTATCGACACGACCAGCAAGTGCGAGTTGTCCATCCATATCAAATGGAATGTTCGCCATCGTTCGAGAAATGTGATCGAGCAGTTGATTGCATAAACAGAGATCGAATCCGCGGATGCCATCAATCCACGCGGCGCGTTTTTCGGCAGGAGTGAAAACTGAATTGCCAACAGCGCGTGGTTCTGCTGGAAGAATGGTCGCGTTGGAGAATCCACCAAGATTGATGACAACTCTGCAGGATGCCTTTGAGCGAAACATCATCCAGTCCGAGAGTGGCGTGATTGGCGCGCCTTGTCCTCCTGCGGCAAGATCCGCAGCGCGAAGATTGCTGACAACGGCGCAACCAAAATCTTGCGCGACAATTGATGCGTCAATCAATTGCAACGAAAGCGGTGGCTTATGAAAGAGTGTTTGACCGTGAAGTGCGATCAGCTGAGGCGTTCCATGGATCTTTGCAAGTTCGCGAAGTGGGGGCAAATGCGCGAGGGCTAAATCTCTTGCAAGTGCGGTGAATGCGCCGGCGGTCAGCGGTTCCTGTCTTTGTGCCGCGCGCAGTCGCGCTGTCAATTCGCCCAAAGGTGCGCTGACTTGTCCCAAGAGTGTCGCGCGTGCTTTCAATCCGCGGCCAGAGACTTGCACCGCAGCAGTATCAATGCCGTCGATACTTGTGCCAGTCATCGCGGCGAAAACCAAACGTGTCTTTGAGGAGAGAGCCATTCAGGTGCAGTATCGCATTTGCTAGACTTGTGCGCCAATGAGCAAAAGAATTCTTGTCACAGGTGGCGCTGGATTTCTTGGTTCCCATTTATGCGATCGATTGGTTGCGCAGGGGGATGAAGTTGTTTGTTTGGACAATCTTTTTACGAGCCAGAAATTGAATATCGAGCACTTGTTGCAGAAGCCGAACTTTCAATTCGTTCTGCACGATGTCACCGAACCATTCAAGTTTGAGGTCGATGAGATTTACAACCTTGCCTGTCCGGCTGCACCTGGGCACTATCAATACAACCCGATCAAGACGATGAAGACAAGCGTGCTTGGAACGATGCATGCGCTTGGATTGGGCAGGCGTTTGAATGCGCGCGTGTTGCAAGCGTCGACAAGCGAGGTCTATGGCGATCCTGATGTGCACCCGCAGGTCGAGAGTTATCGCGGCAATGTGAATCCGATCGGTCCGCGCTCGTGCTATGACGAAGGAAAGCGCGCTGCTGAAACGCTGATGTTTGACTATCGCCGAGTGCACAAAATGCGAATCAAAGTGGTGCGAATTTTCAATACATACGGGCCGAGGATGCATCCATTCGATGGGCGAGTCGTCAGTAATTTTATACGGCAAGCGGTGGCTGGCGAGCCGTTGACAATTTATGGTGATGGCAATCAGAGTCGATCATTTTGTTATGTCGATGACCTGATCGACGGACTGATGAGTGCGATGAATACTCCAGATGATTTCACGGGGCCAGTGAATGTTGGCAATCCCGTCGAGTTCACAATTCGCGAATTGGCCGAGCAAGTTGTCCGATTGGTCGGAGGCGCCGCGAAGATTGAAGTTGCGCGGCCACTTCCGCAAGATGATCCTAAACAGCGTTGCCCGGATATTTCTCTTGCGCGAAGTGTGTTGAAGTGGGAGCCGAGGGTTCCGCTGGAAACTGGACTGAAGCGAACGATCGAGTGGTTTCGGTCGGTTGATATGTCTCAGTTCAAAGCGCCAACCCCGAATTATTGATTCAAACTATTGATTCAAAGTTTTCGCCACTTGCTACTCGTGGAAAGTTTCGCGCGGTTTTCTGCGGGGGTGAAGAATTGTGTCAGTCCACACTTTGCGCAAACGACGACATCGAAATTTGGCGCGGCAAACCATTTCGTGCCAAGTTGCGGCAAGTAATTTGGCGCATAGCCACCGCCGCTACTGACTTGAGTTTTATATAACTCGAAAGATTTGCATCGATCGCAGGTGCGCGGGAGTTCGTTCGCATCATTCATAGTGTTCTGGCTTTCGAATTTGGAATGTTTGATCGACAGAGGCGAATATGTTTTCGAGGGTGAGAGCGTACAAGGGGAAATTGGGGGGCGGGCGAGTTATTATCGGACTATTTTGATAAGAAAAAGGGGAGTGAATTGAATTGGATGCGTGCGGGTGGTTATTGTGATGGTTGAGCGGTATCGCATAAATAGACCCTAAAAAAATACGAACAAACCTTGACAGCAACCGATACTATCTATACCGTACAAATACCAAACGAAGCAAGGATGCCTCAATCAGTGCTTATTCAGCGTGGATAAGTGAAAGAGGCGGAAAGGAATCCAAAATGATTTCAAACGGAAGCATCGCAACAAAGTCCCCCGTCAGCACCTCTAACCCAGCAGCCAATGCGCTCGCCGCATCTGCGACGACTCAGGCAAAGACCGTGACCACTACACCAGTTGCGGCCGCGGCGGCCGCGGCGGCCACTACAGCTACAGCCGCGGCAAAGCCGGTAGATGGAAAATTAGGCAAGTCAGAAGGGAGGAGCTCAGATACAAATACACCTATGAATACAAATGGAAATACTGGGCAGGCTGGATCACAGCCGCAGGTTGGCGCAAAGCCCACAGCTGCAGCAATTGCTGCCGCCAAAGCAACCGCCGCAGAATCAGCGGGTCGAACTCGCGCACTCGAAGCCGCAGTGGGACAGATCGAGAAGGCCTTCGGCAAGGGATCGATTATGCGATTCGTCGGCGACAATGTTCCTGACGTTCAGGGCATCAGCACTGGCACGCTGAGTCTCGATCTCGCTCTGGGAGGTCGTGGGCTTCCAAAGGGACGTATCGTCGAAATCTTTGGGCCAGAATCTTCGGGAAAGACCACCCTCGCGCTGACTGTGATTGCCAACGCTCAGAAGAACGGTGGCAACGCCGCATTCATCGATGCCGAGCATGCGCTTGATCCATCGTGGGCAAAGCGTTTGGGAGTTGATCTAGAAGAGATGCTCATTTCACAACCCGATACTGGCGAACAAGCTTTGGAAATCTGCGAACTTCTGGTGAGATCAAATGCAGTTGATGTGATCGTCATTGATTCGGTCGCTGCGCTGATTCCACGCGCGGAAATCGAAGGCGAAATGGGCGATAGTCACGTTGGTTTGCAGGCTCGTTTGATGAGTCAAGCGATGCGAAAACTCACAGGTGCCATTGCGAAGAGCGAAGTGATCGTGATCTTCATCAATCAGTTGCGTGAGAAGATTGGCGTGATGTTCGGCAGTCCTGAGACGACGACAGGTGGACGAGCGCTCAAGTTCTATTCGACGATTCGCATCGATATTCGACGTATTGGTGCGATCAAAGATGGCGAAAACAATGTCGGAAATCGTGTGCGTGCAAAGGTGGTCAAGAACAAGATTGCGCCGCCATTCCGTGAAGCAGAATTTGACATTATGTTCAACGAAGGAATCAGCGTTTCAGGTGATCTCATCGATCTCGCTGTGAATCATGGAGTTGTCGACAAGGCTGGATCTTGGTTCAGCTATGGCGATGTTCGTTTGGGACAAGGTCGCGAAGCATCGAAGCAGTTCATTCGCGAAAATCCCGATCTTGCAGCCGAGATTCGCAGTGGGATTATTGCCAAACGCGCGCTCAATCCAGATGCGGCGATCACCCCTCGAACGCCTCGCAGCGGCGGCGAGTGATTCGCTGAAAATTAGAGTTTCGCTTCGGAGGCTTCGCGTTGTTCATCATAAAGACGCGCTTGCCTCCGAAGCGGGATCTCCAATTTTGAAGATGTTTGAGCAAGTTTAAATCTGAAGTCGGTCGACGCAAATTGAACGCAAAGTCAATTCAGGGCCAGGGCGTCGACCGACTATTTTTCTAATCGCCAATAGTTCACCAGATATTCCATAAAATTCAGCGAATTCAGAGCGTGCTACAATGTCCAACCGTCGCGGGCGTGGCGGAATTGGCAGACGCGCAAGATTCAGGTTCTTGTGGGGTAAAACCCGTGGAGGTTCGATTCCTCTCGCCCGCATTCGGTTGTTTTCGCAGGAAGAGATTTTGATGCTGAAATCAAATCGCAATCACCGCCCATAGGGTCCAGTTTGAACAGATTGGCGAAATGGCGAAAGACCGATAGCAACCGATAGCAGGAGAAGCTGTGATCTATCTGGACAATAATGCGACTACTCGACCTGCGGAAGAGGTCGTCTTGGCAATTCAAGATTCACTGCGGGAAAATTGGGGAAATCCGTCGAGTCTCTATGCCGGCGGAGAGCGCGCGCGACAGGCAGTAGAGCATGCACGCGAACAAATCGCGCAACTCATCGCTAGTTCACCGCGCGAGATCATTTTGACATCTGGTGGGACAGAATCGTGCAATCTTGCGCTCGCTGGATCGCTGGGTACAGAAGCTGGTCGGCGCAAGGTCATCGTGACAACTCGCTTCGAACACAGCGCGATTCGCGAATGCGCGCAAGAACTGGCAAATCGATTTTCCAATGACGGAGTTGAAGTTGTATGGCTTGATGGCGTCAAAGATGGAGTGATTGATCCGAAAACTCTCGAGCAATTACTTCAGAAACGTGCAGGCGAAATCGCAATTGTTTCGGTGATGTGGGCGAACAATGAGACCGGCGTTCTGCAACCGATTGCCGAATTAGGTTCTCTTTGTCGCCGCTATGGAGTTCGTTTTCATACAGATGCGACGCAGTGGGTCGGACGAATGCCCACCGACTTGTCGTCGATCGAAGTTGATTTGCTCACATTGTCGGCTCACAAATTTCACGGCCCAAAGGGAGTTGGCGCGTTGTACTGTCGTCGCGGAACCGTTCTTCGATCGTCAATCATCGGCGGTCCACAAGAACGAGATCGCCGTGGCGGCACTGAAAATGTTTCGGGAATCATCGGGATGGGAGTCGCTGCTGAATTGGCGCAGATTTGGCTGAATCAGACACCCAATCCATGGACGCAATTCGAGGCAATGCGCAATCGATTCGAAGAATTGATTTGCGCGGGAATACCAAATGTAACTATTCAAGCAAGTCAGAACTGTCGAGTCTGGAATACGAGCAATATTGCATTTACAAATTTGCAGGCCGAAGCCGTGCTCATCAATCTGGCAAAGCACGGAGTTGCAGCATCAGCGGGAGCGGCGTGCTCATCTGGATCGCTTGATCCATCGCCAGTTTTATTGGCGATGGGCATCGAACCGGAAATCGCTCATGGCGCAGTTCGATTTTCGATATCGAGGCACACGACCGAATCGCAAATCGCCGAAGGCGCGCAAGCGGTGATTGAATCCGTGCGAAATCTCTCGCGTTCAATGCCGACGCGTTAAACGAAAAGCACTCGTCTTTTTTTGACGATCGGTTGGGACGATCGGTTGGGACGATCGGTTGGGACTATCTGCCACGACCTGCGCGATATCGTTCAATCAACTGTTGAGTGCTCGAATCATGCGCAGGCTTTGGCGCAGCGCCAGAAAGTTCCGGGATGATTCGCTGTGCCAAGACTTTGCCGAGTTCGACGCCCCATTGATCGAAGGAATTGATTCCCCAAATCGTGCCTTGCACGAAAACTTTGTGTTCGTAGAGCGCAATGAGTCTGCCAAAAGTTGCGGGCGTCAACTTCGGGCACAAGATTGTTGTTGTTGGTCGATTGCCGTCAAACTCGCGGTGCTGAGCAAGCCACGGAGCAGAGCCTTCCGCTTCAACTTCACTCAAAGTCTTGCCGAATGCCAATGCTTCCGCCTGCGCAAGCACATTGGCGATCAACAAATCCTGATGCTTGCCGATTGGATTGAGCGGTTCGCAGAAAGCAATAAAGTCGCAAGGAACAAGCGGCGTTCCTTGGTGGATCATTTGATAAAACGCATGCTGGCCATTCGTTCCAGGTTGACCCCAAACAGCAGGGCAGGTGGACCACTGCACGCGCGCGCCATCAAGCGTGACATGTTTGCCGTTGGATTCCATTTCAAGTTGTTGCAGATACGAGCTGAATCGATCGAGGTATTGATCGTATGGAAGAACCGCAAGAGTCTGCGCACCCAGAAAATTCGTGTTCCAAATTCCAACAAGCGCCATCAGCACCGGAAGATTCTTTGCAAACGGAGTCGTGCGGAAGTGTTCATCCATTTCGTGAAAACCGCCAAGCATTTCCTTGAAAGCCGCAGGTCCAACTGCAACCATCGTCGAGAGTCCGATTGCGGAATCCATCGAGTATCGCCCGCCGACCCAGTCCCAGAAACCAAACATATTTGCGGTGTCGATTCCAAAGGCTTTCACCTTTTCCGCATTGGTGGAAACCGCAACGAAATGTTTGGCCACAGCAGCCACATCGCCGCCGAGTCCCTTCAGCGCCCAGTCACGCGCAGTGTTTGCGTTGGTCATTGTCTCGAGCGTGGTAAAAGTTTTCGAGCAGACAATAAAGAGAGTCTCCGCGGGATCGCAGTCACGCGTCTTCTCCGCAAAATCTGTTGCGTCAACATTTGACACAAAGCGGAATGAAATGTCACGAGCGGTGTAGGCGCAGAGAGCGTCATACGCCATTGCCGGTCCGAGGTCGCTGCCGCCGATGCCGATATTGATGACATTTCGAATTCGCTTTCCAGTGTGACCCTTCCATGCTCCACTGCGGATGGAATCTGCGAATGCGCTCATTCGATCAAGAACTTGGTGTACAGATGGGACAACATCGACACCATCAACCATAATGCGACTTGTTCGCGGTGCGCGAAGCGCAATATGTAGCACCGCACGATCTTCAGTCACATTGATCTTGTCTCCACGAAACATCGCATCGATGCGTGCGCGCAGTCCACTCGCATCAGCAAGGCTGAGCAGAAGTTCCATCGTCTGCGTTGTGACGCGCTGCTTGGAATAATCCATAAACATCTTTCCAGGCCCTTCGATGCTGAGAGATTTTGCACGTGCGGCATCGCCCTTGAACATGTCACGCAAATGAGCATTCGCTTGCTGCGAACAATGGGACTGCAACGCTTTCCATTGCGCAAGGCTGTTCAGAGGAGCGCGGACGGCGTGGGAAGATGCGGTTTGCATATTTGTCATTGTGGCAATATAGCACTGCACTTTCGAAAAATATGTTGCCATTGACTCTTGGCGAATTCTTGACTGTTTCCCAATTCAATTTTCGTTATGCTTATCATTGTTCAGTAGACAAACAAAAGGAGATTCTTCAAATGCGATCAACTGCTTTACTTGCCATGACTGGCCAATCCATCTGGCTCGACAACATCACTCGCAAGCTTCTTGACTCTGGTCAGTTGGCGACTTGGATCAAAGACCTTTCAGTTGTTGGTCTGACATCAAACCCATCGATCTTCGAGAAGGCAATTGTTGGCAGCAGTGATTATGACGCGCAGATTCGTCCATTGATGGCTAAAGGAATGAAGTCCGAGCAGATTTTCTTCGAATGCGCTCTCGCAGATTTGAGCCGAGCGTGCGACCTTTTTAAACCAATCTATGACCGCACTGGCGGAATTGATGGATGGGTTTCGCTCGAAGTTTCTCCGCTTTTGGCCAATGACACGAAGGCAACGGTTGCACAAGCGCGCGACCTCCACGCGCGGGCGAAGCGCCCAAACTTGTTCATCAAGGTTCCAGGAACTCCAGAAGGAATTCCTGCGATTGCGGATTTGATTGCCGAGGGAATCTCGGTCAATGTCACGCTGCTCTTTTCCAAGGCGCACTTCGATGCTGCGTCCGATGCATATCTGCGTGGTCTTGAAAGACGTGCCGCCGCTGGACTTCCACTTGGTGCCGTGTCGAGCGTCGCAAGTCTTTTCGTTTCACGATGGGACCGCAAGACCGCGCCCAAGTTACCAGCGGAATTGAAAAATACCGTTGGTATTGCTGTCAGTCGTCAGTGCTACAACGCATACTGCGCGCTTTATGCATCCGACCGATGGCTTGCCCTCGAAGCCAAAGGTGCGAGACCTCAACGCTTGCTTTATGCCAGCACAAGTACGAAAGATCCAGCTCTTCCACAAACTTTATATGTCGAAGGTCTTGCTTCGCCTCGCACGGTCAACACAATGCCAGAGGAAACTCTCATCGCTCTCAGCAAGGGAGCAGCGATCAAAAATGTGCTTGCCCCAGGCGATCTTTCTTGGCAGAACACGCTCGATGCGGTGAAGAAAGCCGGCGTCGACTTGGATGCGTGTGGCAAGGAACTTCAGATCGAAGGCCGTGATTCATTCGACGCAAGTTGGAACGAACTCATTGCCAAGATCGAAGCCAAGGCAACAGTTTTATCGAAGTGATTTGAGAAAACAGTTTCGCTCTTTTGCGCGCGGATCAATTTGACCATGACGAAAGCAGGCTTGTCATGTCGGAACCATTTACGGTTCCATCCTGATTGATATCTGCATTGGGATTGTTCGTGCCCCATGCGGACAAGAGCGCGGTCAAATCTGGGCCGCCGACGCTGCCGTCTTGGTTGATGTCCGCTCGATTGGCTGTGCCGCCTTTGCTGAGCGCGCTTGCAGGGATGAGTGCTTTGGGAGTGTTTGGCCCAGACCAAGAGGCAAGCAATCCTGCGCCGCCACCATTTTCGAAGAACTCCACACGCACAGCATGCTTGCCAGGAGCAAGATCGATGGTTCCACTTTTTTCAACCATTCCATGCAGCCCATCGTTCATCACAACCGGAGTTGTTCCAATGAGCAGTCGTGATCCATCATCTGAATTTGTATAGAGCGTCCATGTTCCCGCAGTTGGAACATTCAGCCAACCGGTGAAGACCGCGCCGACTTCATCCGCTCGATTGCTGTTGGCAAAGTTTCCGCCCGTGCTATCGAAATTCACTTGCGCCACGCTGGTTGTGCTGTACGGAGTGAGTGCAACAAAATTCGGAAGGACAGCTGGTGCGCTGAGGATGTAATACTGTGTTGTCAATCCTGGAGTATCGCCAATTGGATTTTCTGGCAAGCGCATCGGTGTGAGGTCGATAGTCACAGTTGCAGTTGCTTGCGAGCCTGTCAGTTCCGCAATTTTGTAGGTGAAAGTCACCGTGGTCGCAGCCAGAACTGGAGAAGTGAATCGCACAATGTCTCGCCCGCTTGGTCCAGCTCCAACAATGATGCCCGTCGAGCAACCTTGATCGGGTTGTGTTATGCCGACCAAAGAAATACTTTCGCAGTTGAATCTCACATCGTTGCCCATCACATCAATATCAAATGTCGTGCCAGGAATTGCGCTCATACGCTCTGGAACTGCAGAGGCAGGTTGCGCTGCTGCGGAGAAAGGGCATGGGGCAGATTGCAAGTAAGCCTGAATCGACCCAACATTGAGCGGATGAAAGTAGAGATTCACATTCGCCATACCGCCGGGGCAGATATGGCAGTAACTCATGATCGTTCCAAGATCGTTTGTCGCCGCGGAGCAATCTTGCGGATTCGATCCGCAACCATCTGCTGGTGGCGAGTAGTTGTGAGTATGAGGCGCGCCATAGTTGTGGCCGAATTCGTGCGCGACCACCATGATGTCCCAATTGGAATCGTTGTTGTCGAGCAAGGGATATGGAAAAGAACCCGCAAGATTTGCAGAGACCGAGTATGCGTATGAACCGCAACCCGAGTTCAGCCATGCGATTCCTCCACCAAGTCCACGACCCGAAAGCAATGCAGCAGATTCTCTTGGTGCTGTCTCGGGTTGATCTTCCCAGAGGTTGCGAAATTCTGTGAGTTGAGCTGAAGTGCTTGTCGCATTCCACGGGTCACTGCCGCCCGTCCAAAGTCGCAACGATGCCATGCCTGGACGCAAACTTGTATCGCGAGGATAAATATCCGACAGGGCTGCAAAAAGTGTTCCGACATACCCAATCGCAGCTGCTTGATTGTTTGTAAAGAGTGCGAGAAACTCAACATCAGTATCGATTGCAATTCGGGATTGCCAACAGGGTGCCATCGAATCGGCGATGCCACCATCGGATCCAGTTCCTGCAACCCAATCAGGTGACAGAAGCGTTTCGCAAGTCCACTTGGGAATCTCAAATGTTCCAGGCGGCACATCTTCCATTCCATATGAGACGATCGGTCCATTGCCGCCCGCGCGTTCGTTGGAAACAATCCATGTCTTTCCATTTGCCTGAACATATCCAACAAGAAAACCGTCGCCGCGCGAAAGCAGTACGCGCGAATCTGGATCATCGAGGAGTGAGCCGATATAGCAGTCGATTGTTGGAATTGCGATTGGTGTTTCAGTGACCACGCCATTTGCTGCGATCGTTGCGCCAACGATTCGCGGATGATTCTCGAATGGATCGACCCGATGCACAACCATGGAGTGATTTTGGGATGGTCCCAATGGAACTGACTCGATCAGCGCATCCCGATGAGCGCTGAAGGTTTTCCATTTTGTTTCATCAATGGTGATCGCAGTGACAGAATCACGAAGATGCTTTGGAATGAGTGTTTGATCTTGACTGCGCACCAGGGGCGAATCGACTCGAACCACAGTTCGAACTTCGTTTGGTGCGGGATCCACAGGCTGCATCTGCGCAGCAGGAGAAGCAAACGAGAAGACACTCAATTGAACGGAGAAAATAGAGAGTGATCGGAGAATATTAAATTTCATAAATTGACTTTAGGTAAACAATAACACGTAAAACTAACAATCAAAATAAATTCTTCAAGATTGCAAAATTGCAAGTCTGCAAAAGGCTTCAATCCCTGTTTCAAGCGACTGGTCGTTGAAATCAAATGATGGATGGTGGAGCGCGGGCATATTTGGAAGTGTTGGATCTTGAATGCCAAGCAGAAAAAAGCTGGCTGGGATCTTT
>SXSS01000117.1 GCA_005792145.1 Planctomycetia bacterium | reverse complement strand
TGCACGCAAGCGCCATCGCAATCATCAAGCGCTGACGCATTCCTCCAGAGTATCGATGCGGATAATCCGAAAGCAATTGCATTCTCGCGGTTCGCAGACGATTGGGCAGCGAACCTTCGGCCGCCAAAAGTTCTGCCAGCGGACGCTGTTTTGATTCGACTTCCGCCTTCAATGCCGCGAGTTCGCGGCGTAGACGACCTTCGACTGGTGTGTACATCCCAACTTCATCGAGCGCGCGCAAAGCGGTTTCGACCGCTTCGTCTGGTGTCGCCTTCTGATGCAGCAGAATTGCTTCCAGAATTTGATCACCGATGGTGTACACGGGATTCAAGCTAGTCATCGGCTCTTGAAAAATCATTGCAATCTCACCGCCGCGAACTTTCAACATCTCGCGCTCAGAAAGTGTCAACAAATCTCGACCGCCAAACAGAATCGTGCCTCCATCAACTCGGCCTGGAGGACATGGAACCAACTGCATCGTGGTCATCGCGGTCACGCTCTTGCCGCAACCAGATTCGCCCACAACCGCAAGAGTTTGTCGAGGATGAATGGTCAAACTCAAACCTGCGACGGCTTGAATGCGGGGACCTCCACCAGCATTGTCGAATGACACAGCAAGATCTGCCACTTCCAACAATGGCTTGGAAACTTCCAAGGATTGAGATGTCGAAGGTTGAGAATTCATCAGTGTGCCGCTTTGCGCAGTTTAGGATCGATCGCATCGCGAAGCGCGCCACCAAGGAGGTTGTATGCAAGCACCGAAAAAAAGATCGCAGCGCCTGGGAAAATTGCCAGCCACCAAACGAAAGTTCCAGTCATTCCCGTTGCACTGGAAAGAAGCTTGCCCCACGATGCTTGATTGTCTGGGCCGAGTCCAAGATATGACAGCGTCGCCTCTGCGATGATTGCGCCTGCAATGGCGAAACTCGCGTCAACCAGAACTGGAGTCACGCCATTTGGAAGCATGTGTCGAAAGAGCACGGAACGCAGCGGCAAACCTGAGGCGCGCGCCCCCTGCACAAAATCCTGATTACGAAGTTTCATAAATTCCGCGCGGGTGAATCTCGCCGCGCCCGTCCACGACAGGCATCCAATGATCGCCATCATCACATATGTATTTCGCGGGAGAACGCCCGCAGCAACGATCAACAGAAAAAGCACGGGGACGGCCATAAAAATTTCAACCACTCTGAAGAGCAGAAGATCGATCTTGCCACCGAAATATCCCATAATCGATCCAATGGTCACACCAATCAGCACTGCGATCCCGGTCGAGACAAATCCAACAGAGATCGACAATCGACAGGCCCACAGTAATTGCGCCAACACATCAGCGCCATTGGAATCTGTGCCAAGTAGAAACTTGTGCGCAGCGAATGGACTTGTCAAGAGAGGCTTCCATTCTCGTTGCAGCGACGCGCGCTGATTTGCGACTTGCCCAAGATCTTCCTGAGCTCTGCGAGCAACATCATCGTTGCCCTCCTTGTTTGCGGAAACAACTGCTTTGGCGAATCGTTGCGACTCGCGCACTGATGCCGCATCTTTCGCCGCAACAGCTTGTGCGACTGTGTTCATCGGCGGCACGACGATCAATTCACTGCGCAGTCGATCAGGACTCCAAGGAATCAATGTATAGACGCAACGAATTCGACCCGCCGCTTCATCCATTACATAGCGGTCGAAATCAACTGGGCGTTCTTGCCAGCGACTTCCCGCTGCAAGCGAAACCGCTGCGAGTGCGATTGCAATCACGATGATTCGTCCACGCAAAGCGATCAAGAATGGAATGGCGAGAAATGCCAAGCCGATTGGCAACGCCATCCCTGCGACAAGAATGATCCGTCGCATGACAAACTGCGGATCGGAAACCCAATCCCCCAACTTTCCAAACAAACCAACGCGACTTGGTTCGTCCAACCAATGAGCTGCAATCGTCACCAGAACGACAGTCAACATCCACAAGACCGCGACAACTGCCAGAACACCAAGTCGTTCTCCACGGGGCATCTTGATCGGCAGAATCATCAAGATGCTTGCCACAAATGATCCAAAGAGCAATAAGAGATCCGTTGCGGTCAAACTATTCCAAAGCGGAAAACTCCACGAAGTGATTTCGCCATTTGGACCAACTTGACCCAACCAAAGGGGATGGGAATTTGCAAGAATCGGCGCGAAGATTGCGCCAAGCGCAACAAGTCCGATCCATCCGATTGCAATGATTGCAGAGCGATTGCGCAAGACGCGCGACCAGGCATCTGCCCAGAATCCACGAGCCTCGCTCGTACCGAGGCCGCGCATCGCTTCGACACCAGAAATTGCGGCAGGTTCATCACGCATAGGACACCCGCGGATCTGCGACGGCATACAAGATGTCAGCGAGGAGAAGCGCGGCAAGCGTGACGCAACCAATCATCACCGTGTTTGCCAACATAATTTCAGAATCATGCAAGCCAATCGCTTCCAACATCAGCGATCCCATGCCAGGGATTGAGAAAATCTTTTCGACGATCACACTTCCCGAAAGCATCGATGGGAAAATCGATACAAACATAGTGATCAACGGCAAGAGAGAATTGCGAAAGACATGACGCATCACGATGTCGCGGCGAGAAACACCCTTCGCCTTCGCAGTCCGCACATAATCCGCGTTGAAATTGTCCAACATCGCCGCGCGTGTTTGCCGCGAAAGCACAGCGAATCCTGCATAGACCAAGCAGACAACTGGAAGCACCAAGTGCCAACCCATATCAAGCAGCCATCCGCGCTCGAAACCATTTGCTCCCATATGCGGAAGAAAACTCATCGTTGATGCGTCGGTTGCACTCAAGCCCGCGACCGGAAAGAGTCCGAGATATTGATTGTTGGCAAGAAATCCGATTGCCAGCACACCAGCCCACACCACAGGAATCGACCAGAGCGCGATGAAGAGTCCTCCGCTGAGCACATCGAAAAATGATCCGCGCCGTGCAGCTGCCAACATTCCAGTTGGAATCGCCACCAGATAAATCAACGGAAATGCGATGAGGTTGATCAGCATTGTGATCGGCAGCGCTTCCAGAATCAAACTGATCACAGGACGATTCTTCGTTCTGCTCCATCCCAAATCTGGCGCACCGATTGAAATGACACTGGGAATCACAGGGATACCAGCTTGCGCAAAAGGCGCGCTTTGAAAACATGCAAGCAGCGACGCACGCGCCCGCGCGGCTTTCACGCTGTCGGCGAACGCGGCATCAGCCGCGGTCTTCACCGCGGTCCACTGCGAAACACTTGTGTCGATTCGTAGCGATCTTGCTGAACTTGCTTGCACTTCCCCACGAGCATCGACAAGCGATGATTGTCCAGTCGCCTCCGCATACTGCGCAAGAGCGATACGGAGAGTTGCAAGCGATGTGACAAATGCCTCGCGACTTGCCCGATTCTCCCGAGCGAATGCCCGGTATTGCGAACGAGCCTCATCACCACTTGGCGCCGCAACAAAGGCTTCCGTGGCAATCGTTGCTGCGGACTTCGCTTGCTCTCGATCAACCCACGCTTCGAATTCAATCATCTTTGGAGGTTGAGCCGGCGGATAAATTCTCTCGCCTGTCGAGTCGATCTGCGCACGCTCGCCAAATTTCATCGGCGAAACGCGACCGAGCCATTGCAAGTATTGCATCAACAAAGGTTCATCAAGACCGAATCGATCTCGAAATCGCGCCTCTGCGATTCGCGGATCTCCACCAGTTGGACTTCCACCTCCTGCTGCCGCGGATGCGCTTGCGCTGAAGCCACCTGGAGAAAGCGCGATCAAGCTATAGACCATAAAGGTCATCCCAATCAGTGTGGGAATCATCAAGAGCAGTCGTCGACTGATGTATGGAAGCATCTGTTTACGCTCGACTAGTTTGCAGGTTTCGCCTGCGAGGAAGTTCCAGAGAAAAAGAATTCTTCGGGCGAGAGTCCAGTCTTGTACATCCGCACATTTCCAAAGTCTCGCTTCACGAATCGCAACCAGGGCGATACACGAATGAATGTGTACGGCTGCTCCTGCGCGATGACTGATTCCAGTTCATGCCAAACAAGCATGCGCGATTGCTCGTCCATGGTGCGCCGACCTTGCTCGATCAATCTATCCGCCGCGACACTGGACCACTGCGTGAAATTGTCCCTCCCCTTGGCCATACTTTCAGAGTGATAGATCTGCTTGGGATCGCTCTCGGGTGCCGGTGCGCTCCACGCCATCGTGATCGCATCAAAGTCGCGCGATTTGATGATGTCCTGATATCGACTCCAATCGATCGGGCGCGTCGTCATCACGATGCCAGCCTTTTTAAAAGACTCGCCAGTGAAGCGCGCGATTCTTTCGCCGATTTCGCCGGCTGTGGCATATGTGTATTCAAACTGAAACTTCTCGCCTTGCGCATCTTCCAAGATTCCGTCTTTGTTGCGATCTTCCCATCCTGCTTCCTTCAGCAACTTCATCGCAGCATCTGGATCAAATGGCATCGGGGAAAGCGAAGGATCGGATGCAGGACTTTCAGGATTGAATGGACCTTTGGCTACCGTTCCAATTCCATCCCAAATATCACGAATCATTTTTTCGCGGTCCAAGAGCAGCGTCATCGCACGACGAACTCGAACATCCTGAAATGGAGTCTTGCGACCAGTCTCGCCGCGCGACCCGCATTGCCAAGCGATGAATGAATATCCACTTCGCATATTCACCCACTTCAAGGCATAGTTGGTCTTCTCAAATTCTGGATTCTCACGGAGGACTGTGTTGAACTGGGGCGATGTCGGCAAAACAAGAGATGCCTCGTTGTTTTGAAATGCAACCAAGCGCGCAAGATCATCCTTGATAACACGAAAGCGCTGGCGCTCAAGAGGAGCGCGGCCATACCACCAATTTGGATTGCGTACGAGCACGATGTCTTGTCCTGGCGTCCACTGACTCGAAAGATCCTGGGCATTCGATGGAACGCGCTCCATCATAAATGGCCCAGATCCCACCAAGAGACCTGTCGATTGATTGATCTGGGCAGGCTCGAATTGAGCGTAATACTTCTTCGGCAAGATTGGTTCGCCAAGCGCTATCAGGATATTTGTGAAAAGCGAATCCTTGAAACGAATCTCCACTGTCAAATTGTCAATGACTTCCACGCCGTCAAAAATATCGATCAATGTCGATCGAGTGCGATCCGCATCAATCAAAGGATTCATAATGAAATCCAAATATGTCCAGCGCACATCTTCCGCCGTCACGGGAGTGCGGTCGCTGAATGTTGCTCGTGGATTGATATGGGCACGAATCCACTTTCCATCGGGGTCAATTTGCCACGCATCCGCCAAGACACCGACCAATTTCATCGTCTTAGGATCAAACGATCCAAGAGATTCGCAGACACGATCGACCACACGACTTCCATAGACATCTGCGTAAAGGTATGGCGTCACCTTGCTCGGCTGACCTTCGAAAACTTCAACAAACTCGCCGCCAACTTTGTATCCCGGCACTTTCGCAGGATCATTTGGAAAAGCAGGCTCGGGTTGCCATTTCACTGGGATGCCAGCACGAGCCCAAGACTCGTCTCGCTTGGTGGTTGAGGCAACAGAGTCAACAGAATTTGATGACGACGCGGAAGAACTGATCGGCACACCTGTGCGGATTTTCTCTTCGATTCCAGCGAGACGAGAGTCAAGATTCCGTCCCTGCTCCGCGATGGACTGAAGAACTGGCCACTGTCGATCGCGCTGGATCATAGAAAGCCAAAGAGTTGCCACAATCAATAGCAACAGAAAGACGATGACGAAATCTTTAATTCCAAATCTGTTTTGCATAGGGTTTGCAAGACTATCACGCCGTCGCAGATCGACCACGAGATGCGGGGTCGACAGCTCGTCTGAGGGCATCACCCACAAAGTTCAGCGCGAGAAGCGTCAATGCAATCGACAGACATGGCCAGAGCAATAACCACCATCGACTGCGAATCGTATTGACTTCGGAAAGCCCTTCGGCGGCAAGATTTCCCCATGAAGGCAAGGGTTCACGAACACCGATCCCAAGAAAACTGAGAAAACTTTCCGCCAATATTGCCGCAGGAACTGCCAGCGCCGCATAGACCGCAATCGGCGCGATCACATTTGGCAAATAATGCAAACGAAATTGTCGCCACGGTCCGACCCCAACCGCGCGACACGCTTCCATAAAAAGTTGACCACGCAAACTCAGGACTTGCCCTCGAATCACACGAGCAACTGTCAGCCAACTCGTCGCACCAATTGCCAGAAGCAGAATGAGCAGATCGAAAATTTGACGACCACTTCCCGTTCGTTCAATGCCGACGCGTTCCAAAATTCCTTCCGCCGCAACGGCGAACATCACGACAAGCAACATCGAGGGCAATCCATACATCACATCAACTGCGCGCATCATTATGTTGTCCACACGACCTCCGCACGCGGCGCTCATTGTTCCATAGAGCGTTCCAAATCCAACGGCGACAAGCGCGGCGCTCAGTCCCACCAAGAGACTCACGGCGCCGCCAAGCAAACAGCGCGCAAAAACATCTCGGCCAAGACGATCTGTTCCAAGTATTCGTGATGGCACATAAGCATCTGCCTCTCGCTGCACTTCGATTCGATCGAGAATCCCTTGAGAATCTTCCCACCACGAAGGTGCGAGAAGTGACAGATCAAGATTGCCTGCTTCGTATCGGCGCACGGGCGCATTCCCCACCTGTTCGACACGCGCCATCGTCCAAGGCAATGATGCAACGCACGCAAGCAGAATTGCTCCAAAGACGAAAAACCCAACGATTGCAGGGGAAAATGTTGCACTGGAACGCTTTTTCATCGCACGCGATTTTTCCGCGGTCTGATGTGCGGTTCCCAAATGAGCATCTTTTAGATTCTAGGGAGAAGCAGCCGCGGGCGCAGTTGGTGGCACACCAGGCACTGCGGTCGCATCGCTCTTGATCGGCGCTGCTGTCTTTGATGCTGCTGAAGCATCCAATGGCGATCGCCCACCAAGAATCAGCTCGCCTGTTGCATCTCGAACAGCCACAACCATTCGCTCGACTGTTTCGTTTCGGCCGTTCGCATCGCGCTGTAAATCAGCGCGCATCGTTCGCATCACCGCGTCGATCTCCGCCAATTCCATCGCACGCGAACGCAAATTGAGATCAACGAGCGTTCCAGCAAGTCCGCGAATCTGAATCTCAAGCTGTGCAGCTTCTTCAGCACGATTGCCCATTCGTGCGCTGACCCACTGAGGGCCTAATCCGTCAAGTTGACCTTGCACTTTCAGTTCTTCAACACGAAGTGCATACAAAGCTGGCTTGTGTTCACGCAAGACGGCAAGCGATGAAAGTCGCTTGCCCAACTTTGCTGCGGCGGCCCGAAATGTTTCAGGGTCTTTCGCGCGTGCGGTCTCGAGGGTCTTTGCCCACTCCGGCGAAACATCGCGTGCGACGGAAATCAATGCGTCTGCATCCGGTCCTCCTGCTCGAGATTGCCCTTCTGCTCGAGAATGATTGAGTTCGCTTGCGCCATTCTCCGCAGAAACAGCCGAAATTCCTGCAGCAGAAGCCTCATCCGGCAATGGGTTTTTCAAGCGCGCTTCGGCAGGCGATGCGAAGTAACAAGCGCTCGCCAACATAATTATTGAAAGATTCAGCATTGTGTTTATGACTTTTATGTCCGCTTTTTGAAATCTCGAATAACTGTGAATCAAATTTCTTTCAACATCACTGCGTCAACGCCGAAGCAAGTATCAAATTCACTTCGGAATTCAAGTCGCCAAATGACGCATCTCGTGTTCGAAGTATCGGCATAGCGCTCCCTTCGTCGATTACAAATTCACTTGTTCCATCTGAGGAAATGATTTCGCTTCCAGCGAGGAGTGAAACAAGAACAGGTTCGGCCACAGTTCCGCCTTGATCTGTGGACGCGACGGTGTCCGATGTCGCATCAATTCCCGTTCGATTCGCAGGCATATTGACGATCACAAATGCCGCGACCAAAGATGCCGCGACTGCGAACCCAACTCCCCATCGGATGCGACGCTCGCGGGCGGGGATAAAAATGAAGGACTTTTCAGAAGCGGACTTTCCTGAAGCGGACTTTCCAGAGGCATAATTTTCACAAGCAAGCAAAGGAAGCGTCGCACGAATCACTCGATCGGTCATACCGCTGCGATCTCGCATGCGCTGACCACGCGCATTCAACAGCGAGTGAAGTTCCGCTTCAGCTGGCGTCGATGACGAGGCATCGAAGTCCGGATCAAAATTTGGCGTGGAATCACTCATAATGCTGTCAGGTCAACGCCCCGCCCGCTCATCAATTGCATCATTTCGACCCTCTTTTCTGAATTCGCTCTATTGATTCGCGCAACCGAGCAAGCGCACGGTGATGCCTTGCCAAAAGAGTGCCCACAGGCTCCTCAAGCAAAGAAGCGATCTGCTTGAAGCTCAGCCCCGCCGTATGCCTTAAATCCACGATTTCACGGTCTGCAGTCGACAATTCGTCCATTGCGCGCTCAAGTGCCAGAACTTGTTCTCGCTCGGCAGTCCTATAACCATCACCATCCGCCCCACCCTCGATTTCAGACAAAGTTTCCTGAGCCATCGGCTTTGCGTGCCGCGATCGCCTTCGCATTTCATCGCGGAGACGATTGATCGCCACTCGAAAAATCCAAGATTCAAATTGACCTTGCTCGGAGTATTCCGCCAATTTTTCCGCAAGTGTGACGAAGACCGATTGCGTCAATTCTTCAGCGAGATCCGCGTCTCTGCACTGAGCCTTCAGAAGTCCAAAAATGCGCGGAGAAAACTCCGACACGATCGCTCGCCAGGCGTTCTGGTCGCCTCGTAAAGCATCTGCCAACCACTTCGCAATTTGGTCGTCCTGACCATCTGTCATTGAAAGCACAGTCTACGGTGAAGGCTGTTGAGCAGGAGAGAAATCAAGGAATGAACCCCCAACGAACCACGCTTATGTCGGCAAGTCATCGGGTCCACCGTCAAAGCTTGCGCTGCGAGGCTCGAAACTTCGATACTCAACCCCGGAAGGCGCAGACAACGGCGAATACGAGCGGAAGCATGTCGAATTCTGATCCCAAATCAACTTGATCACACCAGTCGGTCCGTTTCGCTGCTTCGCAAAAATCAATTCAGCCATTCCAACTTTATCCAGGTTGGCTTCCGACCACTCTGGATCTCCTTGGTGGTAATACTCCTCACGGTGCAACATCATGATCACGTCAGCGTCTTGCTCGATCGAGCCTGACTCGCGCAAATCGCTCATACGAGGACGATGTCCTTCGCGCTGTTCTGCCGCGCGATTCAACTGAGAAAGACAAACGACCGGCACATCAAGTTCGCGCGCCATGGCCTTGATGCCACGACTGATTTCACTGACTTCAACCTGCCGACTCTCACTCCTCGAACCAGAACTCATCAACTGCAGATAATCGATGAACACGCAACTGATATCAAACTTCTCTTTCATTCTTCTGGCCTTCGACCGAAGTTGCAAAAGCGTCAAGCCTGGCGTGTCATCGATAAAAATTTTCGACGATTGAAGCGCATCACATGCCATCATCAAACGGCGATTGTCATCTCCAGTCAAAACGCCTCGACGAAGTCTCTGTCCATCAACACCTGCTTTTGCGCAGAGAAGTCGTTGGACAAGTTGCTGTCGTCCCATTTCAAGGCTGAACATCGCGACAGCTTGGCCCGCAAGTGCGACGCCTTCCATCAGATTCAAAGCGAGCGCCGTCTTTCCCATCGAAGGTCGCGCCGCAACGATCAACATCTCGCCGCGCTGTAATCCTGTGGTCATTTCGTCAATATCTTCAAATCCGCAGGCAAGACCAGTCAATCCAGATCCATCGCGAGATTCCAGTTTCTCCATCGTCTCGCGCAACAAATCTGGCAAATGTGCAAACGGCGTGGATTCGCGCATCTGTGCGATCGAAAAAATACGTTGCTCGGCCATTTCCAAGATCATCTGCGCTTCTTCGGTCGAATGATGCGCATCACTCACAGTCAAACTGGAAGCGTCGATCAGCTGGCGCAATGTGGCCTTGTCACGAACCGTCTTCGCATACTCGCAAGCAAATTGCGCACTTGGCACAGCCTCCGAAAGTTGCACGAGATAATCCAAACCACCAATGGCATCAAGCACTTGGCGATCGGTCAATTGTTGATTCAATCTCACAACATCAACGGATGCTGTGCGATCATAAATCTCGACCATCGTCGTATAGATGGTTCGATGCTTATCAAGAAAGAAATCGTCCCCACCGCGAATGATCCCCACAACATCACCGATGACGCCAGGTTCGACCAACATACTTCCAAGCAATGCCATTTCGGCTTCGGGGGCATTTGGAGGCATCGCCTTCAACAGGCGCACAGTTTCCTGAGGATCAACTCTTGGCGCAGAATCGCCTTGGCCGGAGTGGCGGGACTGGCGGTTTGACTTTGCCATTAATGCGACGCGAGTTCTTGTGTAAGGGATTCCCCGACAATTCGTTCACGCATCAGCCTGCCGATCTTAAATCGAACTGCCTTGCGAGCTGGAACTTGGACCTGCTCGAGCGTCTTTGGGTTCTGTGCCATACGGGCTGCGCGTGCGCGGACTTCAAAGACTCCGAAGTCGCGAAACTCCAATCGATTGCCATTGCACAATTCATCGATCATCTCGTCAAGAAACAACTGAAGTGTTTCTTTCACTTCTCCGCGCTTCTGGCCAGTCTTCTCTGCAATTCGATCAACGAAGTCTTTTTTTGTAATTGTCGACATTTTTATACCCCATAATGAAAGAAACCATAGTGAAAGAAACAAAGCAGGAATTTACATGATAATTTGACACGAAATTATTGTTTGACTATCGCACCGAATTGTCTTCATTGATATTGAAATGGTTTCCTGCACGACCACAATAGTATCTTCACTCCCTCGGATCGAGTCAAGAGGTTTTTCAAGGACTCTGGACATTTCCACCACTTACAAACTGAGCACGCACACGTTCCACCACAGAAGTCGTGGATAAGCCTGGGCGGTGAGCCACTAAAGATAATTTTATGCCAAGTTCCTTGACAACGGCCGATTCCGTGATCTCTTTACTCTCGTAGTCCCCTCCTTTGACATACACATCTGGAATCAATGCGCGCAGGAGTTCTGCGGCAGAAGGTTCTTCAAAGATTGTGATGTAGTCGACTGAGGTCAATTCGCCCAAGAGCTCGGCGCGATCTCTCTCGCAATAGATCGGGCGATCTTTTCCTTTGAGCGATCGAACTTGTTCATCGCAGTTCACGCCAACCACCAAAATATCTCCAAGAGATTTTGCCTCGCGTAAATATCCAACATGACCCGCATGCAGAACATCGAAGCAACCATTGGTCAGCACGATGCTTCGACCCGCGGCTCGATGAGCCGCGATTTCCACTAGGAGGTCTGCTCGTGATCGAGTTTTTCCCATCGACGCCTGCGTGATGCGAATGACCTGCGCTTGAATTTCCGCCATCGTGAATGCACGCACTCCAAAGACTTCAACTTCCATACCCGCGGCAATATTTGCAAGGGTGACTGCTTCAGGCCAAGGCATTCCATTTGCGATTGCGCCTGCGAGAGTTGCTAAAACCATATCGCCTGCGCCTGCGACGTCATAGACCTGCCGAACAACCGTTGGAAGGTGGATCGCTGGTTTTCCTTTCACTTCCAGAACTGCTCCATATCGATCGAGCGTGACAACAACCGCATCGAGCGAAAGATTTTTCAACAGCGAAGTCGCCATCTCCATCGATTCGGCGACAACATTCGCAGGATCGATCGTCCGACCTGTGGCTTTTTCCGCCTCGGAGCGATTGGGCGTGATCACCGACGCCCCTCGATAGCGCGAATAGTCGTTGATCGCGGCAGGATCGACCAACACAGGGATCTTCTTCGCACGACAGAGTTCGATCAACTTTGCGCAAAGTTCGGGAGTGCAGACTCCCTTGGTGTAATCCTCGATGCACACAACATCGCACGAACCTAATCGTGCAACGATCGCATCGAAAACTTTCGCTTGAATCGCCGCAGAAAGCGGCTCACGCGATTCGACATCGATGCGAAACATTTTCTGTGGATGTCGATGTTGCGCTCGTCCAATGAGACTGCGCTTGGTTGTCGTGGGACGACTCGAATCGATAATCAATCCGCCTGTCGCACACTTTCCATTTTCGATTGTCTTGCGAAGGAGCCGACCTTCGTGATCATCACCAACCACGCCGACGCATTCGACCGTGCCGCCGATTGCTGCTGCGAAGACCGCAACATTGCCAGCGCCACCCGCCGTATCAATTGTTGCAAGAGGATCTCGAACTGCAAGAACAGGGACTGGAGCGTCGGGGCTCAATCTCTCAGCGTCACCAGCAAGGGATTGATCGAGCATAAAATCCCCCACCACCAAAAGGCGAAAAGGCTTCCAAGCCCGTAATCCAACAAGAACGCGATCTTCCATCGGAATCATGAACAACAGACTACCGCCTCGACACGCACTTCTCGAGAAGGCCCCGAAAGGCATCTTCGCCTGCGCAAAATTTCACACGAAGTCTTGGAATGATCAATGGCAGGCTCATTTTATCCATATCGCCCGAAATCTTGACCAAATCCTTGCCCGTTGTCGCAATCGCCATCGCTCCTGCAGCATGAGCCGCTTGCGTCAATCGCGCAACGGCGGTCGAGCCATAACGCGCGTGATCTCCAAGCGAAGCGACATGCACGATCTCTGCGCCGAAAGTTTTCAATTGATTGATAAACGCTTCTGGGCGAGCAATGCCAGCCCAAACCGAGAGACGACGACCACGCAGCGATTCATTCGCTTGCACGATCTTCGTTCCATCGACGGTGCGAACATCCAATCCATCCCAGAAATGATCGCACCACGCGAGCGCGGATCGACCGTGCAACGCGTGAATTTTTTTATCAAGTTCATGATCGATTTGCTGTGCGTGCGTGACAATCACACCGCTGGCGCGCGAAAGATTCTTCACGGGTTCACGCAGCCATCCCAGCGGAAGCAATTTTCCATCGAGCCGCGAACATGTTGCGTCGATCAAAACCAAATCCAGATTTCGCGCCAGCGCGCGATGCTGAAATCCATCATCCATAATCACAACGCGAATTGATGGATCGCCAGCAACAGCCGCAGATATTGTCGCAAATCGATTCGCGCCAACTGCGATCTTCGCATTCGGCAAAGCAGCTTGATGCTCCATCGCTTCATCCGATTTTCCCTGATGACTGCGATATCCACGAAGTGCGATCAGCGGCAACACATCGCCAGCAAGCGCCCACTCTGCGACCCAGCGAACCATCGGACTCTTGCCTGTTCCACCTGCGACAATATTTCCCACAGAGATCACAGGGCGATCGACTGATCGAATGCCGACCCCTCGGTCAAATCTCGCATTACGCATTTCGACCACTGCTTCGTAGACCTTCGATGCGATCCCAGCAGCAGGCGAAAACCATTCTGGGAAAATATGTTCGTCGTTGCTCACGATCGCACCACCGTACATCCAAGCATCCGAGTCAAAATGGGCGTCAACATTTTCATTGGAAGACCAGTCACCGTTGATTGATCGCCGCTCCACTGCACTGGCCAACCCGCCACGACAAGTTCTTCAAGGTTGTATCCCCCGGCTCGGCCGATCCACCCGCCGCGTTCAAGATGATCATTCATCTGAAGATCAGAAATCGCGCCAAAACGAACCTCTGCAGAATCTGCCAACATCGCGCGAGACTTTTCTGCAATTCCGATGATGCAAACACCCGTCACCACAAGCTGACTTTGACTGCGTGCCGCTTCAAGCATGCTTCGCGCATGTTCAATATCGCGCGGCTTTCCCATGACATTCCCGTTGAGCACACACACCGTATCTGCCGAAAGAATGATTCGCGCATCAGGTGCTTGCGATTTCAAGCGCGCAAGATCGTTGGTGATTTGCGCACCCTTGAACCATGCAAGCGCGCAACAATCTTCCGCCGCGTGATCAGCTCGCACAGCAAGTCCACCATCATCAACGAGCGGCGAGATCGATACTGCATCGAAACCAGCCTCGGCCAACAGTGCACGACGACGCGCGCTCGTACTGGCAAGGACCAATGATCCTTTCATAATGCTCCCCCACCATGGATTCGTTTTCGAACGAGCGCGACAACTTCTTCTGTGGTGATCCGCCCCATCATTACCCGACCTTTGTGTGAATCGCGATAATCATGCTTTCCAAGTTCTTCTCCTCGACCTCCATGAACGCACCACATCTGCGCTTGGTACGGTCCATCGGAAGATGGCTGAGTTGCGCCATACAAAGCAACAAGAGGAACGGCAAATCCCACGGCAAGATGCACCGGCGCAGAGTCGAGCGCAATGACGAGCGACGCATTCTGGACCACCGCCATCGTTCCTCCAACGGTTGTCAATCCCGCCAGATTGTGCGATCTCAATTGTGTGATCGAAGACGCATCATTGCAAAGCTCTGCGATTTGCGCTTCTTCTCCAGGGGCACCGATCCAAACAACATCTTGAATTCCTTGATTGACAAAATCGTCAGCGACAGTTCGCAATAATTCTCCCCACCGCTCAGAAGCCCAGCGCTTCCCTTCCCATCCATTTCCCGCTGCAATGACAACGAACGGACCCACGATATTTCTTCGTTCAGCTTCATTGCGCCACCAAACCAGATCTGCCGCAGGCGTAACAAGGCGCATATCTGCGATCGGAATGACGCCAACTTCCGCAACTAATTGCAACATCGCATCCACGACATGTGAGCCTGCGATTCGATTCACTCGTCGATTCGCAGCAAGCCATGAAAACTCGCGGCCAGAACGATCTGCGATACGCACCTTCGCGCTCGTGACCCATGACATCAGACCACTGCGAGCCAACCCTTGCGCATCAATCACAAGGTCATATCGACCCCGACGAAGTCGCCAAAACCACCGAATCGTCTTGATGGCAATTCGAGGATTACGCCAGCAAGATCTGAATTCACGCTTGGGAAATTTCACCACAACGTCGATCGCTGGATGTTCTTGAATTGCGGCAGACCACCTGTCTTCGACAACCCAGTCGATAACAGCCTTTGGAAAGGTTTTTCGCAGCGACCAAAGCAGTGGAACCGTTCGGCACACATCGCCGAACGCGCTTGGGCGCACAATGAGGATGCGCCGGGGAACCGTCCGCATAGGAATAGCGAATAGAAGTATAGTGAAAACTGCCAGTTGGATTTTTCGCAAGGATCAAAGTCATCGTGAGCCAAGCAGACCCAAAATCAAATCCAACGCCACTTCCGGGTGACTCTTCACTGCCACGCACTTCGTCATCCGATCCTGCGGCAAGCGCGAGTGGCGAGAGTGGTGGCTCGCGCGGTGGAAGTTCCTCAGATTCCGTCATTGGACGACTTGTCGTTGACAAGGGGCTTGCGACCCAAGCTGAAGTCGACGCGGCATTTGCCGCAATGAAAACTCCTGCAGGTCAAATGAAGGCATTTGTGGACATACTTGTCGAAGGTCAGATCGTGACTCGTCGACAACTTGCGCGATTGCGCACTGAAGCTGAAAGCGACAAAACTATTCTGCGTATTCCTGGATATCAGATGATTCGCAAACTCGGCGCCGGTGCGATGGCTTCGGTCTATCTCGCAAAGCAAACAAGTCTCGACCGACTTGTTGCGATTAAAATTCTTCCTCGCCGATATTCCGGCGATGCGAACTTCATCGAGCGCTTCTATAAGGAAGGACGCGCTGCTGCGAAACTTTCAGATCCAAATATTGTTGGCGCATTCGATGTCGGGCAAGTTGGCGAGCAGCACTATTTTGTTATGGAATATATCGATGGCGAGACCGTCTATGAACGAATAATCAAAGCCAAGCGACTCAAAGAGCGTGACGCGCTGACAATTACCCGACAAGTTGCCAGCGCTTTGAAACACGCGCATTCTCGTGGTTTCATCCACCGTGACATCAAGCCAAAGAACATTGTCATGACCAAATCAAATATTGCGAAATTGGCTGACTTAGGTCTCGCGCGCGCAATCGAAGACAAAAAGACAGCCGAAGCGGAAAAAAATAAAGCATTCGGAACGCCCTACTACATCAGCCCAGAGCAAATTCGTGGTTCAATTGAAATTGGACCACCTGCTGATATTTATGGACTCGGAGCTACTTTCTATCATATGCTGACTGGGCGAGTTCCATTTCAAGGAGCGAGCCCGACACAAGTGATGCAAAACCATCTCTCTGCGGAACTGGTACCGCCCGACCAAGTCGTGAGCGGCATTTCTCAGTCGACTGCGGAGATCGTAGAGATGATGATGAAAAAGTCTCCGCGCGATCGATATCAGACTGCCGAAGAACTGATCGAAGATATTGACCATGCACTTGCTGGAGAACCTCTTCGTTATGCAAGCCGATCGGTTGACCTCTCAAAGATCGCAACCGAAGTTGAAGGCGAAGCGCAAACCGAAGTCCAAAGAAAAAATTCGCGCGGATTATCTGGGCTCGCCATCGGTCTGATCGTCGGCCTCGCCTGCTTGTCGGGGCTGCTTTTTCTCCTGCTTCTCCAGAAAAAGTAGCAACAAGTTTGGGCTAGAGAAGTTCAACCATCATTTCAACTTCAACGCACGCGTTCAGCGGCAGAGCATTTGTCCCCACCGCGGCCCGAGCATGGCGCCCAGCTTCACCAAAGATCTGCTGCAATAAATCACTTGCACCATTGGCAACCTTTGGCTGTTCGGAAAAACCATCGTCACAAGCCACGAAAACTCCAAGCCTGACGATCCGCGACACCTGAGCGAGCGTTCCACCGCACTCAGCCGCAACAACGGCAAGCCCATTCAAGACGCACTGCCTTGCGCATTCTTGAGCCATTTCGATGGAAACGACCGAAGGAACTATTCCAGTAGCAATCAGTTTCCCCTCTCGAAATGGCAATTGGCCACTAATAATCAACAATTTTCCCGTGCGAACCGAGGGGACATAGGAGGCGACGGGCTTGGGAGCCACAGGCAGAGCAAGTCCAAGTTTGGCAAGCATTTCCATTGCATTTTGAGGGGTCGAGGTTGTCATAACTCGTCAGAATAGCCAATTCAAAAATAAATATCGTGAAAACCAAAACTTGACTAGACCTAAACTCGAAGTACTCTCGTATAGTCTTGTGATATTATCTGTTCGTTTAGTTACCGAAAGTTTCGTGTTTCATCTGGCTGATTGAGTCTCATACCCGAGCGGAAAGCTCAAATCGTCCTTCGTAAGTTCCTGATTCGAAATCAACTTTTTACAGATTTCGGACCAATACCTTCCGACCCATCAGCCGACATCTTGGCGCCTAGTCTGCTCAGATTTAGGCATATCGGAAGTTCGGCAAGCAATTTTTGACTATGAGCGACTATTTTTTAGTCGGGTCGAATTATCGGGTTTGCTGTACTTAAATTAGTGCCGTTGAACTGCTTATATATCGGCGATCGGACGTTCCGCTTGCCAATGCTTTTTATTTTTCTACACCTTAAAAAAGGATATTTGAAAAAATGCCCACCTTCAAAGTTAAAACCCGCGCATTTACTTTAGTAGAACTACTTGTGGTAGTCGCGATCATCGCGATTCTCATCGGACTTCTCTTACCCGCGCTTTCGAAAGCTCGTGCGCAAGCTCTCACGATCAAGGACGGCACCCAAGTCCGTGCAATTCATCAATCTGGGGTCACTTTCGCTGCGCAAGACCCACAGTCTAGAATGCCCACGCCCGGACTTATTGATCGCAGACCAGTCCTAATCAACCCAACAGCGGGTACTCGCGAAGTTCAGGGTTTGGGACTTGAAGACTTTGCTCAAAACAATTCCGCCAATATGTATTCAGCAATGGTTGCTCAACAATTGATAGGAACCGATATCTTGATTGGCCCAACAGAATACATCGGATCGAATGTCGTCGAAAAGGGCAAAGGAGTAGAAATCGGCTTTGCAGCGGACTCACAACCCTACGACTTTAACGCTTATCAACCTGCGCAAGACGTTTACTGGGATCCTACTTTTGTGTGTAATCTCCAAGGGGCGGGTCCCACTCCGACTGGCGTTTGCCATGCTTCTTTCGCGCATATGCCATTGTTCGGAGGGCGCAAAAAGGTTTATTGGAAATCAGGAACAGACTCCACAAAGCCCCTTTTTGGAACCCGCGGACCAAAGCACTCAAATACCGGACCTGCCAGCGCGGTTACCGATACAACCGAGTTCAGTAACAGTCCCACGCTGTTATTTCATGGGTCGAAAAAGGAATGGGCTGGAAATATTGTTTTCGGAGACTCCCATACTGAATTCTCAAACACTATGTTTCCAGCGCAAGTTGCCTTTGACTGCGGAGGTCAACTTGACCAAGATAACATTTTCTGTGCGGATTTTCTGTGCGGACAAGGAACGGGAAACTTTGTTGCACTTAGACAAGAAGATGCATTACTTGCGATTACGATCGGCCAGCCCCAAGCCCCTACCGCTCCAACTGCTGCGGCAGATACCGGAAGTGTAATTTATGACAACCCAATTGCTGCTCAAAACTAATTACTGGTCAATGATAGAGCATTATTAACAATTTATCTTTTACTCAAAATTTTATCGAAAGAATGGAAACAAAATGAAACAAAAACTAAGAGCATTTACCTTGGTTGAACTCCTCGTGGTCATGGCAATCATCGCACTACTTTTAGGAATCCTCTTGCCCGCACTTGCGCAAGCACGAAGAAGTGCCCAGCAAGTCAAATGTGGAAGCCAAATCAGCCAGATTCACAAAGCATTTATCACTCAATCCATCAATAATCCAGATCAGAATTATCTTATGCCTGGTGAAAGAAATCGATTAGCTTTTACCGCAGGTACGCAGCTTCCTGGACGCGGATTATATGACGAAGCAAAGAATTCTCATCAGAATCTCTATTCGGCCATGATCGCTCTCGGCGTATTCAATGCTAATGTTCTTGTTAGCCCTGCTGAATTGAGCTCCCAGGTTGCGTTTTGTTCAAACTACAACATGAACGCCTACCAACCAGGAAATGATTCGTACTGGGATGGTGATCTTGCGCCTGGGAACTTCAGAATTCAAGGTGTTGGAAATGTTTTATCAACTTGTATGACTTCATATGCAACGATGCCACTTTCAAGAGTCGGTCGACGCCTTTCGGAATGGAAGAGCACAGGAAACTCTAAGTTTGTTGTTTTTGGAAACCGAGGCGTAAGAGATGGGATTACGCTGGGAAACGTTTATAAAGATTCACAGACGCTGCTCATACATGGAGGCAAGAATGAATGGGACGGAAACCTTTGTAAGAACGACAACTCGGTTGATTTTGGAAGAACATTTATTCCCGCCTACCTAAATAAGGTTGGAGCTGCACCTGGAATTCTGGACAATGTTTTCCTAAGTGATGACGCAACAACTCAGAAAGATAGCCTGCTTCAAATCGTCACGGCTTGCACTGGCCCACTTACTGCAAATCACAATGCTTCATGGGATTGATCTAGAACGTCCAATTTCGACAAAAAAACTTTTCACCCTGGTCAATTCTGGCTGGGGTTTTTTATGCTCTACAATCTCATCGCCGTGATCTTCCACAGATTTATCCAAATCATTGTTGCAACTCTTTTTCTGACTGAAGGAGTGTTGGCGCTGGTTGTTTCTCCACAGGCTGTACCCGCGGAAAGGCAAGCGGGAAACATTGCGATCATCCCAATTCGCGGACCAATCGACGATCTCACTGTGATCTCCGTCATAAGGCGAACGGAACTCGCAGTCGAAAATGGCGCTCAGGCGATCGTGCTGGAATTCGATACGCCAGGCGGCGACATGCTTGCAACGCTGCAACTGTGCAATTACATCAAGACTCAGATGCC
>SXSS01000116.1 GCA_005792145.1 Planctomycetia bacterium | reverse complement strand
TCGGGCGAGTAATTGTTGCGCTGTGACGCGCGGCAGTCGTTGGGCGAACTGCCCCAAACGCCGCCGCGCAACAATCGAGACGAGCCAGTAGCAGGTCCTGTGGGGTTTGTAATCGGGCTCGAGGCGTAGTACCCATAGCTCCAATAATCCTGACACCACTCCCAAACATTTCCTGACATATCGTGCAGACCCAATCCATTGCCAAACTTGCCGCCAACGGCGTGGGTTTGGCTGTCTGCAGTATTGCTGAACCACGCAATGTTCCCGAGAAGCGTGTCATCGTTGAAGCCATTTGGCTGTTGGGGATAACTGTGAAATGCTGTTGTCGTTCCCGCGCGATAGGCATATTCCCATTCGGCTTCGGTTGGCAAGCGCAAACCTGTTGCAGAATTGAAACCACCCGAACCAGTGATCATGTTCCAAGAGACTCGTTCGACTGGACGCGATGGACTGTCGGAGTATCCAGAGAAACTGCTCGGATTGCTCCCCATCGTTGCCGTCCACTGAGCCTGCGTCACTTCATAACGCCCAATATAAAAAGCGCTCAATATCACTTGGTGCAAGGGAGTTTCGTTGGAAGAACAAGAAAATTGAGCGGACGCACTGCAACCCATTATGAATGTTCCCTCTGGAACCAACAGCATCTCGATATTGCTTGCGTTGTCGCGCACTCGCCAAGGCAAACCCGACGCCGCAATCGCGTTTCGCAAAGTGGCGTTGGTCACAACCGCGGCATCTGGCGTCGCTTCCAACACAGTCGCCCATGAAGGACCAGGGCATACTCCCCAACCCGACAGAACAAATGTAAGGTCGAGTCCGTCGACAGATCCATCGCCGTTGACATCGGTTCCTCCTGGAACACCACTTGTGCCCCAAGCTGACAAGAGACTGGCGAGGTCCAGTCCATCAACAATGTGATCGTCATTCACATCCGCAGAACACTGCGCCTTCGCGGACCGCGACACAGGAGAAAGCGTCAATAGTGTTGCAGCAATGACTATGGCAGTGTTATTCATTGATTTCATAAACATAATATAAGTCTATGTTGCACTAAGTCAAAGATTCCCCATTTCCCATATATAGAGGCATTTCATAGGAACTGTTTTTTTTGGACTCATTGAATAATCGCGCGTTGCGTCGATGCAGGTCAAACCATTGAACTGCACACTGCGGCGATATTTGCAAAGCGAGAAAATTCATTTCACTTTCAGAAGATCTGACCAGCGCGTGGTGTAACAAGGTGTACGCATTTTGGCTTGCATTTCCCATGCCGGAGCTTGGCTTGGGCTTGGGCTCCCGCACGCGCCAACCTTCAAAGTGTTCCTGCCCATTCGTGCGTTGATTGCATCCATTACTTTCATGACCTTTGCATCTTGGGAATGTTGACGCTGGTCATCAAAGAGAGAAAACTGAATTGACGCGCTTGGGCAGATATCCGAAAGAATCACGCCAGCTTTTTTATATTCAACACCCTCGCGAAAAATTTGCTCCAGCACGCGGTTGGCCGCTGCGCTCAATCGGACTGTCGACGATGTGCCTGCATCCATCTTGATCATGCGCGAGTTGTAATACTGCGGCCCATCTTTGAAACGATTGGTCTGAATAAAGACGCTCATTGTGTGGCAGATACCGTCTTGGCGACGCAGTTTCTCGCATGCACGCGTGACATAGTTCGCTACGGCTTCTTGCAATTCTGAAAGTGTGTACACCGGCCGTCCAAACGATTTCGAACAAACGATTTGCTTGCGATCCTCTTGAATCATCTCCAGCGCCAAGCATGATTCGCCGCGCAACTCCAGGACAATGCGCCGCCCAATAATGGTGAGCAACTTCTGCATCGCGTCCAAATTTGCATCGCGAAGTTGCTGGGCAGTGCGCACACCCACACGATTCAATTTGGCGGCGCTGCGTGCGCCGATCCCCCACACATCCTCGACAGGCAATGCGTGCAGAACTTCTTCCTGCGTCGCAGGGTCGCACAGATTCAACACGCCGTCGTTTTTATTTTTTTTCTTCGCGACGCGGTTCGCCACCTTCGCCAATACCTTTGTTGGACCAATTCCAATTGCGGTTGGAATGCCGGTGTCGCGCCGCACCACTCGGCGAATCTCGCGCGCGTATTCGGTCAAATTGCGGCTGCCAAAACCATCGAGCGACAAGAATGCTTCGTCAATGCTGTACACCTCCATCTCTGGAGTGAACTGCGCCAAAGTGGACATCATGCGCGCTGAAAGATCGCCATAGAGCGCATAGTTCGATGAATAAACCCGGACTCGGTTGCGCTTGACGATGTCCTTGATCAAGTGCAACGGATCGCCCATTTTTATGCCCAACGCCTTTGCCTCGTCGCTGCGCGAAACAGCGCATCCGTCATTGTTGCTCAACACAATCACGGGTTGATTGTTCAACGATGGATTGAAGACGCGTTCGCAGGAGCAATAAAAACTATTGCCATCGACAAGAGCAAACACAAGAGGTGTTGCGGGAGAAGGAACGCGCGGCGTGCTCATTTGAGACTGTGGATCACATTCGTGCAGACGCCCACAACCTCGAACTGCATTCCTTCCACGATCACGATGTCCTGATATGCAGGATTTTCCGCCTTCAAAGTGATTTTTGAATTGCGACAGATGTAACGCTTCACCGTGAATTCTCCGTTGACCACCGCGAGCACAATTGATTTGTTGCGCGGCTCTTTTGATCGGTCCACAATCAACAAGTCATCGGGATGAATGCCCACGCCAATCATCGAATCTCCAGCGACGCGCACGAAAAATGTTGCGGATGGTTTGTCTATGAGATATTCGTTCAGGTCAAGCTTCTTCTCTATATAGTCATCTGCAGGACTTGGAAAACCACAAGAGACCACGCATCCAAAAAATGGAAGCCGCACGCTGGGCTTGATCGCGGATTTTTTCTTTATGGAACTTGGCACTTTGTCCTGCTTCAATCTTATCCTCACCCCCCTTTGGAAAAGACACGAATCGCAGCAGCGCAAACTGCATCGCACGCTTTGACCGCGGCTTCACCGCCTTGATTGCTTGCGGCAAGGACTGCAAAACCTTTCTCGGGCGAGAGCCAAGCAACGCAATACCACAGGGTGTTTGACCCTGAGTGCGTCAAGACCTTGCCGCCCCACGCGCGATCGGCGGTCATCCATCCGAGAGCTTCAAACGGTTCGGCTTCACCTCGCGCTTGAAGATGTGCAAGTTCAGCCGACGCTCCAACGAGCGCCGCAGGTGGCTTTGCACCAAGATGAAACGCGATGAACTTCGCCCATTCGCCAACCGGCATATGGAGCGTGCCGGCTGGCGCGATCGCATTTGGATTATCCATTTCACGCGGTGTTGCATCTGCGGCGTGCCCACTTGGAGCGTTTGCATTTGACTTCGTGGGAATTCCGAATCCGAAATCTTTGATTGTCAGCGGCACAAGCACACGCTCCGCAAGCAGGGATTCAAAATCTTTCCCACTCGCAATCTCGATCATTCGCCCCGCAATTGCATACCCCTGATTGGAATATGCGAAGGCTCCACGAACTTGTGCAGCAGCGCGCGAAAGAATGCCGCGCACAAACACCGCGCGACATTGTTTAGCCGAATCGGCGCAGGAAAACGCTTCTTTCCATTCTTCGGGCGAGGGCGCAGATGGCGCGCCACTTCTATGGCGCAGCAACTCCTCGAGTGTCACGCTTTTCCAATCGGCATGCATTCCAGGAACATCACTGCCGAGCAACTCTTCAACTGTACTCTTCCATTTTATTTTTCCATCCGCGACAAGCACTGCACACAGCGTTGCGGTGAATGCTTTTGTGCACGATCCAAGATGCATTCGGTCGGTGGCGGTGATCAGATCGCTCTTGCCCTGCTGACGAATGCCGTCGACTGCGATCGACTCGACGCCATTTTTTGTGACGATCGCCACAACCAAACCAGGAATTTTATATCGCGCACGAATCTCTGCCACTGACGCGGAGAGTTCTTGTGGCGTAATTGTGGTCTGAGGCGAGATGGGCGATCCACTGATTGAAGAGACGAGAACCATTATCACCGCAATGAGCAACATATGCATAGAGTAGGTTATTCCGTTTCTTGTGGCTTGCGCCAAGACGCGTGGTAATGAATATTCAGCGTTCGATAATCGCGCTGTCGGCGCTGCGCAACTCTTCAAACAAAGTTGCGGCATCGGGCGCCATACAAACGCGTTCACGCGTTGCGATGTTGGAGAAAATTCGACTGACACGGTGCAGGACTTGGATGTGCTCTGTGATCTTGTCTGGCGGCGAAGCGAGCAGCACAATCAAACGAACAGGACGACGGTCGATCGCGCCAAATTCGATCGGCACGGAGGGTCGACCGATCGCGATCGCAGGTCGCAAAATGCTTGCACATTTTCCGTGAGGTATTGCCAAGCCTTCTCCAATTCCCGTCGATCTCTGTTGTTCTCGTTCCCAGACTGACTTCTTGAAAAGTTCTGGATCGGCCAGCACACCGATGTTTGCCAGCGCATCGACTAATTCCTCGAGCGCGCCGCGACGATCAATCGCGAGTAGCGGAACTCGAATCGCCTTTGGGTCAAGTATGTCTGTGATTGAGAAGTTCATAATCAAGGGAAGTCGCAGGATAGCAATGTTCAATTACTTGGCATACTGGATCGAATCAATTCGGCACGATCTTCCGCAACTTTCTGCTGTGCTTCGTCACCATTTTGCTTGTAAGCCTCGCTGAGAAGTTCGAAGAGTTTTGCTTCATTTGGCGCAAGCTCGATTGCAGGAGTCAATGTTGCTATGGCATCCGCTGGACGCTGGAGTCGCAACTGACCCAGCGCGATCGCAGCGCTGATCGCGACATTCTTCGGGTCATTCGCAAGTGAATTCCTGGCGATGGCGATCCCTTCGTCGACATCATTGGTGGTGCCGTATTCGATCAGCAGCATAGATAGTCTGCGTATCGGATATGTCGAAACTGTCTGACTATTCGCAACATCTCGTGCGATTATGATCGCTTCCTCGAGTCGTTCCTGTTGCAGCAGACGACCAACTTGCTCATCGACGATTGTGATCCATGTCGGATGCGCTGTGACAACCGATCGAAACCACTCAACAGATTGTTGGTCTTTCTGCTGCGCATCAAGAACACGCAAGAGAACCGTGGCGATCCACTCTTGCGGATTTTCGTTCCACGCTTGGCGCAGTACTGCCTCGCTTTGTGGAAACTCCCCTAGGACTGCATGCAACCAAACAATCCGCGTGAGAATATTTTCGTTTCGAGGAGCGAAGAGTGCCAATCCACCTGAATTGATCGAAAGCGTGCGGCCATACCACTTCAATCCATCACGCGCCGCGGACTGCATTGCTGGTGAGACTTCGCTTGGATTTTGAGAGAACACTTGCGACTCTGGCAACTGAACGGACAAGTCATTGCGATACGCCATCCATCCACTGAAATTGACCGCAAAATTGTCGGCAAGCCCAAGTGAGATGCATAGGGTGATGGCGATCCAAGCAAATCCCAGCGGTTGGATGCGGTGCTGTCGGACAAAATTGATGCGATGAAATCCTGTTGGATATCGCAGAAGAATATGCCATGACTTCCAAGTCATGAATGCAAAGCAAGCGGCAATTCCTGAGGCAAACAAGAGAGGAACGGTTGCCTTGGCCACGCTTTCTCCAAATGGAAAATAGACCGCATAGAAAGCAAACAACGCAGCGGACAACAGCGCGAATTCGCCGGTCCAAGAAAGATCCCACTTCTTGACTGCGGTGGGAGCTTGAGGAATTCCCACTGCTGGTTTTCCAAATCCAAATGAAAGCGCTTCTTTGGGACACACCGAAACGCAATCCGTGCACTTCATACAACCTGGATCAACCACCATTCCATAGAGCGCGACTTCTTCATGCACACGAACATTGGAAGTGCAGACAGCAGTGCAGTGACCGCATCCTTCGCACGCATCCGAAACGCGAATGCGTCCGATTGCCAATTCATCCACAGGAGCGAACACGCCACCATACGGACAGGCATATGTGCAATATCCTTTTTGACCAAGAAACCACACGGTCACGAATCCGCAGACCAAGAGAAATGGAATCGCCATCATCAGTCCGGGGAAAGTCGTCCAATAGTTCGTGGTTGTCATCTTCCACGAGAGTTCCATAGGCAAAAGATCTGGCTGCAAGATTGGTGCGATTGCAAATCGATAGACCAATGGCCAAACAAACATATACGCGGCGAGTGCGACGGGAATCCAGCGCAGTAAACGCGACCGAAAAGCTTTCGGACGAATTCCACTTTTATGCAGTAACGAACCGCAGAAATCTTGCAACATCAAGATGTGGCAACCCCATCCGCAGAACCAACGGCCCAAGATCGCCGTCGAAAGAATTGCGACAACGAAGAAGATGAATCCAACTGTGATGGCACCATGTTTGAGCGTTTCCATCGATTCGCTTGGTTCGATCGGTGCGAGAGTCACGCCAACCACGAGCCACTGAACAAGATGAACGATCATCAGGAATTGGACGATGAGAAGAATTGTGAAACGCCGCACGGTCATTCGCGACTTACGAATCGGCTGATTCGCGGGGATCGAACAGACTCGAGGCGTTGCGAGTAGCGGAAGCGAGACGGGAGCGTTTGACATCGATTCAATCATAACCCTCATTCGTGACGGCTCGTCCTATACTTGTCGTGCTCTATATGGCGCGGGATTACTACGAGGTTCTGGGAATTGCACGAACGGCAACAGCCGACGAGATTCGCCGCGCACATCGCAAACTTGCGAAGGAATTTCATCCTGACAAAAATAAATCGACGGATGCACCGAAACGATTCTCAGAACTGCAAGAAGCGTATGACGCACTTTCTGATCCAGAAAAGCGCAAGCAATACGACCAATTCGGACATGCGGGCTCCAGCGCAAATCCATTCGGTGGTCGAGGTGGTCGAGGCCAAACTGGTGGCGGGCAAGCTGGCGGGCCTTGGCAGAATGTCAATCCTGAAGACCTCGAAGAAATGATGGGTGGACTTGGCGGTATTGGAGATTTTTTTCGTGGCGGTGCAACGCGGAGCGGGCGATCGGGACGCTCCGCAGCGCAAGCGGGACAGAATATGGAAATCGAAGTCACGGTCGATTTTATGACCGCTGCGGTGGGAGGCACTCGCAATGTTTCTGTTCGAGATGCCCAAGGAAAAAATTCCGCGATCGATGTCCGCATTCCTGCGGGGATCGCCAGCGGCGGATCAATGCGAGTTGCAGGCAAGGGCCATGATGGAACTGGCGGCGGGCCGCCGGGAGATCTGATACTTGTGATTCGAGTCGCGCCGCATTCTTGGTTTTATCGCGACGGCATGGATGTTTCGATCGATGTGCCAATCACGATTGTCGAAGCGACGCTTGGAACTTCGATTGATGTCCCCCTTTTGAAGGGAACTGTCAAGTTGAAGATTCCTGCGGGAACGCCAAGCGGAAAAAAACTTCGCGTGACTGGAAAGGGAATCGCTCCCGCAAACAAAACTGCAGGAGACTTTTATGCCGTCATTCAAATTATTGCGCCGACCGATGTTGAACCTGCGGATGCTGCCGCACTGAAGGTGCTGGGCGAAAAGTTGCCGAATCCAAGAGAAAATCGCTGGGTTTGAAAGAGAATCGAGATGCATTTGCGTGCAGCGGACTGATTCGCCCTGTGGCTCGAACTAATTCAGAATGATTTATGCGAGCGCCGCGGGACGCATGTATGTGTGCTCACACGAAGACGGAATGATTTATGCGAGCGCCGCGGGACGCATGTCCTGGCGCTCAAACCAATTCAGAATGCTTTATGCGAGCGCCGCGGGACGCATGTATGCGTGCTCACACGAAGACGGAATGATTTATGCGAGCGCCGCGGGACGCATGTCCTGGCGCTCAAACATGCTGCGCCTCGCCTACGCGGACTCCGGCTCGGCTTGCAAACTCGCGCAGGACATGGTCCCG
>SXSS01000018.1 GCA_005792145.1 Planctomycetia bacterium | reverse complement strand
GGCGAGTTCCGCAGGCGGCCGACGGCACTTGCAATAAAATTTCGTAAATCAGATCGTGTCGGTCGCCGAGGACTGTCTGAGCCCCGAGAGAACTTTTCACGGCTGCTCACTTATGCATTTCCTTGGCTGTTTCCGCGGCTGTATCCGCGGCTGTGTCCGTGGCTGTGTCCGTGGCTGTGTCCGCGCAAAAAAAACCGCAGGATTTGCTCCTGCGGTCTGAATTCCTTAACAAAGCTTGCTGAAGTTTTTTCGCAAATCAGTTCGCAGCATCAAGTGGCACAAAGTTGAACTGCTGTCCACCAACCGCAGCTTCCGCCATCGCGCCTTTGGCATTACTCACAAATAAAGCAACTCCATTTTGATACGCAGCCGCGGCTCCAGTACCAGCTTTCACCATCACGGCAGAAACCTGCGCAGCAACGGCGAACTGACCGCTTGTGAAATTATTGTAACTCGCTTCATCCTTCAAGAAGATGAATTCGTCGAAGGATTGTCCGCCAATTGTCGCGCCAATCGTGCCTTGACCCATCGAACAATAACCAACCAACTTGCCGCCCTTAAACATCTCTCCATCGCCGCCAGCTCCACCAATCAGAAAACCACCCTTGCCAACGGATGGCAACACTGCATATCCATATGCTGAATCAAAGAGTGTCTGCAAAGTTGGATCCTTTGACTTCACCAATTCAATAGAGTTTTTGACGGCATTTGAAAGGCGTTCTTTTTGCTCCGAAGTTTTTGGTGAGCCAGCACAAGCAACCAAGAGTGCGGCAAGAATGATCGACAAAGGCAGTTTGATACGCATATTGAAATCTCCTGTATGGTTAAAAAAAAGGACTATAAAGCGGAAGGATTACTAAAGAAACCTATTGTATGAAGTGCCTGCCAATCGTGTGCAACCACTCCGCGCGAGGTCGTAAATCCAAACCCCTTGCGCAAAAAGAAGAGTTGCTCCAATCAATGCATTGGGGTAGCACCAACAGCAATGACACAAGCAACGAGTCATGCTGATGCTTCGATCCGATCTGCGCGAATCGCGCTCATCACGCTGACGGCGATCAACTTGTTGAATTATCTCGATCGATATCTGATCGCAGGAATCGTCGTGCCGTTGAAGGCCGCACTTGGTGCAAATGATGCGGATATCGGATTGCTGACGAGTGTCTTTCTGCTTGTCTATATGGTTGCGTCGCCCATCTTCGGCATTCTCGCTCGGCGAAGGAGTCGCACACTCATTCTTGCTGCTGGCATTCTGATCTGGAGCCTCGCCACAATTGGAAGTGGCTTGGTCAACACACTCACGCAATTATTCATTATGCGAGCGATTGTTGGCATCGGCGAGGCGGCATACACCACAGTTGGTCCCGCGATGTTGGTTGATCACTATTCACCGACACGCCGACCACTCGCTTTGAGCATTTTTTATGCGGCGATTCCTGTTGGCAGCGCACTCAGCTATATCGCATCTGGGTTGATCGTGGATGCATGGGGTTGGCGCGAAGTATTTCTCGCGGGAGGCGTTCCGGGAATTGCGCTTGCGATTGTCTGCCTGAAGTTGAAGGATCCACCACTGGGACAATCTGATCTTGCGACTGGCACAAACACAAATGTAATGATGCACGCTTCCATTGCAGGCAACGTCTCATCAAACATCAAAACAGTAATAAAATCAAGGGAATTTGTTTCGTCAACTGCTGGATACATCGCATTCACATTCGCATTCGGCGCACTTGCGGTGTGGATGCCTTATTACTTGCAAGTTGCGCGCGGTTGGAGCGTCGCATCATCGACAACAACATTTGGGATTGTCTTGGTTGCATCAGGATTTGTTGGAACAATTGCAGGTGGTGCGATTGCCAAACGACTTGGCGGAGGTTCCGCATCATGCCTGCAACTCTGCGGAATCTGTATGGCGGTTGCTGCGCCAACCTCCGTGATCGCTTTGTATTGCCACGATGATTGGCTGATCATCTTGGGACTGACGATCTCATCTGCGTTCTCATTTGCAACCCAAGGCCCTGTGAATGCGGTCATACTCAACTCAGTCTCCGCTCTTCTTCGTCCCTTCGCCATCGGAACAAGCGTCTTGCTCATTCATCTCTTGGGCGATGTTCCCAGTCCTTGGCTTATCGGAAAAATATTCGACTCGGCGATGGGTATGAAAGTGGGAATGAGTTTGATCCCAATCACGATGATGCTTTCTGCCGCGATTTGGTTCTTCACAGGAAGACGCTTGCGACAAATCAATAAGTGCTGAAAAGTTCAGGCCGATCAATCCTGATCAAATCTTTTTCGCCGTAGAAAATCTGCGGGCAGATCTGTCCTGCCATTCATTGCGAAGTCTGCCAGAATTTCGCCAACAACTGGCGCAAATTTGAAACCGTGACCACAGAATCCGCAGGCGATCGATGTCCGCTGACATCCTGGCATTCGATCGATGACGAAATGTCCATCGGGAGTGTTGGTGTACATACACACGGACGATGCGGTCACTTCGCCAGCAACTTCCGGTGCGGCGCGCGCAAACGCCGCTTCAATCGCTTTGACTTCATCGAGTCGAACAACTCGATCAATGGAATCTGCCGAACATTTTTCGCCGCCTCCATGGAATCCAACTTTGATTCCACTTGGAGTTCCCTGATCGCTTGCCATTGGCACGCCATACATTGGGACTCCGTTTTCTCGTTCTATGAAAAATGCAGGCATCACTTGCGATTCTCCTCGAGATTTATGGCGCGGCGTGATCCATCCAATCACTTGTCGCGTGTTGATAAGTGGAACATCAATCGCTCGGGCCAACTCTGGAGTCCATGCGCCTGGGCATAAGACAAGCTCTCGCGCAAGATGTGTCGCGCCACCAGCGGTCACTTCAACATATTCGCCGCGCTCTTGCCATTCTTCAACAATTTCCCCTTCGCGGATGATCGCGCCATTTCGCTGCGCATCATCAAGCATCGCACAGATTGCGCGTTCGGGTCGCACGAATCCTGCGTTGGGCTCGAACAGAAATTCAGCAATCGGTTCTGCGCACTTCGTGAACGCCGGAAAGCGATTGCCGATTTGCGCAGGATCGATCGATTCGATTGCAATTCCATGCAACCGCGAAGAGTGTTTCACGCCAGCGATCACTTCGCTCGCACGCGCTCCGCCATACAGAACGCCACAACGATGAACAAGCTTCGCCCCGCTTCGCTCTTCGATTTCATTCCACAACACATCCGACCTTCGAAGGAGCGGCACGTAATCACAATGTTCGAAATATGCGAAGCGAATTATTCGTGATCCGCCGTGCGAACTTCCTCGGTCGTGCCCGCGCGAAAATTGCTCGATGCCGAGCACCCGCGCTCCCCGCCGCGCCAAATGCCACAAAGCAGCTGATCCCATTGCCCCCATTCCAACCACGATTACATCCCAGTGCTGCGACATACTCACAGTATCGCATCAATTGGCACCCATTATTCGCCAGCGTGCCATTTTGACTTCTCCATCATTCCCTTGCAAAATCACCATACAATCTCCGATTCGTCCCACCGAAGCGACCGGCGCTTCGAACTCAGTCCGTGCCGAATTCTCTATGACCACTCCCGCTTCTCAAGATCTCAGCGACTCGGATTCGAAATCCGCGCAAGTCAAGCACCCCGCGATGGCAGCCCTCTCACTTGCTGCGCTGGGCATTGTCTTTGGCGATATCGGTACAAGTCCGCTCTACGCATTTCGAGCTGGATTTCTCAAGCCTGAAGTAAGCCAAGTTTCCAACGAAGTCGTGTTCGGGCTTATCAGTGTGTTCTTCTGGACGCTCATCATTGTCATAGGAATCAAGTATGCGTTTTTTATTCTTCGCGCAGACAACCGCGGTGAAGGCGGAATCTTTGCGCTGCTCTCGCTGCTGCCAAATACGAAGGAGAGTTCTGTCTTCAAACTTCCAACTCTACTTTTCGTCATAGGTCTTGCAGGAGCGGCGTTGCTCTATGCGGACGGATTAATCACTCCTGCAATGTCGGTGCTTTCGGCGCTTGAAGGTCTCAAGGAATTGACTCCGATTGGCAGCCGTGATAAAAATATTTTTTCAGAAGAAGTTATTGTTTTTTTAGCAGTACTTGTGCTGATTGGCCTCTTCTCCATCCAACGCAAAGGAAGTTCCTTTATCGGTCGACTCTTTGGACCGGTGATGATTGCATGGTTTTCGATCATTGGACTCTTGGGATTGCTGAGCGTCATCAAGACTCCTGAAGTGCTCGAAGCACTCAATCCTTTATACATTTTCGATGTCTTTCAAAACTCATTTGGGTCTGCGATTACCGTCTTGGGAGCGGCAATGCTATGCGTCAGCGGTGGTGAGGCGCTCTATGCAGACCTTGGCCACTTCGGTCGCAAGCCGATTTTGTTGTGTTGGTATTTCATCGTAATGCCAGGACTTTTACTCAGTTATTTGGGACAAGGCGCGCTCTTGATGCGCGACCCAAATGCAATTGTCAATCCTTTCTTTATGCTCGTTCCAGAGTGGGGACTCATCCCAATGGTGCTTCTCGCAACGGCCGCAGCAATCATCGCGAGCCAATCGATCATTACTGGGATGTTCTCTTTGACTAATGCCGCAATTCTCGTGGGACTTCTACCACGCCTTCGCGTCGTTCATACCTCTGAGCATGGATCACAGATTTATGTTCCGGCACTCAATGTCATAGCGATGATTTCAATCTGCCTCATCGTGATCAGCTTTCGTACTTCAGAACATCTCTCAAGTGCGTATGGGCTGGCAGTTGCGATGGATATGGCGATCGTCTGTTTCTTGTTTGGCATTCTGATGTATCGCCACAAAGGCTGGGGGCCACTACGTTGCGGAATTTTTTGGGGAATTTTCCTGACCTTCGACTTGGTCTTTGTGGTGACCAATGCATTTAAGATTCCCAAGGGTGGATGGCTGACATTGCTCATTGCGTCGGCGCTACTTTTCTTAATGCTGACTTGGACCCGCGGCCGTAAAATTATGATCGAGCGCTACTCAAAGCAGACTCTTGATTACGCGCACTTGTTGAATAATTTGCAGACACATCCAGTCCTTCGAGTGCCAGGAACCGCAGTCTTCTTGACTCCGCAATCAACAGGTGTTCCGCCGACATTGCTGCACCACATCAAGCACAATAAAGCATTGCACGAGCAGGTGGTTGTTATGTCTGTGCAGGCAACATCCATTCCATTTGTTGATCCGGAAGATCAAGTCACCGTCACAAATATGGGCGACAACTTCTGGACACTCTCCGCACGACATGGATTCCTGCAATCTGCAGACGTTCCACGCTTGCTGCGTATTGCCGAAGAACAAGGTCTCGAGACAAGCGAAGGAACAACGACTTATTACCTCGGTCGAACCATCATCACCCCCCGCGGTCGATCTGTGATGCCGGGCTTTCAGAAGCGCATTTTCTGCGCGCTTGCACAAATTAGTTCGAACAATCCACTTTATTTCTCCATTCCTCCAGGTCGCATGGTTGAGTTGGGAATACAAGTCGACATCTGAAACACTTTGCCTAGGCGTGTGAAAGCGTTAGACTCTTTGATGTGAGTCCAAGAGTGAGCCAATTGAAATTCATTTGCCAAACCGCAATTGCGACTCTGATGATTGTTGGATGCTCTGATCAACCGCAAGTCACCCCTGCTGAATCTCTCGCTCAGGCCAAGCGCTATAAAAATGGCGACGGCGTCCCGATGAATATGGTCGAAGCCACTCGGCAATTCGAAATTGCCGCGAAGGGTGGAAGTCTGGAAGCTGCGCTTGAACTGGTCAATCTCCTTGACAACAGCAAAAATGGCGCCGCGCGAGATTCGATGGCCATCGCGAAATGGCTGAAAGTCGCAGCAGAATTGGGCGATTCTGCTTCGGCGCTGCGACTGGCTTTGATGATAGACAAAGGCGAAGGCGTAACGATGGATCCCGTCGAGGCCGCGCGTTGGTATCTCCTTGCGGCAAAGGCAGGCAATTCTGACGCGACGCTCGAAATTGGCATCCGCCTCGCTGACGGAATTGGCGTCGCTCAAGATCCAATTGCGGCAATCACTTGGCTTGAAATTGCAGCAAAGTCGAAGCACTGGCAAGCGGGAAGATGGTTGGGATTCATCTATTCGACTCAAGACAGCACAGTGACGGATCAAACAACTGCGACCAATTGGTTTCGCTCCGCGGCAGAAAAAGGTGATGCTGTTTCCGAATATCAGTTTGCTGCTCGGCTGCAACAAGGAATTGGGATCGAAGCAAACCCCAAAGAGTCTTTGGAATGGTTCAATATGGCAGCAGAACAGGGTTTGGTCCTTGCGCAAGTTGCGTTGGCAACCACGCTTCGTGACGGCACTGGCGTTGCGGTCGATTCCGCCCAAGCGGCAAAGTGGTTCGAGGTCGCAGCCCAAGCAGGATCTGCGGTTGCTCAATTACAACTCGCGCAAATGTTCGAGTATGGCGATGGAATTGCCCGAAACACGGCTCTAGCCGCGCATTGGTATTCGCTCGCTGCTGCTCAAGGTTCGATCCCCGCAAACATTTCGCTGGGAATGCTGCACAGCGCAGGCGATGGAGTCGTCAAAGATAGCCAAGCTGCAGCGCGTTGTTTTCTCAACGCTGCAGAGCGTGGCGATGCGGATGCGCAATTGATGCTTGGGAGAATTCTTCTCAATGGTGAAGGCGGCGTTCCCGCGAATGCGCGCGAGGCCGCCGCATGGTTCGACAAAGCATCCATCTCTGGACTGCCTGCAGCGCAATATGAACTTGCGCGACTTTACGAATTCGGCACGGGAATTCCAAGCGACAACTCTGAAGCAAGTCGACTCTACCTCCTATCAGCAAATCAAAAATATCCAGACGCATGCTTTGCGATTGGACTTCGTTACGACAGCGGGAATGGCATTCCTGAAAGCGATCTCGAAGCAGCAAAGTGGTATCAAATCGCAGCAGAGAATGGCGTGCCACACGCGAAGTTTCAATTAGGAGTTCTCTTCGAACGCGGCGATGGTGTTCCACAAAATGAAAGTATCGCAGCGGGCTACTACCTCGATGCTGCAGAACAGGGACTCGAATGGGCGCAATATTTTCTCGCGCAATTGCATCGTCGTGGAGCTGGAGTTCCATTCGATCAAACACTCGCATATGCCTGGCTGAATATTTCTGCTAGCGCTGGAAACAACACCGCGGCGAATGAACGAAATCAATTGCGCGCGAAACTGACCAAGGACGAAATCAGCAAAGCGCAGGATCTTTCGCTGAAATTGCTGAAGGTTTCGGCGGAAGTTGCTCTTGCGAATCGCCAGCGATTTTTGCCGCCAGGACAGCGAAAAGCTGGCGCAACTCAGACAGGTTCGATGCAACCAAGCGATCGAACACGCGACTTGATCGGTGGAGAGAATGGCGGGAAAAAAAGCGGCGGCTCAAACAAGCAGTCGAATCAGAATCCTCGACCGAATCGATCCCAAAATCCACGCTGATTTTTCGAAGTGATCCTAGAGATCATTCAAAGCAAGCGCGCCCAACAAAACATCAAAGACAAAAAGACAGCCGGTCTCCCGACGAATCGGAAGACCGGCTGAAAAATACAAATCAAATCAAATCAATAACGGTCGCGTCCGCCGCCACCGCCACCGCCACCGTAGCCGCCGCCGCCGCCACTACGACCGCCGCCGCCACCACCGTAGCCGCCGCCGCCGCCACTGCGACCGCCGCCGCCACCAAATCCACCACGACCGCCGCCGCCGCCACCAGTTGCAGGTGGACGAGCTTCGTTCACAGTGAGATTGCGACCATCAAATGGCTTGCCATTTGATTCTTCGATTGCCTTCTTTGCAGATTCATCGTCAGCCATAGTGACGAATGCGAATCCACGCGAACGACCGGTTTCACGATCAGTTGCGATGAACACTTCTGCGACAGCACCAAACTGACCAAAAAACTCAGCCAAAGATTCCTGCGTAGCCTTAAACGGGAGATTTCCTACATACAGCTTCATAACAATACCTTCCTTCAAGCGCAAGCTCAGCGAATACCGATACGAAATGAAGCGTAGGACATCGAAGCGCAGGCGCAAACCTTGAGAAACGAGTAAACGGACATTCCGTACTCTTACATCGATATCATACAGAGAAGGCGATACTAATGCGAGAACAAACTAAACGTGATTCCAACCTTTCGAAGACAGGGTCCTATATCCCTTTTCGTCGATCCCTTCTCGCACGGCTTTTGCTGCTAGGGGTCTTGCCGACAACGGTTGTGATCGTTCTCCTTATTGGAAACGGAATCCGTAATGGGCTGAATAAATTTCAAGAGGAAAGAATCAACCTCTTGATGGTAGCCGCCAAAGAAATCGCCCAAGAATTGGATGCAGAAAACACAAGAGTCCTTGATCTGGCTACTTTTTTAGCAAAAAACCAAGAAAATGGAATGTTCAATGAGCGGACGCAGACCCTCGGCATACTCCGAACTCTCCTGGAGACAACTCCTTTGCTGGCAGGGGTCTATGTCGACTATCAGCCGAGCGGCGATGGGCTGAAACCCATCGACCCAGCTCTTCCTCCGACCGCTTACAACGCGGCGGGGAGATTCACCCCCTACTTCTGGCGCGACTGGACCAAAGGCGATGTGATCAGTGTCAAGCCGAGTGTCGATCAAGACACAAGTTTGTGGTACGGAGGAATCCGTAAGGAATTTGAAATGACCGGCGCACGCGAGGCTCGAATCACTGAACCGTATGTCTACGAAGGCCAAATGATTGTCGAACAGACATGCCCGATCATCATCAATGGAACTTTTAAAGGTGTTGGTGGTGTCGACCGTGCTCTCAAAACAATTGATATCCATTTGCGACAAGTGTGCTCCGAAATCGAAGTCGATGGATTTTTGATTTCATCTGGAAGAACCACCCCCGGATTTGAAAAACTACCCGCGTTTATTGCTGCGACGACAGATGAAGTTCGCACCGATCAATCAGATACCACTGGACTCTTGCGTGCGCATCTAATCCAGGAGACTGTGTATGCCGAACTTTTCAGCAAGCTCCGAGAATCGGTGAAGGCTCAGGATATTTTTGACATTGACCCAGTCCTGAAGAGTCGGTGCCTCTATGTAACTGCTCCTATCAAAGTCGGAAATTGGACTCTCGTCTTGCGCCAATCCGAGAAAGAAATGCTCGCTCCAATTTGGGGACAAATGTATGAACAGATTGGCGCAGCACTCATTGGATTGATTGCCATCACAATTGCATTGATCATTCCCGCAATCCAAATCACACGCAGAGTTCGTAGAGCCGTTGGTGTTGCAGATGAAATTGCATCCGGCAATCTCTCGACAGAGATTGCTGTCACATATGGAGGAGATGAAACCGAATCTTTGCTGCGCTCACTTGATTCGATGGCAAAAGCTTTGCAAACAATTGTCCACGGTGTAAAGCAAGCAACAGTCACTATCAATTCGACTGCAACGCAGTTGGCTGCGACGGCACGCGAACAAGATGGATCATCTCAATCACTCGGAGCCAGCACCACTCAAATTGCCGCGGCAATCAAGGAGATTTCGACGACCGCCGCCGATCTCTCGCAACTGATGGAACGCGTGGATCAATCCGCCAACGCCACCGCCGATCTCGCGCGTGACGGTCGGCAGTCCTTGCAAGGAATGAGCACTGCGATGGAATCACTCGATGAAGGCACGCATTCGATTGCGAGTCGACTTTCAACCATCAGCGAAAAAGCGAGTTCGATCAATGCGATCGTCACGACAATCACAAAGGTTGCGGACCAAACAAATCTGCTTTCGGTCAATGCCGCGATCGAAGCCGAAAAGGCTGGCGAACACGGCGTTGGATTCTTGGTTGTTGCACGCGAAATTCGTCGATTGGCAGATCAGACCGCAGCGGCAACGCTTGATATCGAACAGACCGTTCGTCAGATGCAAGGTGCCGTCAGCGCAGGCGTGATGGAAATGGACCGCTTCAACGAACAAGTACGACGCGGTGTCACGGAGACTGCGCGTATCGGCGGACAACTCGGCGAGATCATTCAACAAGTTGAAGCTGGCACCACTGACTTCCGACAAGTTGCCGAAGGAATGAAAGCGCAGACCGAAGGGGCGAAGCAAATTTCTGATGCAATGGGGCAACTCACCAGTGGTGCGCGAGAGGCCGTCACCGCAGCGCAAGAAACATGCAAAGCCGCAGCTGGTTTGCAAGATTCGATCTTGTTGTTGCGGGAAGGTGTTTCGACATTCAAGATCACAGAAAAGCCGTATTTGAGCTCGTAAATGCGCATAGTTGAAGTATGGCTTGGACAACAAAGATGCGCGATACCTGTTGGCGCGATCGACGAAGTATTGCCAGTTGTCGAGGCACGAAAACTCACTGGAACTCCAGATTGGATCATTGGCATCGCAAGACTCCGCGGTGCGTTTGTTCCACTTCTTGACGCTTCGCTCATTTGCATTGGCAGTTCCGTCGTTCGGACAATGAATGCCCGTGTTGTTCTCTTGCAAGTTGGCGCAGGCGGCGGAAGCATGCGCCTAGCGGTGCTGGTTGATCGAGTCGGAAGTCTTCTGACGATCGACTTTGAAGGCGCGGGAACGCATCCAGGAATTATTGGAGCAGGCCGAGGAGCCCTCACAAGCATTGCTACCGATGCCACTGGCGATATTTATTTATTAGATTTGAGCAAGATTGTTGATGATGAGAACCGAAAGCTCTTTCGCGACGCGATAGGTTCGTCGTGAGTTCTTTACGGACACAAAAAGATATTTTATGGATTGCACGATTCTTGACCGAGCGTGCAAGCCTCGCGCCAGCGTTGCTCGATGGTCCTGCATTTGCAAGTGCCGTTCGAGGACGAATGAGTCAATTTGCGATGACGGATATTGCGATATACGCGGCATTAGTCGAACAGAATGAACACGAAATGCAATGCTTGGCAAGCGAAGTCGCGGTGCCCGAAACGTGGTTCTTTCGATATCCAGCAAGTTTCGAATTTCTGCGGTCGCAACTTGCCGAACGCAAAAGTCAAAAACACGAAACGCTTGTATGTGCCAGCCTGGGATGCGCGACCGGAGTTGAAGCATGGTGCATTGCTGCATGCGCGCTGTCTGTCGGATGGTCGAAAGAAAAAGTGATCGTTCATGCGATTGACCGAAGCCCACTTGCTATTGCATCCGCGCTCGAAAGCAGAATTCCAGGTGGAAGTCTGCGGAGCACTCTGCCAGATTGGGCTGATCCGTGGATTCGAACAGCAGGTTCTTCAGTCATTCTTTCGTCGGAAGTTCTTGAATGTGTGAGATTTCAACAATCCGACCTATTGCTTGCCGCAGAACTTTTCTCGCAGCCAATCGACGCGCTTTTTTGCCGCAATGTGATGATCTACCTCGATCCAACAGGGCGGAATCTTTTGCGCGATCGAATCGTCAATTGGATTTCGAATGATGGACTCATTTATCTTGGACATGCGGATGGACTCCAACGAGAAACTGCGCTTGAAAGTGCTGGACCGACATCCGCATTCGCATGGCGAAGGCGTGTGGCAACGAGCGTGAGTGATACGAAGGAAAAAACGCAGCCAAGAATCATTCGGCCAAATGCAATCGCGCCAATCGTCCCCAAGGTTTCGACTCCATCTCGTGCAAATCCCGTCGAACCCAAGCCTCTTTCGCAAACAACGGTTGCACAACGCGTTCAACCTATGCTTGCTGCGCGAGAGTTCAGCCAAGCACAGCGGTTGGTCGAGGATGCACTCAAAGCAACTCCCGCAAACATCGAATTGCTGGAATTGCTCGCAGGAATCTTCTGCTCGAAAAATGAATTACAACGGGCAAGTCAAACCTATGCACGGGTCGTATACCTTGAACCCCATCATGGTCCTGCCCTACTTGCACTCGCAGAATTGTCGGATGCTCTCGGACGGAGCGATGAAGCGGATCGCTATCGAGCGAAGATGAAACGATTGGGCAATTTGTGACGAGATTTCAATTATGAGTACCTCGGATTCTCCAACTTCACCAGATAATCGTCCGGCGATGTCGCGTCTGCTTGATCGACCGAATCGTCCCGCGACGATTGCGGAATCGACAAAGGCCAGCGCAGAATCTCGAGTTCTGCGCCGTGAGCCTCAGTTCAACTTGTTGGTCTTTCGTTGTGGCGCGGAGTGGTTTGCGATTCCCGCCGAGTTCATCGTGCATGTTTCCAAGGTGACAACCGTGCACACCCTTCCGCATCGAACGAACAATTCATTCCGTGGATTGACCGCACTTTCGGGAGCTGTTATTCCAGTGTTCGATTTTGTTGGATTACTTGGTGTTCCACCCGCACCCGAGACCATGCTTCGCAAGCCTCGGATGTTGACTGTGGGAAACGCAATAGATTCTTGGGCGTTTGAAGCGGACGATGTTCCGGGCGTTTATGCAATGCCGCGCAATGCAGTCAAACCTCTCCCACTGACTGTTGAGCAGTCACCGCGCAGAATTTCCAGCGGATTGATATCGACAGTGCAAGGATCGACCACGTTGGTGGATCCTGAACGGCTGATAAGGGAATTCAAAGATGCGATTGGATGATGCGCTTGGATAATTGATGGAACTCTACTGATGGACCTAGGCGGATTCTCAATGTTCGATCTGTTTCAGACAGAAGTGCAGCAACACTGCGCTTGCCTGTCTGATGGTTTGATTGCTCTCGAACAGAATGCAAGCGATCCAAAGATGGTTGAACCACTGATGCGTGCGGCGCATTCGGTGAAAGGTGCCGCGCGAATCATCAATCTCGATGGTGCGATTGGATTAGCGCATTCGATGGAAGAATGTCTAGTGCGCATCCAGAAGGGTTCTGAAACTCCGACGGCTTCGCGCATTGATGAATTACTGCGTGGCAGTGACATTCTGCGGTCGCTTGCGGATCACAAGAGCGAAGAAGAAGCCCGAGCGTGGCTTGAAAAAGAAACTGGACCAATTAGCGCGCTTGCCGAGGCACTGAATCTTCCGCCTAAAGCAGGACTTTCTGCGGTTGTTGTTGCGCCTGCGGTGGTTGCGCCTGCGGTGGTTGCGCCTGCGGTGGTTGTGCCTGCGGTGGTTGCGTCTGCGGTTGTTGCGCCGGCGGTGGCAGTTAAAGTTGCAACTCCGGCAACCACACCAAGCGCAGCGCCGACACCAAGCGCAGCGCCCACACCAAGCGCAGATGCCGCAGTGCTTGTTTCATCATCAAGTCTCGAGCGACTCCTTCAACTTTCGGGCGAATCACTCGTCGAAGCACGCCGCCTCGAATCAATTCGTAGAACACTCACCCGAGCAAAGACCGCGCAACGACAACTCTCTGCTGCCCTCGATTCTTTGCAAGTGACGGGTCGACATGCGGGCGATGCGATGACAGCGGTGGCAACAAGTCGCGACGCGCTTGATGAGGCGCTTCATCAAGTCGAAGATCATCTGCGTCGAGGCGAAGAACTCGCAAGCGCTCTGCACAACGAAGCTGTCTCAAGCCGCATGCGTCCATTTGGAGATGCGTGCGGAGGCTTGGCTCGATCCGTTCGCGATGTTGCACGAACCCTCGCAAAAGAAGTTCGCTTGGTCATTGCTGGCGAACAAGTTCCCGTGGACCGCGAGATTCTTCGACAACTCGAGGCGCCGCTTGGACATCTTGTGCGCAACGCAATTGATCACGGCATCGAAAGTCCAGACGAGCGTGTCGCTGCCGGTAAAACGCGGCAAGCAACTTTGCGTGTCGAGGCTCGACATCACGCAGGAAGTTTGGTCGTGGAAGTTCGTGAAGATGGCCGAGGAATTGACCGAACAAATCTCCGTGCAAGAATCGTCTCGAAGAAACTTTCTGAAGCTTCGATTGTTGAGACCCTCGGCGATGCGGAACTCTTTGACTTCCTTTTCCTTCCAGGATTCTCCACCGCTGCTGCCGTCACGGATATTTCTGGACGCGGAGTCGGGCTGGATGTCGTTCAATCGATGGCGCACACGGTCGGAGGATCGATCGAAGTTCGGTCGAGTCCCGCAGGAACATCCTTCGCAATGCGGCTTCCTGTGACGCTTTCCGTTGTACGCGCCGCGGTCATTTCAATCGCTGGCGAGACATATGCATTGGCGCTTGCGAGACTGGAACGAATTGACCGCATCGCACGAAGCGAACTGAAAACAGTTGAAGGCCGATTGACGACAGTCATTCGTGGAGAAACAGTAGGGCTGGTTCATGCGACTGAAATTCTTGAATTGAAAGCAAGCACGCAAAGTGAGAACTCAGATGAACTGTCTATCGTCAGCGTCCTCGCCGGATCTCGCACGGTTGGATTCGTCGTCGATTCTTTCCTCGGAGAAGAAGATCTTGTCGTGCGCAGAATGGATGCTCGCCTTGGAGATGTTGCCCATGTCGATGCTGCGAGCATTCGAGAGAATGGCGACCTCCTGCTGATTCTTGACGCAGACGATCTCGTGCAGTCAGCCCTTCAATTGCTCGAGCAAGGAAAATTGCGCGGAGATGAAGGGCGATCAGCCATCAGCAAGCGAAAACAGCGGCGCATCTTGGTCGTGGAAGATTCCATCACGGTGCGTGAAGTTGAACGACAGATGTTGATGCGTGCCGGATATGCCGTCGATACTGCTGTGGATGGAGTGGATGGATGGAATGCATTGCAGAAAGTGAAGTATGACCTTGTCGTCAGCGATGTGGATATGCCACGAATGAATGGCATCGAATTCGTGCGTAAAATGCGCGCAGATCGCAGATATGAAACGCTTCCAGTGGTGATTGTCAGTTATAAAGATCGCGACGAAGATCGAATTGCTGGACTCGAAGCTGGAGCATCCGCATATCTGACCAAGGGGTCTTTCCAAGACCAGTCGTTTCTACAGACCATCGCCGATTTGATTGGGGCCGCGGTCTGATGCGAATTGCAATCGTCAACGATCTGCGTATGGCGCAGGAAATTCTGCGTCATGCAGTCGCCAAGATTGATGGCGCAACGGTTGCCTGGGTTGCAATTGACGGACGAGATGCGATTGAAAAATGCAACGCCGATAAGCCCGATCTGATTCTGATGGACATGGTGATGCCCGTGATGGATGGCGCCGTTGCAACCCGTGCGATCATGAAAGAATCTCCGTGTCCGATTCTTGTGGTCACAAGCACCATTGAAGGCAATCTCTCTTTGGTCTATGAAGCGCTCAGTGCGGGAGCGATCGATGCGGTGCATACGCCAACGATGGGACCCAACGGAAGCATTCTTGGAGTCGATGCACTTGCTCGAAAAGCGCGAGTGGCGCTTGCTGCTTCGGTGGTTCAAATCAGTCGAAAGATGCCGCAAACAACTGCTGCAAAACCCACAGGAATCACTTCGCAAAAACATCCAACATCAACGGTTCCTCTCGTTGTCATCGGATCGTCAACTGGCGGACCTAATGCGCTTTCAGTGGTTCTGCGCGGACTGACTGTTGCTCCTTTATGTTGCACTGTCATCGTGCAACATATCGATGTTGCATATGCACCTGGTCTTGCAAACTGGTTGAGTAGCGAAATCAAACGACCTGTGAAAGTTGCGGCGCAAGGCGAATCACTCAGCGCAGGGTCGATCATCGTGGCTTCATCAGCCGATCATCTTGTGCTTCGAGATGGGCTCTTGAGATATGTCGTCGAACCTGCCGAACAAATCTTCAGACCAAGCGTCGATGTCTTCTTCGAAAGCGTCGTGCAGGAACGAGTGCGCCCAAGTGTCGCCATACTTTTAACTGGTATGGGGCGTGATGGTGCGCAAGGAATGCGCTCGCTTCGCGATGCGGACTGGCACACAATTGCGCAAGATCAAGCAACGAGCGTGGTCTGGGGAATGCCAGGTTCTGCTGTGGAAATGGGTGGTGCGGTGGAGATTCTTCCACTCGATCAAATCGGCGCGGCCGCGAGTCGTTCGATCCAATCACGCGTTTCGTAGTTCGACCAATACCCCAGATTGCCCGTAACCTGACCGATTATGTCGGAATCAACTCAAACATCTTTAAGCCTTTCAAATAGTCGTGTCGTTGTGTTGTTGGTTGATGATCAAGCAATGATTGGCGAAGTTGTTCGGCGAATGTGCGCAAGCCACGCTGATATCGAATATCACTTTTGCTCCGATCCCTTGAAAGCCGTGGAAATGGCGACAAAATTGGAGCCCACGGTCATCTTGCAAGACTTGGTGATGCCTGGAATCGATGGACTTGATCTTGTTCTGCAATATCGACAGAACGAAGCGACAAAACTTGTCCCGCTGATTGTGTTGTCATCAAAGGAAGAACCCGCAACAAAGGCTGAAGCGTTCGCGCGGGGAGCGAATGATTACATGGTCAAACTTCCAGATCAACTGGAAATTCTCGCGCGCCTGCGATATCACTCTCGCGGATATCGCGCGCTGCTCGAGCGCAACGAGGCGTTTCGCCAACTCAAGAATGAACTTGATCAAGCTGGCGATTATGTGCAGTCGTTGTTGCCGCCGATGATTTCCGCGCCCGACTTACATATTCGCGGCTCATTCATTCCAAGTGCTCAACTGGGCGGCGATTTCTTTGGATGGCGGGAATTATCTGATGGGAATCTTGCGATATTTCTGATCGATGTTTGCGGACACGGAGTTGGACCAGCTCTTCTTTCTGTCAGTGTCAGCAATGCACTGCACGCTGGCGGATTTTCGGAGAGCGAACTGCTTCAACCAGCGAAAGTCATGACGCGGTTAAACAACGCATTCCCTATGACCGAGCATCGAGGCATGTACTTCACTGGTTGGTATGCCGTTTTGCACCGACCAACTCTGCGACTGACTTGGGCTGGCGCTGGACATCCACCTGCGCTCGTGACCAGATTGAACGGTGAGTACAAAGAACTCGAATCGCTTGGAACACCTATTGGAATCGTGCCAGAATTCGAATACGAGCAATCAACAACAACGCTGGTGAAAGGTGACCGACTCTACATTTACAGCGATGGCATCGCCGAAATTCCAAAGTCCGATGGAACAGTCTGGTCGTATTCCGAGTTTCTCTCATTCGTTCAGACTGATGCGTTGAAGGTCGCCGATCCAATCGCACGATTGTTGGAGTACACGCGCGGTCTGCAAGGTGCAGAGCAATACACCGACGATGTTTCGATCATCGAATTGAAACTTTCATAGCGTCGGGTTTGATCCAAACTCTTTCGAAGGATTGCATACGCATTGTCACAACTATCGCTCTGCTTATTGGATCGAATTTGTTTATGAAATATGCGTGGTATGGGCATCGGAAAGATTTCAAGGACCACCTAATCATGATTGCGATCTTGGTCGCGTGGGGCGTTGCATTCTTTCAATACTGCCCGCAAGTACCCGCAAATCGAATCGGCTTCGGCGCGCTTTCGCTTGGTCAGTTGAAAGTCATCCAAGAAGTGATCACGATGATCATCTTTGCTGGCTTCGCGACTTGGTATATGAATGAGAGGCTGACATGGGATTATCTGTATGCGACTTTATGTCTTGTTGCAGCGGCATTCTTCATGTTCCGAAATGCTGGTGCGGCGGCGCAAAGTAAGATTCTTGGTTTTTATTTCGACTCTTTAGGCGAAGCAGGCACAACAACCGAACGCGACGCCAACACCTTTGCTGTGTCGCGAAGATTGACAAGCGGCACGCGCGCACGAGTCAATTCGCTACGAATGCTAAGAAAGTCTGGTCTCGCGGCTGCGACCCATGCGCCAAATTCTCCACTCTCTGCGCGATTGGAAAGTAAAGAGAGTTGCGCTCCAGCATCGAGGGCTTTCCAAGCAGTTTGGGCCGCCAAGAAAAAAGATTCTCCCGCACGCATCTCAACAAGCAGCTCCTCGCCCTTCAATCGAGAGAGAGGATATTCGTTGGACTTGCTGACAACCGCCGCTGACTCGCTCTGTGCGGCAAGATAAAGCGACGCACCATCGGCACCGATACGAATTCGTTCTTGCGGACGAGAAATCCAACGGATTTTTTCGGTCTCAACGCATCGTGCAGATGCCGCATCCTGCGCATCAGAAAATGCTTTCGCTGCATCACCAATTCTTGCGGCCATCGCAGGATCGCTTGAGAGAGAAAGAAATTGTTCCGCGCGTTGGATCGCTTGCCATCCAAAGCGAGAAGCCTCACGCTGCATATCAAGTCGAGGCAGTCCTGCGAGAATGCGGGCGAGATCAAACATTGCAATGATCCGCTCGGCAGATTCCAATCTGCGGTTGAATCTTTCCAAGCGACGACTATCCGCATCGAGAATCGACATCCAACCTTTCAAACGACCAAGATCTGGCGCGGTGGCATACAAATCGATTCCCCATTCACACGGCATTGTCGCCGTGTTGCAAACCGCGACAATTTCATCTTTGACGGCCTCAAGTTCTGCGATGGCGTTTTCGCTTGGCATCCAACCGCGCGATCGAAAATATTCTCGGATCGTTCGTGGGCAGCGGGCGTCGAAATCACTGGGAATTCCAGCAAAACACGGGGGCAATTCCGGCGCAACATTCGCCATAGGTTGAGCGGGAACAACTTCCTTCTGCTGAACCACCGTGCTTGTTTGCGGCGGCAGGAGAAAAACTGTCCCAAGAGTAAGAATCAACAGAGCGCTCATCCCATAAAGATAGTCGTTCGTCTGAGACTATTCTTGCCATATGCCCAACACCGAACTTCACCGCATTTCAGGATCGCTTCGTTTGGGTCGGACCGATGCCGCTGGAGTGCTCTACTTTGCAAGCGCATTCGAACTTGCCCACGAAGCAATCGAGAGTTATTTTGACTCATGCGGCTGCGGATTGAAGACGCTACTCAAGTTTGGCCCGTACTTGCCGATTGTCCACGCAGAGGCGGATTTCAAATCACCCCTGAGAACGGGCGAGAACTTTTTCACAATAATCGAAACCCTCGAATGCTCCGCTCGATCAATTGCAATCTCGCTGAGACTCGTTACACCCAACGACCAAACAATCGCGACGGTCAAGATTGTTCACGCATGTATCGACTCTGCAACAGGCAAAGCCATCGACATTCCACATTCGCTGCGCAGCGCAATCAGCAAGGCAAAATGAATTGGTCTGAGGGGACAAAGACAAGATTCGGAGTTGGCAGTGTCAACGCAATTTTCATTCTTCCGCGAATGATCGGCGTTGGCGTCAAGACATCGGACGCAAAGAGACAAGCGGTTCCCAAACCGTGATCGCGATCTCCCACGCCAAGTGAGCGAGCCATCCGTGCGACAAGCGCGATCGTGTAAGACGAGTCAACCGCTGTTGACAACACCGTGTCCATTCCGTGAATTCGCCCTTGCGTCACGAATGATTCGACTTCTTCAAGCGCTCCAATCAGCGAAGGCTTCAAGATCTGAACCTCAACGCCTGGCGCGCCAAGAACTTCCTCGATCGGCACACCGAGGTGCAAGCTTTCGTCGATGCCCATGATCATGCCCACACGCCGTGAAAGTTCGCTCAAATCCGCATGATCCTTGAGAGGTTCCTCGACATAATCAATTCGGCTGGCGTCGATTCGGCTCAGTAATCGCTCCGCGACTGCCAGAGACATGGTGCGATTTCCATCGAGTCGAATTCGAACCTCGGGATCGACAAGTTCGATAATCGTGTTGATCGTTCGCAAATCATCAACTGGTTTTCCTCGGCCGATCTTGATCTTGATCGTTTGAAATCCATCAAAGTGACCGGCTGTAAACGCCATTTTCGCTTCACGAGATCCACCCGCAAAGAAAGCATTGATTCCAAGATCGCTTTCAGGCGCCGGATCCGCGAATCCATATCGCGGATTTGCGGCGGCGGTTTCAACAGCGCATGACAATCCAAATGCGGCGCTCGGGCACATCGGCGCGGAGTTGTTGGCGACTGATTCTCGCAAACTGGACAGCGATTGCTCGAGTGTTTCTCGATGAAAACCAAGCAATGGCGCAACTTCACCATATCCAAATCGTTTTCCAATCTTGGTGCGGACCATCACTCCGCGCCGCACCGAAATGGTTTCGGTCCCAACCCGATATGGTTTGAGGAATGGAATCTCGAAGTATGCAAGATCAACTTTCATAGGTTCCAACCAATCGAAAAGAGGATGCCATATCCAAATGCGGCTTGCCCTGTTGCGGCAAGTTCACGATTGAGTGGCCGACCACTTTCTCCACGAATCACTCGCAGTATTGGAGGAAGCAGCGCACAACTTGCAATCGCTGCGCTCGCGCTCCACCAACGACCTGACCATATGGCGATTGCGATGGCGACCAAAGCCGCGGCAAGAATGCAAGTTGTAAATTCCATTCGAGCCCACTCTGGACCAAAGCGAACAGCAAGAGTTCGCTTCTGCGCCAATCGATCCGTCGGTTCATCGCGAAGGTTGTTCACGCTGATCAAGGCGCAAGCAAGCAGTCCGACTCCGCATCCCGCAATCGCTGGTGTCCAAGACCATGCAATTGCTTGCGCTGCATATGTTCCTGCAACTGCGATGGGACCGAAAAACAAGAAGGCAAAGATGTCGCCGAGACCCAAATAGGCAAGCGACCAATGACTGCCTGTATATGCGAAAGCCAAGATCACCGAGACAGCGCCAAGAACGGCAAAGGGCCATCCTGCTCGAAAGACCAAGAACACAACGCTCGGAACAACGACGATAGTGATGACGGCGATTGTCGCGAAGAGCATTGCGCGAGCACTCACCAAACCCGCGGCGACTGCACGCACTGGACCCAATCGATCTGCGGTGTCAGCACCCTGTCGCGCATCGAAAAAATCATTTGCAAAATTGCATGCAATCTGAATCCCAAGCGCGCCAAGCAAAGCTGCGATTGCTCCGCCAATATGAAAAAGTCCATCGCCATATGCAATGGCGGTGCCCATCGCGACTGGCGCGACACTGGCTGAAAGTGTCCGTGGTCGCATTGCGGAGAACCAAATTCGGCAGGAATGGATCATTGTGGAGATTCTGAAATTCTTATGGATGCCGAGTGAACTCATCAAAATTCGGCGGGCGTTTTTCCATGTACGCATGATGGCCCTCTTGGCCTTCTTCCGTCATATAGTATAAAAGCGTCGCATTTCCTGCCAATTCCTGCAATCCCGCCTGACCATCACAATCAGCATTCAGCGCCGCCTTCAGGCATCGAATTGCAAGTGGCGACTTGGAGAGAATCTCACGCGCCCACTTCACTGTTTCCGTTTCCAATTCCGCCAATGGAACAACACAGTTGATCAATCCCATTTGCAGTGCCGCGGCGGCATCATATTGACGACACAGAAACCAAATTTCGCGAGCCTTCTTTTGCCCAACGATGCGCGCCATCTAAGACGCGCCAAATCCGCCATCAAACGAACCAACCTTCGGACCGGTTTGTCCGAAGATTGCATTGTCAGCGGCGATGGTCAGATCACACATCATGTGCAGCTCATGACCACCACCAATTGCAAATCCAGCGACCATTGCGATGATTGGCTTGGGGCATGTCCGCATCTCGCGTTGCAAATCAAGCACATTGAGGCTCTGCGTCCCCTGCGCATCCGCATATCCAGCCTCTTGGCGAATACGCATATCGCCGCCTGAACAGAATGCGAGCGGTCCTTCACCTGTGAGAATGATCACGCCAATGCTTGGGTCGTAACGCGCGGCACGCAGCGCGCTTCGCATTGATTCCACAGTCTGAGGACGAAATGCATTTCGCACTTCTGGACGGCAGATGGTGATCTTCGCGATTCCATCCGCGGTTTCGTATCGAATATCTGGGAACGATTCGCCTGCAATCCATTGAATTGGATTTGCAGCGGCTGGCAACATTGATTTATTCATGGTGCTGGGCAATCTTGTAAAGAATTCCGAACGCGATTGAGACGAAGTTCGATCAAATGAGCCGCAACCTGCGCAGGCTGTTCGATATGCGCCGCATGGCCGGCATCGGCAATGAGCGCAGTCGCAACGCCAATACTGCGCGCGCGAGTGGCGACTGCGACATAGCGCGCATCTCTATCACCAACGACCATCAAACAATCATCGGCCCTTTGTTCGAGCGCTGCCCATCGAGAGTGTGATCGTCCCGGCGAACACCCAACAACGATTTCAGCCCACATCTTGCCAGAATCACCACGCGACAATTCATTTCGTCTGCGCTCGGCGAAGGCAATAAATTCTTTACGAGTTCGAAGAGTGGAAAAAAGCGCCTGCCCATACCACTCGTCTAGAAACGCAACGGTCAATTCAAGCCTTGAATCCAGCTCATTTTCAGCTGAAATTCTCGCAAGTCGATCCGCGAGTCGAATATCTGAGGATGTTCGAATTGCGCGTTCATTTGCATCATCGAGCCCTGGATGGGCACTCAACAAAACAAATATCGGAGCTCCAACGTTGCGGCGGGATTCTCCATCGCCACACTGGATCGCCATTTCCAATGCGATGCGCCCACCCATCGAATATCCAACGACATCGAAACCGCCGCGCATTCGTTCATCTGCATCAATGTCCGCAAGAATATTTGATGCAAGTTCTTTCAGTCCGATGGCCTGTTTTCCGTCCAGAGCAATTCGGCGCGCAATATCCAAGAGATCGATCGTGATACAAGGGCTTGCAGATGCGCCCGCGCGACTTTGCCAAGCAGTCTGAAATGGCTCCCAATCCGATGGCGTTCCAAGAAAACCATGAATGAGAATGACTGGGCGATCAACTTTCGACTTGGAAATTGATTGCGCGTCGGAATGACTCATTGATTGTTCACTTCCGCTGTCGCAAGCGTGACCAGACGAGAACGATCCAATGCAGCCACAATTTCCCCCTGCAACTTGCGATGAAACTGCACATTTTCAATTCGATTCGTCCGTACTTCGATCAATGTCGAGCGGTTTGATTTTGTGGCGCGTTGCAAGGCATCACCGAGATCGTCAACCAATCCGCCGCGAACTGTCGGAGAGTTGTAATGCAATCCAAACATCTTTGCTGCTGCAGAGAAGTTGATTCCATGCGGCGCAGTCGCCCAAGGTTCGAGCATGCTTGGATGATCCGCGAGTGGAAGAAAATGAAAGATTCCACCACCATCATTATTCACGACCACGATGATCACAGGAACACTGCTGGCAGAGACGAGCGCGAGCGAACCAAGATCATGCAGAAGAGAGAGATCACCGACGATTGCCACGGTGGGTGCGCCAGTGACGCGCGCGTGACCAACCGCAGTTGCGATCAAACCATCAATTCCACTTGCGCCACGATTGACTGCGATGGTCGGCGAGGACTCGACCCCTGCCGCATGCATATCTGCATCACGGATCGGCATGCTGTTTCCAAACAAGAGTGTCGCACCAGCAGGACAACTTGCCGAAATGATGCGCGCGGTCGAGGGTTCATCCAACACTTCGTCGCGATCATCGAGATACGCATCAAGAACGCGCGCAACAGTTGCATCCGCAGATTTCCACGCATCTTTGTAAGTGCTATTCACCACAACAGGCGCGTTGCTTGCAGTGTTGCGTATTGACCAAGTTTGCGTGCGAATAGTCGATGAAAAGCTTGCATCGATCGGCATCTCAATCGATGCGGCGTGCTCGAAATCCATTCGCTCGGGTCCATCTCGAATCACCAATTCACGGGCACCGCTGCGCCGCGATTGAGCGAGAAAATCACCAATACGACGACTCGATATCGCTCCACCCAATCGAATAATGAAATCTGG